>CAIOYO010000066.1 GCA_903862595.1 uncultured Opitutaceae bacterium | reverse complement strand
TGCGGGTCCCGGAGAAAGGCATAGCCCGGGCCGAAGACTTCCTTGGGCATGCAGTACGGACAGCGGAAGTTACACCGGTCCGTCACCGAGATCCGGAGATCGCGGAGGGGGCGCTGATGGCGGTCGACAGGGCCGGCGGACATGCTCAGGAAAGGAAAACGGCGAAGCGAAGCACTTGAACCAGCTTGCGCCGCGAAGCCACTCGAATCGCCTGCACGCCGCCGTCAGCTCCAGCCCGCGCTCGACAAGACCGGACGGTCGGTCTTGTTGCCGTCATGCTCTTCCCACGTCTCCCGGCGCTCGCCCATCTCGTCTCAGGGCTCACCGCGGGCCTCGCGGCGCTTTCGGCCGCCGCAGCGTACCCCGCGCAGCCGCCCTCTCCCGCCGTCCTCAAGGTCAACGGGGGCTGGTGCTGGTTCCAGGACGAGCGCGCCATCGTCGTCGGCGACACGCTCGTCTTCGGCTCCGTCGCCGGCGCCAATCGCGGCGGTCACCACGCGGGGGATGTCGACGTCACCGCCGTCGATCTGCGTTCCGGTGAGACCTCGACGACGACCCTTCACCCAAAACTCCAGAGCGACGATCACAACGCGCCGGCTTTCCTCGCCCTGCCCGACGGTCGCGTGCTCGCCACCTACCAAACCCATGGCAAGAGCCCCGGCGTGACGACCGGACTCGATCTCATGCGCTGGAGACGCACGGAGAGTCCCAACACCTTCACGGCGTGGACGCCCGAGCAGTCCCTGCCCGCCGGCGCAGTCGTCAGCTACAGCAATCTCTTCCGCATCGGTGCAAACGGCGATCGCATCTACAACTTCCACCGCGGCATCGGCTGGAATCCCAATTACCTCGTCTCCTCCGACGGCGGACTGACGTTCACCTACGGAGGCCGCGTCCTGAACTGGCCGCCCACCGAGGGCCCAGCCGCCAGCCGCAAGCCGGGCGGCGGCCGGCCCTACGTCAAATACGCCCAGGCCGGAAACGACACCGTCCATCTGGTGGTGACCGAGGACCATCCCCACTCCTTCGATAACAGCCTCTATCACGCGTTCATCCGCGACGGAAACATCCATCACAGCGATGGCCGGGTTATCGGCCCCCTCAGCACCACGTCACAGACCGCGCTCACTCCGCCAGACCTGACGCTGGTCTTCCGCGGCAGCGCGGACCACGTCGCCTGGATGTGCGATGTGCACATCGATGCCGCCGGACATCCGCGCATCGTCTTCTCCGTCCAACGCGGCGGGGCCAAGCCGCGCGGCACCGCCGAGAATGGACAGGACTTGCGCTACCATCATGCGCGTTGGGACGGGGCCCAGTGGCGCGTCACCGAAATCGCCCACGCCGGCACCCGGCTCTACGCAGGTGAAGACGATTACGCCGGCCTCGCGGCCATCGATCCGCAACACCCCAACACGGTCTACATTTCCACCAACGCCGACCCGCGCTCCGGCGCGCCGTTGATCAGCGCCGCCAACGGCCAGCGCCACTGGGAGATCTTCCGCGGCGACTCCACCGACGACGGCGCCACGTTCACCTGGACTCCCGTGACGCGGGATTCCACCGCCGACAATCTCCGCCCCATCGTCCCGATCTGGCGCGCCGCCGGCGACCGCTCGATCCTGCTCTGGCTGCGCGGCTCCTACCGGAAATACACCGACTACGACCTCGATGTGGTCGGGCTTCTCCCGCCGTCGAGCCACGCACCAGCGAAGCCCTGAAGACGCCGGGGCGACGGCGTCCGACGTCCGGCCAACCCCACCGCAGGCACTCCCGCAGCGGTCACCCGGAGCACGTCGGCAAGCGACCACAACGAACAAGCGGCATCGCCCAGCCCGTGGCTCCACTCCGCTGCCGGCCGGATTAACGGGAATCCGGATCGTGCGGCGTTCGCAACGCCTTGGCTCGGCTCCGCGATCCCCGGTTGCGTCGCCACCATCTGCCGCCATCGTGGAACGCGTCGTGTCCTTCTCCGCTTCACCTCCGTCCCCGCTCTCGCCCGCCGACGCCGCGCGTCTGGTTCGCGAAGCCTGCGTCGCGTTTCCGACGGAGGACTGCCCGATTGCCTCCGCCCACGGCCGCGTGCTGCGGCAGGAGGTGGTGGCCGATCGCCCGCTGCCGCCGTTTGATCGCGTGACGCTCGACGGCTACGCGCTGCGGGCACGCGACGCCCACGGCGCCGACTC
>CAIOYO010000065.1 GCA_903862595.1 uncultured Opitutaceae bacterium | reverse complement strand
GCTGAAGCTTTCCGGCCTGCTCCGGAACGCCTGCATTGTCGCGGGCAATTCCGGAGATCCCGCGCACCTGCCCGCGTTGCAGTCCCTCGCGCAGCACCCGTTGACCGTGGTGCGCGCCCACGCGGTGTGGGCCGTCTTTCGACTCGGTGGCGGTGCAACCCTTGCGGCGGCCTGCGAGGCCGAGACCGATCCGCTCGTGCTCGCCGAGTACGCGGCGGAGGAGAGTCGCGAGGAGGCCGGCTAGCTAGCCCGCGGACGGCGTTGCCGGAAACAAGCCGGCCATCGTCGCGCTGAACGCCGCCGGCGGGCGCACCGGACGGCCGCTGCGATCGATGAAGGCGTGCACCGTGCTGCCGGTCGCGAGCAGTTCCTCGCCGCGGTACACCTCGTACTCGAGTCGGATGCGGAGCAGCGGCCGTTCGCGCAAGGTGGTGACGATCGTGACCGTGTCGTCGTACACCGCCGGGCGCAGGTACTTCAAGGCCACCTCCAGCACGGGCAGGCGGAAGCCGTCTTCCTCCAATTGGCGATACGGCAGGCCCTGCTCGCGGAGCAGCGTGGTGCGACCGATTTCGAACCACGGGAGGTAATTCCCATGGTAGACGACGCCCATCATGTCGGTTTCGGCGTAGCGGACGGTAACCTGGGTGCGGGATTGAATCATCGGGAAACGGGTGCCGGTGGCGAGGAGAGGAGAAGGGCGCGAGCGGACTCCGTCCAGTTCGCGAGGCGGGCCCGCACGCGAGCCGCGTCGCCCATGCGCCGTCGCAGCTCTGCGTCCCCGAGTAGCCGCGCGAAGGCGGCGGTCAGAGCGTCGGGATCGTTGGGCGCCACGCACAGACCGGTCTCGCCGTCGATGACGGCTTCGGCCACGCCGCCGACGCGGTGCGCGATTGCCGGCAGTCCGTGCGCGGCTGCCTCCAGATAGACGAGGCCGAATCCCTCCACGCTGCGTTCGTATTCGACGCTCGTCAGAGCGAACAGATCCGCCTGGGCGTAGAGGTGGTCCAGCTCTTCGTCCGCGACCTCGCCGAGGAAGCGCACCGGCACGTCTCCCGCGGCGGCCTGGGCGCGCAACGCCTCGCCGCAGCCGCCCTTGCTCTGGCCGCCGGCGATCCAGTACTCGACGCGGGCCCGCAGCGCGGGGGCGAGGCGTTGCAGCGCGGCGAGCGTCTGCACCTGGCCCTTGCGTGGATGTAGCCGACCGACCGTCAGCACGACCAAGCGGCGCTCGCCGGTGTCGGCGCGACGGTCCGTGTTCGCGGCGGCGGGCGCGACGGAGCGCCTTGACCGCGGCGCTCCGGGCGTGCGGCAGACCTTGTCCGCGCCTTCCGGGAAATACGCCCGCAGCAGTCCTCCGGTGTAGGCGGTCAGCGTTGCCACGCGCGTCGCGCGCCGGAGCAACGAGCGGAGCCCCCAGCGGATGAGTGGGGCGTCGTGCCAGCGGAGGAGTTCAGAGCCGTGAAAGGCGAGCAGCAGTGCGCGTGGCTGGAGATCCACCAGAAGCCCCGCGACCATCCACGCAAGCATGGGCCCGGGCTCGGCGAGCAGCACGGTGGCCTCGCGGAGTCGCGCGCGCTCGCGGATGAGTTCACGCGCGGTGCGCAGCACGCAGCGCGGCCCGTGCGTCCCGCGGATCGGGAGGCGGCGCACGACGTACGGGAGCGACTCATCCCTGGCGTCGGCGCCCGCGCGGGTTTCGCCTGAGAGGGCTGCGGATGAGAGAGCGCGGGACAAGGCTCCGGCGGCGGGGGCCCAGACCTCGACCGCGAAACCCAATGCCACGGCGGCGCGGGCCATCTCCTCGGCATACGTCGCGATGCCTCCGCGCCGCGGCGGAAACTCATGGGTTAGAAGCAGGAGCGAGGGACGTGAGGAGGAGGCGACCATCGACCGCGCCGGGCGGCGCGTTGCGCGTGACCCTAGGGACCGTGCCCCCGCGCGCAAGCGCGCGGCGAGCATCGATCGAAGCTCACGCCATTCCCCCGGCGCGATGGCTGGTCCGTTGCCGGGTGCCGGACATCACCCTGCCTCCTCCTCTTGGCGAACGGCTCAGCGCGGCGCGGCCGCCGCACGCTCCGCCTCCCGCAGCGTCGCGCGGGCGGCCTGCACCACCTTCTCCTCGATGCCCGGGACCCAGGGCGACGGGCGACCATAGGGCAACATGGACGTGTCGCCCTCGTAGCGGCCTTCGCGGAGCACGCGCTCGCTGGGGATGTAGGCCATGACATCGTTGGAGTAGCCAAATACCCAGAGACTGCGGCCTTCCTCGACGCGGAAGCGCAGGGCGTAGTCGACCACCACCTCGCCGCCGAGCGCGAGCCACGCGAGGCTGCCGAGGCGCCACGCCTGCACCGGATAACCGTAGTCGAGGATCGCCTCGCCCTTCTCGGCGAGATCACGGCTCACGGCGGCGGCCCAAGCGACGCGGGCCGGTTCGCCGCTGGTACGGGCGGCTTCCCGCTCCGCCGCGGTCGGGACGCGGGCAAAGCGCAGAGGCAGGTCCGCGAAGGCGGTGCCGAGCGTGCCGTCAATTCCCTGCAGCGGCCGGGCCAGCGCGCGGTCAGCGGCATCGGCGAGGTCGCGTCCGTACTGCTCCGCCAGCGCGACCTGGCGCCGTGGTCCGGGGTTGATGTCGCCGCCGCAGCCGCTCGCGAACAGCACCGTCGCGCCCGGATGACGTCGCTCCAGCTCACGCTGCGCCGAGCCCGCGTAGTCACCGTGCCACTGGAAGTACGACAGCGTCGTGTTGTGACACGCGTACGATACGAGCAGCGCGGCGAGTTCGCCGGAGGCGGTGCGCACCGCGAGGACGGGCACGCGTGGATCGACCGGGCCCTTTAGTTGGCCGGCTGCACGCAGTGCGGCGACGTCCTTCTCGGGGTTTTCGCGGCGATTGAAACCGAAGTGGGCCTCGTCCTCGCCCCAGGCCAGCGCGGCGGGTTGCAGCGCATCGAGCGCGGCCCGCGCGGCGCGCGTGACTGCGGTGCGCAGCGTGAGGGCGTAGTCGTCGGAGCGGGCCACAGCCTCCGGCGGCAGCACGCGAAGGCCGTTCAGGTAGCCGCGAAGAAACGGCGAGCAATGCGTGTGGGAGACGTTCACCATCACCGCGCTGCGCGGCAGGCCGTGCGAGTCACTGACGGCGTTGGCGACTGCGTCGGAAAACTCGCGGGGGATGCCGCACAGATCGAGCGTGACGAGCACCGCGCGCCGACCCGACGGATCGGAGATCGCGAGCACCTTGGCCCACAGATCCTGCCCGGTGCCCTCGGCCGGACGGTCGCGCGACCCGTAGCCGGTCATCCACACCCCGGCGGGTGGCGTGATGTTTTCTCGCGCCACCCCGGCTCGCCACCCACCGGACGGCACAGGCGCGCCGTTGGCGGAGAGGGTGAGGGCCAGCACAACGAAGAGCCCGATCAATCGACCGCGCGCGGTAGTGGCGGTGGGTGCGCAGCGGAATGAAGCGCCAAAGGAGATCGGCAGACGCGAACGGGAGGTCATGGCGGTCGAAGTGAGGACGACGATTGACGTGGCGGAGTGGAACCCGTCTTTGCCCGTGAAGCGAGGGCAACGATGATTTGCGCCGGACGAGATCGATGGGTGCGGGCAGGGAATGGACGCCGCCGTAACGGGCTCTTGGGCCGCTGTGCTGCTTCGCGCCTGCGTTCCTACTGACAGGGCCGTGGCGAAGGCTGGTGCCCCCACCGTGACTCGAACACGGATCAGTCGTTTAGGAAACGACTGCTCTATCCACTTGAGCTATGGGGACGCGCCTCGCTTCCCCGAGAGAAAATCCATCGCGGCCGCCGGGTCAACGCCCGAGCCTTTTGCGTTCACCGCAGCATCAGGGGGCAAATGCAGCCGATCAACCCGACCATCGGCTCCACGGTGCCCTGCCGCTCGATCACTGTGCGCCGCGGTTGAGCGGCGCGGGCACGACGAGGGCGGGCGGGAAGTCGGCGGCTTCCGATCCTTCGCGGGGGGCGAGGCGCTTGTTGTAGATACCGCCCTTGGGGGCGTTCAGCGGAATCTGCATGCCGCCCTCCGCGGCGAGGCGGCGGTAGAGCCGCTGCTCGAGGTCGCGCGCGATCGCGCGGTGCTCAGGGCTCGCGATGAGATTGCGCCGCTCCGCGGGATCCTCGCGGAGGTCGTACAATTCATCGACGTCCCAGATGCCGTAGTACGTGATGTACTTGTAGCGATTCGTCCGCAGCGCGAAGGTCGTCGGGGTCTGGGGATAGTTGCGCTCCCAGTAGTATACGTAGAGGAAGTCGTCGCACCACGGCACCGACTTGCCCTGGGCGAGGCCGAGAAAGCTGCGTCCGTCCAGCCCGGGCTGCGGGGTGAGGCCGACGGCCTCGAGGATCGTCGGCGCGAGATCGATGTTCGCCACCACCTCGTCGACCGTGCGGCCGCCGGGAAACAGGGCGGGGCACTGCATGAGCAGCGGCACGCGGATGGATTCCTCGTAGGCGACGCGCTTGTCGATCAGCCCGTGCTCGCCGAACATGAATCCGTTGTCGCCCATGTAGATCACCAGCGTGTCCTCGAGGCAGTCGAGTTCCTTGAGCTGCGCGAGGACGCGGCCGACGCTGTCGTCGACGGCAAGGAGCGTTTCGCAGTAGCTGCGATAGTAGTCCGCGATGTCGAGGTCGCTGTGGTAGGGGAAGTCGGCGCCGTGCCAGCTGTTGCGTTGGTCGCGGACCCAGCGGGGCTTGGCGGCGAGTTCGGCGGGGGTTTCGTCGGCGTTGCCGGGGCGCGGCACGGCGGCGTTGGCGTAGCGGCCGCGGTGCCGCTCGGCCGGGGTGAAGTTGGCGTGGACCGCCTTGTGGGACAGGTAGAGAAAGAACGGCTGCTCCTTCGGTCGCTGGGTTCTCAGCCAGTCGATCGCGTAGTCGGTGAGTTCGTCGGTGATGTAGCCACGTTGCGGGACGCGCTGACCGTTCACGTTGAGCCCGTTCGCTTCGGGCAGGTACGAGCCTTGGCCGCGGAAACTCACCCAGTGATCGAAGCCCGGACGCGGGGCGTCGGACTCGCCGCCCATGTGCCACTTTCCGATGAATGCGGTGCGGTAGCCGGCTTGCTGGAGATCCTGTGGGAAGAAGCGCATCCCCGGCGCGATCGCGTTGTAGTTGTCGACGACGCGGTGACGGTGTGAGGTCAGGCCGGTGAGGATCGAGGCGCGGCTGGGCGAGCACAGCGCGGTGGTGACGCACGCGTTGCGCAGGTGCACGCCCTGGGTGGCGATGGAATCGAGGTGGGGCGTCTGGAGAAACGGGTGCCCGAGAAACCCCATCGCATCGTAGCGATGGTCGTCGGAGAGGATGAACACGACCGACCGCGGCACGCGCGGGCCGGCGGGCGCGATGACCGTGGACGCGAAAGCGGACGCGGTGAGGAGGCCGATGCTGAGCAGGCCGAGCAGAACGTGGGCGACCCGTCGCGCGCGGAACGTCGACCAACGGGGAAGGAACGGAGCGGGGCGCATGACGGAGAGCGAACCGTGCGGGGAGGCGCTGGAAAGAAAAAAGCGGCCGTGTCTTCTCGGAAGTACCGACGCCGGCTTGCCGCGCCGCGGAGTGGGGTTGCGTTTCCGTGGGTCGCCGCGTGGACTCGGCGCGTCGCCATCATGCCGGTTCACGTCCGTCATCTCTTTATTTCTCCCGGCCATAACTACTTTGGCCATCACGGGCGGCCGGCGGGGACACACGCGACGGTCTCCGTGGAGCGCGTGCGGTGTCGGGCGGGGCGCGGGATCGAGGGGGATCGCTTCTTTGACTACAAGGAAGACTACCGCGGGCAGATCACGTTCTTCGACTTTTCCGTCTGGAACGGACTCTGTGCGGCGCTTGGCGTGTCGGGCGTGACCCCGGGGGCGGTGCGGCGGAACGTGGTGGTGGAGGGAATCGACTTACCTGCGTTGATCGGCGCGCGCTTTTCGCTCGGTGGGGTGACCTTTGAGGGCACGGCGGAGTCAACGCCCTGCTACTGGATGGACCAAGCGGTGGGACCGGGCGCCGAGGCGTGGTTGAAGGGCCGCGGCGGCCTCCGGGCGCGCATCCTCACCGACGGCGACTTGGCCGTCGGCCCGGCGGCGTTTGCGGTGGAAGGCGGCCAGCTCACGCTGGACGCGGTGCTCCCGGCGCAGGCGGCTCGCTGACGTGGCGGATCGCCCCCGGATGGCGCGGCGCGTGGGTGGCGGTTGAGGCGCGTGCGCGGGGGAGGAGGCGCGGGTGGGCGACGAAGAGACGAATCCCGGCGCGGTTTGTCGCCGGTCGCCGTGGGGTCGCGGCGGGATCGCGCCGCCGCCGCCCGCGGCGCTCAGCTGCGGCGGCGTTGCTCGAGGAAGGTCTCCAGCTTGACGATGTCGGCCGAGAACAGCCGGATGCCCTCGGCGGTCTTCTCGGTGGCCATGGCGTCCTCGTTCAGCGCGAAGCGGAACGCCTTCTCGTCGTAGGAACGGCGCGCGGGGGCGTCCTTGGCGGCGTGTTCAGGAGAGAGCTTGCGGGTGATCTGCTCCTCGCTGGCGGCGAGCTCGGCGAGCAGCGGCGGCGCGATGGTGAGCAGATCACAGCCAGCGAGTTCGAGGATTTCCGCCTTGTTGCGGAAGGAGGCACCCATGACCTCGGTCGCGTAGCCGTAGTGCTTGTAGTACGCGTAAATCGACGCGACGGAGCGCACGCCGGGGTCCTCGGCGGGGGCGAAGTCGCGGCCGGCGTTGCGCTTGTGCCAGTCGAGGATCCGGCCGACGAACGGCGAGATCAGCCGTACGCCGGACTCGGCGCAGGCCACCGCTTGGGGCAGGGAAAAGAGCAGCGTCAGGTTGCAGCGGATACCCTCGCGCTCGAGGACCTCAGCGGCGCGGATGCCCTCCCAGGTGGAGGCGATTTTGATCAGCACCCGCTCGCGGGGGATCCCCGCGGCGGCGTAGCGCGCGATGATCTCGCGGGCCTTGGCGACCGTGCCGTCGCGGTCGAAGGACAGGCGGGCATCGACCTCGGTGGAGACGCGGCCCGGGACGATCCGGAGGATTTCGAGGCCGAAGAGCACGAGCAGGGAATCAATCACCTGACCCACGGGTGTCGCCGTGCCGGCGTCGCGCAGGGCGCGGTCGACGAGATAGCCGTACTCCGGCATCGCGGCGGCCTTGAGGATGAGCGACGGGTTGGTCGTCGCATCCTTCGGCGCGAACTGGCGCATGGATGCGAAGTCGCCGGTATCAGCGACGACCTGGGTGAACTGTTTCAGCTGGTCGAGTTGAGAAGGCATGGAGAGGAAGGAAGGGTGCCGAATGGGGGAAGACGCGGAAACGGAAAAGATGCAGGAAGAAAGGTGTACCTGGAGACGCCGAGGGAGAGCGTGCGGGACTGGGCGGGTTAGCTAAGGCGAGGGGCTGGGTGGAGGAGTGCCCACGGCGGGGAGGGGCGGCGAAGGGCTTTATCCGGCGTCGTGGCTGGCTCCGCGGGCGGGCATGCCTTGCTGGTGGACGGGTGGCGAAGGGGTGACGGCGGCGCTGGCGCGCGCGGCGGCCGCGGCGGCGCGGCGCAGTTCCGTCCGGGCCCACGTGATCGCACCGGCTTCGTCGCGGAACATCCCATCGAGCTGCGCCTCGAAGGCGAGATCGAGGAAGGCCTTGAAGTGCGGCCCGGCGGGCTCTCCGAGATCGAGGAGGTGCCGCCCTTTCAGCAGCGGCTGCGGCGCCTTGGCGGCGAGGTCCAGCTGCCGCGACTTCGCGCGCATCTTCTCGATCAGATTGATCGTTTCCGGCGAGGAGAGCGGCGGCCGCCCCAGCGAATCAGCCGTCATCACCAGCGCCAGATCATCAATCGTCGCCGGGGCCAGCCGACGTGCGAGTCGGCGCACCTGCGAGTCGCTGTACTCGCTCCGGTGTCCGCTGTGGTGGACCAGATGATCGACGACGAGCGGGCGGACGAAGGTGACCAGATCGAGCGGAGCGCCGATGCGCGTCAGGAACGTCTCGGTCAGCGGCCCCCCGGCGGCCTCGTGCCCCGGGCTGATCCAGCGCAGGACATCGCGCTTCATGGCGCGGACGGTGGTCGAAGGCTTGCCGAAATCGTGGGCGAGGACGGCGAGCAGCAGGAAGCGGCGGCGCGGGGGCGGCGACTCCTGCCACGCCTTGAGCCGCACCAATGCGTCGCAACACAGACCCGTGTGTTCGAAGGCATCGCCCTCGGGGTGCCACTCCGGTTCCTGGAGGCAGCCGCGGAGGGCGGCGATCTCGGGAAAGTGCCGCAGCCAGCCGGTCTGCTCGAGGACGACGAGGCCGCGCGACGGCCGCACGGCCTGCGTGGCCCACTTGTCCCATTCGTGCCAGACCCGCTCCACGGGAAGCTCCGCGTAGGTGTCGACGATGGAACGGCACAGCGCGGCGGTTTCCGGGGCGAGCGTGAGATCGAAGCGGGCGGCGAACTGCATCCCGCGCAGCACCCGGAGCGGATCCTCCACGAAGGCCGGGCTGGCGTGGCGCAGCACGCGCGCCTTGAGATCGGCGACGCCGTTGAGCGGATCGATCAGACTCTCGGTGAACGGATCCCACGCGATCGCGTTGAGCGTGAAGTCGCGCCGCGCTGCGGCGTCCGCGTCGCTCAGCGACGGATCGGGTGCGACGGCGAAGCCGCGGTGGCCGGCGCCGGTCTTGGATTCGCGGCGAGGCAGGCTGAAGTCGTATTCCCGGCCGTCCCGCGTCCGCACCTTGATCACCCCAAAACTGCGTCCGACCACATCGGTGGCGCCGAGCGGGGCGAGGGCCTGGTGAAGGGTGGGGAAGTCGACGCCCCCCACTTCCACGTCGAAGTCCTTGGAGGCGATCCCCATGAGCCAGTCCCGCACGCAGCCGCCCACCAAGCGCGGCCGGCCGATGGGCCGGAGGGCGAGGAGGGCTTCGCGGAGGGAGTCGGGCAGCAGCATGGGACGAAACAATGCGGTTCGGTCAGGCTGGTGGACGGCGCGAGGCGAACGCGACGAGAATCCAGCCTGCGATCAGCAGGACCCCACCGACTGGCGTGATGGGCCCCAGCCAGCGTGGCCCGCCCAGCGCCATCACGTAGAGCGAGCCCGAGAACAACACGGTCCCGGCGAGCCAGCAGTCGGCGGCGCGCGCGAGCGCCCGACCCGGAGCGACGCCGCCGAGCGCGGCCAGGGCGACCCCGAGCAAAGCGACCGCGTGCACGAGATGGTAGAGCGAGGCGGTGTGCCACGTCTCCAAGGAGCCCCGGCCCAGCAGCGTTGGCTTCAGGGCGTGGGCGCCAAATGCACCCAAGGCGACGGCGCTGAATCCCGCCGCGGCGGCGAAAAGAGGAAATTTTTTCATGGCAAAGAGGAGGTGTGGCCCGCGTTCTGCTTTAGGAACATCTGTAGACACGTCCGGTCTCCGACCGGCCGCTCTCCGCTGGGACAGGCCTAAAGCTGGTTTCTGGGTGGAGAGAGGTCGTTCTGGACCCTCGGGTCTTCCTAAAACTGAAACCTACACCATGAAAAAAGCCACCCTCCTCCTTTGCCTGTTTGCGTCCGCGCTCGGACTGCGGGGCGCCGAAGCTGCGCCGTCGTATTCCGTGACGGTCGATTTCCCTTACGCGAGTAAGTATGTTTTCCGCGGCGTGCAGTATGCCAAGGAATCCTTCCAGCCCTCCGTCGAGCTCACCTCGGGGAACTTCTACGCGGGCGTCTGGACCAACCAGCCGATTACGGACAACCTCGATAACGAGATCGACTTCTACGCGGGTTATTCCCTCCCGCTGAGCGATGTCGTGAAACTCGATTTCGGTGGCACGGTCTATTACTACCCCGAGGCGGACACGTCGGTGTATGACTCGAATACCTTCGAGGGCTACATTGGCCTCACGGGCAGCGTCTCCGGCTTCTCGCCGGGCCTGTATGCCTACTACGACACCACGCTGGAGGCCTTCACCCTGCAGGGCTCGGTCGGCTACAGCGTTCCGATGGAGTCGGCGGGCACCTCGCTCGACTTCTCGGCCACCCTGGGCAACGTCTCGCCGGATTCCGGTGACGACTACACCTACTGGGGTATGGGCGTGAACCTGCCGTTCAAACTTTCGGAGAAGGCGACCGCTGCGGTCGGTGTGCAGTATGCATCGACCAACATCGACTCTTCGGACGATTACCTCTGGTTCACGGCCGGAGTGACCGTCGGTTTCTGAGCTAAAGCCATCATTTAGCCTTAAGCGTTCGCCCGCCCGGTTTTTCGCGGTCTTGGCCGCGGAGACCGGGCGGGTCTCTTTTCTGGCTGGGAAATGCAGTTGACACGCCCCGGCACAACCCTAGCTCTTGACCCCTTTTCGCATGAAAACGTTCCTCGCCAAAAACGAGACCCTGCCCCAACCGAAGTGGTATCTGATCGATGCCGAAGGTGCCGTGCTGGGCCGTCTCGCCGTGAAGGCCGCGAATCTGATTCGCGGTCGGACCAAGGCTTCCTACACCCCTTCCGTCGATACGGGCGACTACGTCGTGATCATCAACGCCGCCAAGGTGGCGCTGACGGGTCGCAAGGAAGAGCAGAATGAGTACATGTTCTTCTCGGGCTTCGTCGGTGGTGAGAGCTTCCGCTCCATCCCGCAGCAGCGCGAGCGCAACGCCCCCTTCATCGTGAAGCACGCCGTCAAGGGCATGCTCCCGAAGAACCGCATTGCGGCCAAGATGCTCACCAAGCTGCGCGTCTTCGCCGGCCCCGAGCACACGCACGCGGCCCAGAACCCGATCAAGATCTCCGTTTGATTCCGACCATGAGCGCGACCGCCACCAATATTTTCACCGCCACCGGCCGCCGCAAGACCGCGACGGCGCGCGTGCGTATCGTCGAGGGTTCCGGCAAGCTCGTTGCCAACGGGCGCGAGTTCGAGGATTACTTCTCCCACGAGAACTTCGCCAAGCAGGCTTATGCTCCCCTCCTGACGGTTGATCTTCGCGAGAAGATCGACGTGACCGTCAATGTGGCGGGGGGCGGCGTCGCCGGCCAGGCTGGTGCGACGGCTCACGGCATCGCCCGGGCCCTCCAGAAGATGAATCCGGAGCTGCGTTCGCCGCTCAAGAAGGCCGGCCACATCACGCGCGACCCGCGCGAGAAGGAACGTAAGAAGCCCGGCCAGCCCGGCGCCCGCAAGCGCTTCCAGTTCTCGAAGCGCTGATCCGCTCCACCGCGAATCCCTTTTCCAAGACGCCGACCTCCGGGTCGGCGTTTTTTTGTGCCGATTCCCCGCCCGGTCGGGCGGCGGAGGCTCACGGTTGCGCCGTCGCCCGTCGACGGGGCGGGTTTTCCTCAGCGGGTCATGTCCTTGGACGGCGACTGCGGCTGTTTTCTGGGGCTGGAGCTGGCGGAGTGCTCCGCGAAACGGCTTCGCGTTCCCTGCGGGCGAGGCACGGGAGGGTCCGGATGGCCCACCGGCATCCGTCGGGAAATTCCTCTGGCTTCCAGCGGCCCCGCTGCTGAAGGATGCAGGGCATGAAAGTCGGCATCGTTGGCGCTTCGGGCTACTCGGGCGAGGTCTTGGTCAAGTTGCTGCTCGCGCACCCCTCGGTGCAGCTGGCGGCCGTGACGTCGCGGAGCCAGGCGGGGAAGCGCTTGTCCGCCGTGATCCCGGCGGTGCGTGGGGTGGATCGTGGGCTGGTCTTCAGCGATTCCGATGCGGCCGCGCTGGCCGCCAGCGACATCGAACTGTTCTTCCTCGCGCTGCCGCACGGCGCGGCCGCCGCGTACGCCAAGGCCTTGGTCGCGGGCGGCAAGCGGGTGATCGATCTCAGCGCCGATTTCCGCATCGCCGACCTCGCGACGTACGAGCGGTATTACGGAGCCCATCACGCGCCCGAACTGATCCCGCAGGCGCGCTTCGTCCTGCCCGAAATCACCGCGCCCGCTTGGCGCACCGAGGCCCGCCTCGTCGCCGCCCCCGGATGCTATCCGACGAGCATCCTGCTCCCGCTGGTCCCGCTGCTCCGCGCCGGGCTGGTCTCCCGCGACCACATCGTGGCCAATTCCGCCAGCGGCGTCAGCGGCGCCGGCAAGAAGGCCGAGGAGATGTACCTCTTCGCCGAACGCGCCGAGAGCATGAAGGCCTACGGCCTCGTGAAGCATCGCCACCTCGCCGAGATCGAGGAGCAGCTCGCCCTCCACACGGGCGCGCCCACGATGATCCAGTTCAACCCGCACCTCGTCCCGATGCGGCGGGGCATCGCGACCACGATCACCGTCCCGGCGGCCCGCGGCGCTGGAATCGACGCGGTGTACGCCGCCTGGAACGCCGCCTACGCGGACCGTCCGTTCGTCCAGATCCTGGCCAGCGGCGAGACGCCGGATACGGCCCACGTGGTCGGGACCAACCGACTCGACATGTCCGCAGTCCACGATCCGCGCACCAGCAACTTCATCATCACTTCCGCCGAGGACAACCTGATGAAGGGCGCCAGCGGCCAGGCGGTGCAGATCATGAATCTCTGGTCCGGATTCCCGGAGACCGCCGGACTGGCGTGATCCGCCCACGCGGCGCGTCCGGCTGCCGACGAGCGGGGCTCACGTCCCGGCGTCGCGGAGCGGAGCGCCCGGGGACGACGCGTCGGTGGGCTTGACGGCGAGGGCCGGTCCGCCGTCCCCGGAAGCATCGCTCCCCGTCTCGAGGGCGGTCGTGGACGCCGATGCGGCGCCCGCTGACCGGATGGGACTCAGCTGCGGTAATCGGCGTTTTCGCTCACGTATTCGTGCGTGAGATCGCCGCCGAGCACGGTGGCGGCATGGCTGCCGGCGCCGAGATCAACCTCGATGTCCACGCAACGTTCGTGGGGTGGGTAGTCGATCGGCGCGGAGAATACGCCATCCTGCGGCGCGGCGCTGGCGTAGAGCTCGGCTCCGCGCAGGTGCGCGATCAGTGCGGCTTCCTTGGTCGGGTCGAGGCGGAAGACGCCGCCCGAGAAGATCTCGATTCCGCCCATGGAGGCGCGCACGCGGGATGCATCGATGGTCTCGCCGCGCGCGCCGAGGTGCTTGCCGATGGCTTGGACGAGGCGGCCGACGTTCGGGTCGTTGCCGGCGACCGCGCATTTGAAGAGAGGTGCGTTCACGATCGCCTTGCCCAGCCCGCGCGCGAGTTCGGCGGAGGGGGCGCCGGAGAGACGGACCCGGATGACGTGGCGGACGCCCTCGCCGTTGCGCACGACATCCTCGGCGAGGTCGCGGCAGACCTGCCGTAGCGCGGCTTCGAAGGCGGTCAAGTCCGGCGCCGGGACCGCGCCGGAGGAGAGCAGGGCGACCGTGTCGGAGGTGCTGGTGTCGCTGTCGACGCTGATCGTGTTGAAGCTGTCGGCAACGACGCGCTGGAGCATGGCGCGCAGCGCCTCGCGCGGCACCGCGAGGTCGGTGAGCAGGTACACCAGCATGGTGGCGAGGTTGGGTTCGACCATGCCGGCGCCCTTGGCGATGCCGATGATGCTGCCCTGGCCGACCGTCGCGCGGCGCACCTTTGGATAGAGGTCCGTGGTCACGATGCCCTCCGCCATGGGCAGGGCGGAACCCGGCCGGAGCGCCGCGACGGCCTCGGGCAGGGCTTGGAGCATGGCGTCGACGGGCAGGCCCCAGCCGATGACGCCGGTGGAGCACGGGAGGACGGCGGTGGGTGGCAGGCCGAGCAGCGCGGCGGCGGCGCCGGCGACGCGTTCGGCGTCGGCCACGCCACCCGGTGCGCAGACGTTGGAGATCTTGTTGTTGATGATGATCGCGCCCAGCGCGGGTTCCGCGAGGCGGGCGCGACCCACCAGGATCGGGGCGCCCGGGAAGGCGTTGCGCGTGAAGACGGCCGCGAAATCGGCCGTCGGCCGTTCGAGCGCGAGCAGGGTGAGCGTCATCCGCGACGGCTTCGGCGCCTCGCGTGGCGTGAACTCGAAGCGGCAGGTGCCCACCCGGAAACCCGCGGGCAGGATCGCCTGCGTCGCCAGCCAGGCGCGATGGGAGGAACGGTCAGCGAAGGTCAGATCGGTGCTCGGCACGGCCAACTCCTGTGCGCGCGGGCGCGGCGAGTGAAGTCGATTCTTCACGTGGCCGTCGCAAGATTCTTCGGAAATCCGCGACAATTTTATGGAAAGGCACGGGTCGGGGGCTTTATGCGTACGACCTCTCGTTTTTTTGTGAGCCTTCCTGCCCAGTCTTGTTTGCCTCTGCCGAACGCGTTTTCGCGCGCTTCGGATGGGGCGTGGTGCGCGGGTGCGGCTTCGACTTCATGAACGTTTCCGAAATCACCGCCAAGGCGAAGGTCCTCCTCGAGGCCTTGCCCTATATCCAGGATTTCCGCGGCTCCACGTTCGTCGTCAAGTACGGCGGCAGCTTCATGGACGACCCCGACCCGGTCGTCCGTTCGCGGGTCGCCTACGACATCGCGTTCCTCGCCGCCTGCGGGATCAACGTCGTCGTCGTCCATGGCGGCGGCAAGGCGATCACGCGCGCGATGGAGTCCTCCGGCCTGAAGGCGACCTTCGTTAACGGCCTGCGGGTGACCGACGAGGCGACGGTCGCGATCGTGAAGCGCACCCTCGACGAGATCGTCAACCGCGACGTCTGCAACGCCATCGCGTCCGCTCGGGGCAAGCCGAAGGGCCTGCCGGGGGATACGGTGCTGGTGTGCCAGAAGCTGACGGTCGACGATGATGGTAATCCGGTGGATCTCGGCTTCGTCGGCGAGGTCACCGAGGTAAAGGTGAAGCTGATCAAGAAGGAGATCGCGGAAGGTTTCGTCCCGGTGATTTCGCCCGTGGCCGAGGGCTACGATGGCAAGCCGTACAACGTGAACGCCGATTTGGTCGCCGGTCGGGTGGCCAGCGCGCTGCACGCGCGGCGGCTGGTGTACATGAGTGACGTGCCGGGCCTGCTTTCGGCCCCGCCTGATCCGGAGTCGCTGATTTCGACGCTGAAGATCTCACAGGTCGATGCGCTGAAGGCGAAGGGGATCATCGACAAGGGCATGCGGCCCAAGGTGGCGAGCGCGATCCGCGCGTTGCAGGAGGGCGTGCAGCGGGTCCACTTCATCGACGGCCGCCTGCCGCATTCGTTGCTGCTGGAGATTTTCACCGACACCGGCATCGGCACGGAGATCGTGCACGGTTGATCCGGGTGTCGCTTGGTCGTGCCCACGCTTTTTTGATGAACCCGTCCGTCACCCGTCAGGCCGCCGCTGATCTGTATGATGCGCACGTAATGAAGAATTACGCGCGCGCCGCTCTGACCTTGGTGCGCGGGCGCGGCACTCAGGTGTGGGATGACACGGGCCGCGAGTACCTGGATTTCACCTCGGGCATCGCCGTCAACGCGCTCGGCCACTGCCACCCCCGGTGGGTCGCGGCGGTGCAGCGTCAGGCCGCGGAGCTCGTGCACACGAGCAACCTGTTCCGCAACGATCTCCAGGCCGAGCTGGCGCGCCGCTTGGTCGGCTACGCTGGCCCGGGGCGAGTGTTTTTCTGCAACAGTGGTGCTGAGGCCAACGAAGCGCTGATCAAGCTCGCGCGTCTCCACGGCGTGCGGAAGGCCGGCGGCGAGGAAGGCCGGATCTACGAGGTGATCTGCGCGCGCAGCGCGTTCCATGGCCGCACGTTTGGCGGCATGAGCGCGACCCCGCAGGAGAAGATCCAGAAGGGCTTCCGGCCGCTCACGCCGGGGTTCGTCTTCGCGGATCTCAACGATCTCGAGGGTTTCCGCGCCGCGATCAACGAGCGGACCGCCGCCATCTTCGTCGAGACGATTCAGGGCGAGGGTGGGGTAAACCCTTGCACCGCTGAGTTCCTCATCGGTCTGCGCGCGCTGTGCAACGAGCATAAGCTGCTGCTCCTCCTCGACGAGGTGCAGTGCGGCATCGGCCGCACGGGCGCGTTCTTCGCCTTCGAACACGCCGGGGTCCGGCCCGACGCGATCGGCATGGCCAAGGCCCTCGGCGGTGGATTTCCGATCGGCGCGATCTGGACCGGTGAGCAGGCCGCGGATCTTTTCCAGCCCGGTTCCCACGGCACCACGTTCGGCGGCACGCCGCTCGCCTGCGCCGCCGCCCTCGCCGTGCTCGATGTCCTCGAACAGGAGGGCTTGATCGCCCACGTCCGCCAGTCGAGCGTCGCTTGGCACGCCGCCCTGCGTGCGTTGGTCACCGAGTTCCCTAATCAAGTCCGCGGCCTGCGCGGCCAGGGTTTCATGGCGGGTCTCCAACTCGCCCTCGATCCTGCGCCGGTCATCGCCGCTGCCCGCGAGGCCGGCCTGCTCGTCGTCGGGGCCGGGGGTAACGTCATCCGTCTTCTGCCGCCGCTCAATACGTCGGTCGCCGAGCTCGAGCAGAGCGTCGCCCTCCTGCGCAAGGCCCTCGCGGCGACGCGCTCGGCGTGATGTTTCAGGCGGTGGTCCGCAGGGAGCGGACGCTGGTCGATGGACGGCGTTGGGTGGCGCGACATGAGGTCGGGGCGGATTTTCCGCCCCGCACCGCGAGCGGAATGACGCACGGTGCCGACCTGAATTTTCACTCGCACCGGGGCGTGAATCCCGTACGTTGACCGTTTCCTCGAAAATGAAGCACTTCCTCAAGGAGACTGACTTCACGCTACCTGAGGTGGCCGAAGTCATGTCGCTGGCCCGGGAACTCAAGGCCGCGCGGGGCCGTCAGGCATCCGCGGCTCTCGCCGGCCAGACGTGGGCGATGATCTTCTCGAAGTCGTCGACGCGCACGCGCGTGTCGTTCGAGGTGGGCATTCACGAGCTGGGTGGGAATCCCCTTTTCCTGAACCGGAACGACATCCAGCTGGGTCGCGGCGAGTCCATCGAGGACACCGCGCGGGTGCTGTCGCGCTTCGTCCACGGGTTGATCGTACGCACCTTTGATCACTCGGATGTGGAGCGGCTTGCCGCCAACGGCACGGTGCCGGTGGTGAACGCCCTGACGGATTTCCTGCACCCCTGCCAGATCTACACCGACGCGTTCACGGTGGCGGAACGCTGGAGTACGGCCTGCGGGGGCGACCTCCTCGGATCGTTGCGGGGACGCAAGATCGCCTTCCTGGGCGACACGTCGTGCAACATGGCTTACTCGTGGGCCCTCGGAGCGAATCTCTTTGGCATGAAGATTGCCCTGTCCGGCCCGGAGTCCTTCCGGCCGAGCAAGGACTTCGAGGCGTTCCTCGCCCGCGAGGGATTTCCCGGCGGCTTCACCTTCACGACTGACCCGCGTGAGGCGGTGCGTGACGCCGATGTCGTCTATACCGATGTCTGGGTCAGCATGGGCAAGGAGGAGGAGACCAAGGAACGCCTTCGGACGATGGCGCCTTATCAGGTCACCGCCTCCCTGTTCGCCGCCGCCAAGCCGGACGCGTACTTCCTGCACTGCCTGCCCGCCCACGCCGGCGAGGAGGTCACCGAGGAGGTCCTCGCCAACCCGCGGAGCGTGATTTTCGATCAGGCGGAGAACCGGCTGCACGTGCAGAAGGCGATTCTGACGATGCTGGCCCGGTCCGCCCGGCGCTGACGCGCCGGCGGAACCTGCGGGGGTCCGGCGGTTTTGCTTTGCGCCGGGGGAAGGCGTTTCGCACAACGGTGCCTCCATGAAAATCGTCCTCGCTTACTCCGGTGGGCTCGACACCTCGGTCATCGTCAAATGGCTCCGCGAAACCTATGACGCGGAAATCGTCACCTTCGCCGCCGACATCGGCCAGGAAGAAGAGCTGAAGGGGCTCCCGCAGAAGGCGCGCAAGACCGGCGCCTCGAAGCACTACACGCTCGATCTTGTCGAGGAATTCGCGCGCGACTACATCTACCCGATGATCCGCGCCAACGCGGTCTACGAGGGCCAGTACTACCTCGGGACCTCGATCGCGCGCCCGCTCATCGCGAAGGCGCAGATTGACATCGCGCGTAAGGAGAAGGCGGATACCGTGGCGCACGGCGCGACCGGCAAGGGCAACGACCAGTGCCGCTTCGAGCTGACGTACATGGCGCTGGCCCCGCGGTTGCAGATCCTTGCGCCGTGGAAGATCGATTCGTTCCGCGACCTCTTCCCGGGCCGCGCGGAGATGATCGCCTATTGCCAAAAGCACCGCATCCCGGTCGAGGCTTCGCTGAAGAAGCCGTATTCGATGGACCGGAACCTCCTGCACATTTCCTACGAGGCCGGTATTCTGGAGGATCCGTGGTTCGACCCGACGGCCCCCGCCAACCGTGCGATGTTCAAGCTCTCGGTCTCGCCGGAGGAAGCGCCGAACAAGGCGGAGTACGTCGAACTGGAATTCGCGAAGGGCGATTGCGTCGCGGTGAACGGCCGTCGTCTCTCCCCGGCCGGCGTGCTGCGCGAGCTGAACCGTCTGGGCGGCAAGCATGGCATCGGCCGCGTCGATCTCGTCGAGAACCGCTTCGTCGGCATGAAGTCGCGCGGCGTCTACGAGACCCCGGGCGGCACGATCCTCATGCAGGCCCACCGCCAGATCGAGAGCCTCACGATGGACCGCGAGGTGCAGCATCTGCGCGACTCACTCATCCCGAAGTACGCGGAACTCGTCTACTACGGGTTCTGGTTCGCCCCGGAACGCGAGGCGCTGCAGGCCCTCGTTGACGAGAGCCAGCGCTACGTTTCCGGCACGGTCCGCCTGAAGCTCTACAAGGGCAACATCATCACCACGGGCCGCAAGTCGAAGTACTCGCTCTACGATCCGCACATCGCCTCGATGGAGGGCGTCAAGAGCTGGTACAACCAGAACGACGCGACCGGCTTCATCCGCCTCAACGGTCTCCGCCTGCGCGCCCGCAACATCGCCCAGGGCGGTCCGAAGGTCTGATCCCGTTCAGCCCAGATCCGCCGGTGCACCGCGCGCCGGCGAATGCGGGCCGGGTCGGGCGTCGCCAGCCGTCCGAGGTCGGAGCCGCCCTCGACTTCCCCCCTTGGCAACCTTGCCGCCGTCCCGATTCCGATTGGCTCCCGCCCGCTGACCTGACTCCCCGTGACCTCCCCGCTCACCGCCGCCGAGGTCCGTCGCCTGCGTGCGCTGCACGACAAGCGCCATCGCGAGGAGCAGGACTTGTTCGTCGTTGAGGGCGAGAAGGTGGTGACGGAATTGTCGGCGGAAGGACCGTCGTGGGAGGAGCTGCTGGTGACGTCCACCAGTGCGCTCGCGGCGCAGGCCGGGGCGCGGGTCATCTCGGCGGCAGACATGGCGCGGATCAGCCATTTCCCCACGCCTTCGACCGCCTTCGGCGTGCTGCGGCTGCGGCGGGAGTCGCTCGGCCCGCAGGAACTGGCGCGCGGGCTCACCCTCGCGCTCGACGGCGTGCAGGATGCGGGGAACGTCGGCACGCTGCTGCGGATCGCCGACTGGTTCGGGCTCGATCGGGTGCTGCTGGGCAGCGATTGCGCGGATCTCTTTTCCCAGAAAGTCATCAACGCGAGCATGGGCTCGTTCAGCCGGGTACGCGTGGTGACCGCACCCCTTGCCGAGGCCTTAGCCACGGTGCCGGCGGACGTGCCGGTTATCGGTTGCGACCTGCGCGGTGAGGAACTGGGTCGCCTGTCGCCGGTCGAGCACGGTGTCATCGTGATCGGCAGCGAAGGTCGCGGCCTTTCGGCGCCGGTGGCGGCGCGGGTCACCCAGCGCGTCACGATTCCCCGCTTTGGTCGGGCGGAGTCGCTCAACGCGGCGGTGGCGGCCGGGATTGTTTGCGCACACCTCAGGCGTTAAGGGCGAGATCACGGACGTTTTGGCTGACAATTGATTAGCCATTTTTCGCGACCCGCGTAGGGTCGGGGGTGTCTATGGCAGCCCCGGTTTCCACCGATCGTTCTCCGCCGCGAGACTTCGCGACGGTGTTCGCGCGCCTGAGGCCGCACATGGCCGAGCTGGATGTCTTCCTGCGTTCGCAGATCGCGGCCTTTGAGCCGGAGATCCGGGACATGGCGGACTACTGTATTGATACCTCGGGTAAGCGGATCCGGCCGGCGCTGGTCTTCCTGAGCGGTTGGCAGGGCGATGGACGCGTCTTGCCGGAGCTCGTGCGGGTCGCCGCGGTGGTCGAACTCGTGCACCTGGCGACGCTGGTGCACGATGACATCATGGATGAGTCGGAGCTCCGTCGTGGTCGGCGCACGGCGGCGCGCGCGTTTGGCCCGGAGGCGGCGGTGCTCTTGGGCGACGCCCTTTTCTCCCACGCCCTTTTCCTTGCGGCGCAGTTCCCCACGACCTCGGTCTGCCGTTTGGTCGCTGACTCCACCCGTCGCGTCTGTGCGGGGGAAATCATCCAGACTCTGCGCCGTCGGACGGACGACATCTCGGATGCGGATTACCGTCGGATTGTCGACCTCAAGACCGCTGAACTCTTCCGCGCCTCGTGTGCGCTGGGGACCGAGTTGGCCCAGTTCCCGCCGGGTTACGTGGAGGCGGCCGCCATCTACGGTCGGCAACTCGGGATCGCGTACCAGATGTACGATGACCTCGCGGATTTCTTCGGTCGGGAAGACCGCATCGGCAAGACCCTCGGGACCGACTTGATCAGCGGCAAGCTGACCCTGCCCCTGCTGCGGTTGCGCCAAGTACTTCCTGAAGCACTTGCTCAAGAGCTACTTGAAGAAATTCGGGGCCAACGTCCCGCGAGGCTAGCCTTCTGGCTGGAGCAGATGGAAGGGCGGGGAATCTTTGCTGCGGTGGCGGAGGTGATTTTTGCGGAATTGGAGCAAGGTGAAGCGGCCTTGGCGGCGTGGTCGGGCCTCGCGCCGACGCCGTTGCTCTTGCAGCTGGGGGAAGTCCTGCGGGAGCAGGTGGCGGCATTGCGTTCGGCCGCAGCGTGAACGTCGCCGCTGCGGCGTCGGTTTCGGTTTGCGCCGCCGCGACTCCCGATCATCGTGGGGGCGTTATGAACGTGCTCGCCAAGGCCCTCTCGAAGACGCTCGTGGCGTCACCGGAGCGGCAAGTGGAGGCCGATTCGGATTGGGCGATCGTGCAGCGGGTTCAGGCCGGCGATGTGTCGGCGTTCGACCAGCTGATCCGCAAGTATCGCGAGCGGGTGTATGGCGTGGTCTACAATATGACCTCGAATCGTGAGGACGCGGCAGATCTCACGCAGGATGCGTTCATCAAGGCCTTCCAGTCCATCCACCGGTTCGCGGGGCAGTCGTCGTTCTTCACCTGGCTGTACCGCATCGCGGTGAACGGCACCCTTTCCCACCTGCGCAAAAATCGGCTCCGCACGTTCTTCAGTTTCGAGAAGATTCATGACGAGGACAAAGCGGGGGAGCTGATTTCGCAACTGACCGACAAGAAGGGCGGAGATCGCGAATTGTTCGTAAAGGAACTGCAGGAAAAATTGAACGAGGCTCTGCAGAAGCTGTCTATCAAGCATCGTACCGTGGTAACTTTGTTTGAGATCGATGGTTTGAGTCACGAGGAGATCGCCGAGGTCATGGACTGCTCGGTGGGCACCGTGCGCTCGCGCCTGCACTATGCGAAGCAGCTGCTGCAATCGGAGCTGCAGGGGTACATGCGGCCATGAATTCTCCCACGAAGCAGTCCACGAAGGCCGTGACGGTGGAGGATCTCCTGCGCTTGAAGCGTGCGGAGCGTCCGGCGGCTGAGTTCTGGTCACAGTTTGACGACGCGCTGCGCGCCAAGCAACTGGCGGCGATCGTTGAGCGGCGTCCGTGGTGGCGCATTGAATTTCGCGGCGTGGCGGCCGGTCTGGCGCGCCTGCGGGTGCCGGTGGGTCTCGCCGCCGTGGCCGTGCTGAGTTTCGTGACCGTGCAGCAGTTTCGTGCGCCCACGAATCTCGCCTCCGAGGCGCCAGTGAATGACGCTGACGTGGCCGGTGGAACGGTTGTAAGCGTCAACGGCGGCGCGGTGGTTGCGGTGACGACGACGGATCCGAATCTGGTCAATGCGGCGTTGGAAGCCGTTGTGGACGCGGATAACGCTGTGGCTCCGGCGCTGGCCTCGGCCGAGGTGCGTTCGTCGGTGGGCGCTGCGGTGACTTCCCTTTCTCTGGCTGCCGCGGCGGCTTCTCCGGTCTCTGAGGAGAGTGGTGCGCTGGCGACGGTGGGTCTGGCCTCCAGCCTGCGTTCGCTCCGCGCGTCCGGCTTCACGGGCTTGGATTCGACGGGTGTGGCGATGCTTGAGCTTGGCACCCTCCGGTCTTCGGCCCGCGCCGCCTCCGTGGAGGAGCCGCTGGCTCGCGTGACCTCGCCGACCGAATCGCGCCGGGAGCGTCTGGCCGCCCTGGTGGCTCCGGCCTCGATGAAATCTTTGTCCAGCGCGGGCTCTCCCGATCGCGTGCGCGAACGGATGATCAGCCGGCTGAGCGAAGACGAGCTGTACAGCAGCGTCAGCCGCCTCGGGGTCGAGCGCGGCGGGCTGCGGGTCAGCTTCTGAATTCGGGCTTCGGCCTACTTCTTGGCCGCGGGCGTGGGTAGGCAGACGCCGCAACCGCTCACGAAGAAGTCATTGCCCTTGTCGTCGACGAGGATGAAGGCGGGGAAGTCTTCCACCTCGATGCGCCAGATGGCTTCCATGCCGAGCTCGGGGTATTCGATGACCTCGACCTTGCGGATGTTCTCCTTGGCGAGAATCGCGGCCGGGCCGCCGATGCTGCCGAGATAGAAGCCACCGTGCTTCTTGCACGCGGCGGTCACGGCTGGGCTCCGGTTGCCCTTGGCCAGCATGATCATGGAACCGCCGTGGGACTGGAACAGATCGACGTAGCTGTCCATGCGACCTGCCGTGGTCGGCCCGAAGGAACCCGAGGCGTAGCCTTTGGGCGTCTTGGCCGGACCGGCGTAGTAAACAGGATGGTTTTTGAAATAGTCGGGCAACCCCTGACCCGCGTCGACGCGCTCCTTGAGCTTCGCGTGGGCCGAGTCGCGGGCGACGATGAGCGGTCCGGTGAGCAGCACGCGAGTGGTGACGGGGTGCTTGGACAGCTCGGCCAGAATCGCTGGCATCGGCTGGCGCAGGTCGATCCGGACAACGTGGTCGTCCTTGATTGTCCGTTCGCCTGCCGGGATGAAGCGCCCCGGGTTGGTCTCGAGCTTCTCGAGAAAGATGCCGTCGCGGGTGATCTTGCCCTTGATGTTGCGGTCGGCGGAGCAAGACACGCCCATGCCGACGGGGCAGCTCGCGCCGTGGCGCGGCAGACGGATGACGCGCACATCGAGGGCGAAGTACTTTCCGCCGAACTGAGCGCCGATGCCGCTTTGCTGGGCGATCTTGAGGATCTTGCCCTCCCACTCGAGATCGCGGAAGGCGCGACCGTGGGCGTTGCCGGAGGTGGGCAGCGTGTCGTAGTATTTCGTCGAGGCGAGCTTCACCGCCTTCAGGCAGGCTTCGGCGCTGGTCCCTCCGATGACGAACACGAGATGGTAGGGTGGGCAGGCGGCGGTGCCGAGGTAGGGGAGCTTGTCGGCGACGAATTTCTCGAGGCTCTTGGGGTTGAGCAGGGCGCGCGTTTCCTGGAAGAGAAACGTCTTGTTCGCGGAGCCGCCGCCCTTGGCGACGAAGAGGAATTCGTAGGCGGAGCCCTCCGTGGCGTAGAGATCGATCTGCGCCGGCAGGTTGGTGCCGGTGTTCGTCTCGTTCCACATGTCGAGCGGGGCGGTCTGCGAGTAGCGGAGGTTCTCCTTCGTGTAGGTCTCGTAGATGCCCTTGGAAATCCACTCAGCGTCATTGGCTCCGGTCCAGACCTGCTGGCCCTTCTTCGCGACGACCGTGGCCGTGCCGGTGTCCTGGCAGAACGGGAGGATGCCCTCGGCGGAAATCTCGGCATTCTTCAGCAGCGTCCGCGCGACGTAGTGATCGTTGTCGGAGGCCTCGGGATCCTTGAGGATCGCGGCGACTTGCTCGAGATGCTTGGTGCGCAGGAGGAATTGCGTGTCCCGCAAGGCGTGTTGCGCGAGAAATGCCAGAGCCTCGGGCTCGACCTTGAGGATTTCCTGGCCCTCGAACGTCGTGGTGCTCACGCCCTCGCGGGAGAGAAGCCGGTACTCGGTGCCGTCGGCTTCGAGAGGGAACGGATCCTGGTAGACGAAAGGAGGCGTGGGCATGGCGTGACGGGGAGAACGATAACCAGCCGGGCGGCGGAGACAAGCCGGTGCGCGGAGTTGCTCTGACGGGCACGGGAGGGCGTCGCGACCGGCCCGGTCCGCGCGGCTCAGACGATCTTGAGCTTAGGCAAGTCCTGGCCGTCGACGAGACCGACTGGGCGGCTGCGGCCGTCGACCACGATCAGATCGTCGATCTTGTGGGCTTCGAACAAGCGCAGCGCATCGACGCCGAGTGCGGTGTCGCGGATCGTCTTGGGGCGGCGCGTCATGAACTGCGCGACCGGGGCGGTCAGGAAGGTCGGACCCGTCGACAGGGCGGCGCGGCGGACATCGCCGTCGGTGAGGATGCCGCTGAGCCGCCCGCCACGGGCGGAGGTGAGGGCGATGGAGCCGCTCTTGGCCTTGGTCATGGCGAGGATGGCGTCCTGGACCGAAACGGAGTCGGGTGCGAGGGCGAGACGCTCACCGGTGCGCATGATGTCGCGGACCCGCAGCAGCAGGACGCGGCCGAGGTTTCCGGCTGGGTGAAACTGCGCAAAGTCGTCGCGGGTCAGCCCGCGTGCCTCGAGCAGCACCATGGCGAGGGCATCGCCGAGGGCGAGGGCCGCGGTGGTGCTGGCGGTGGGAGCGAGGGCGAGGGGGCAGGCCTCGCGGGGGACGTGGTAGAGGAGCCGCAGATCGGCGTTGCGGGCGAGTTCGGAGTCGGGTGTGGAGGTGAACGCGACGATGCGGACGCCGAAGCGCTTTAGGCACGGTACGAGGCGGATGATTTCCTCGGATTGGCCGCTGTTGCTGAGCAGCAAGGCGAGATCCCCGTTTTCGACCAGACCCAGATCGCCGTGGAGGGCCTGGGTGGGATCGAGGAAGCACGACGAAATGCCGGTGCTGTTGAACGTGCCGCAGAGTTTCTGGGCGATGTGGGCGGACTTGCCGACGCCGGAGAAGATCAGCCGTTGGCCGCGGATCGCGGCCTCCTCGATGGCGGACGCCACCTCCACGAATGACGCGTCGAGGCCCCGCGATGTGGCGCGGATGGCGGCAGTTTCGATGCTCAGGCAGGCCCGGGCGCGGGCGAGAGCGGTTTTGGAGTTCAGCGCCATTTCGCGTTTGAGTCGGTTGCGGAAACGGTGAACGGTGCCGTGCTTCGCTCTCCCAGACAATCCCTTTTCGGACGATGCCGCGCCGCTTCCTCTTGTTTCCGCTGCTCCTCGTGGGCGTCCTCCTTGCGCTTGCGGGATGCGAGGGTGGAGAGCGGATCGGTTTGACGGCGGAGACGGATGACCCGGGCTACCGGCGGGGCAAGGAGCTCCTGCGCCAAGGGCGGAATCAGGAGGCGCTGAGTGCGTTCCAGAAGGTGATTGAACGTCGCGATGACGACGCTGCGGAGTCGCACTTGGAGGCGGGCCTGCTCTACCAGCAGCACATCCGGGACCCGATCGCGGCGATTTACCACTATCGCAAGTTTCGTGAGCTCAAGCCCAACTCGCCGCAGGCCGACCTGGTGCGGCAGCGGATCGATGCCGCGAAGCGGGAGTTTGCGAGCACGCTGCCTGGCGATCCGCTGAACAACACGGTCGACCCCCGCTTCAATTCCTACGATCAGGTGGAGCGGCTCCGGCGGGAAAACGAAGCCCTCAAGGCCGATCTCGCCGACTTCCGGGCTCGCGGCTTGGCCCGCTCGAATGGCGCGGCGGCCACCGGGCCGGAGCGGGAGACGACGTCCACCGCCACGCTCGACGCCGGTCCGGCCCCCGTTGCTCCCGTGGAGGACGGGTCGCCGCTGGTGGCGTTGGATGTTTCGCTGACGGATCGTTCGGCCGGTACCCTCTCGGAGCGCCCCGCCGTTCCCGAGCAAGAGGCGCCGTTGATTCGCGCCCAAGCGCCACCGGTGGCAACGCCGGCTCCCGCTGCCGCGGCGACGCCACGCACCCACGTCGTGGTCCGGGGGGACACTCTGCAGAGCATCGCGCTGCGGTACTACAGTGACCGCAGTCGCTTCCGCGACATCTATGCCGCGAACCGCGGCTTGATGAATTCGCCAAACGACCTGCGCATTGGCATGGAGCTCAAGCTCCCGTGAGCCCGAGCGCCGCGCGGGCTCGCGCGTGGTCCGCGGGCGTGTCGATGTCGAGCGCGAGTTCCGGAAAGTCCTCCGCTTCCGCTTCCCCGCGGTCGTGGGCGGCGGTGATCAGCTCGCGGGCGCCGTGATCGCCGTTCAGTGATTCGAGCGCGGCAAAGTGCGGTGCGGTGAAGAGCGCCGGTGCGCCGAGGCGCCCGTTGTAGCGGGCGGCGACGATGCCGGCCCCGCTCGCGTGCTGTCGCGCGACCAAGCGCGCGATCACGTCCGCGTTGAAGTGCGGCTGGTCGCAGAGCGCAAACACCGCGCCGTCGATCTCACGCGAGAAGCAGCGCAGCGTGGCCAGGCCGGCCCGCAGCGACGAAGCCATGCCCTCGGCCCAGGCTGGGTTTTCGGCGACGAGCACGGGCAGCGTGGCCAGTGCCGCGCGCACGCCCGCCACGTGAGCCCCCGCTACCACTACGACTGGCCAAGCGGTGGAGGCCAGCGCCGCTTCCGCCGCCCGGACGACGAGCGGACGTCCGCCCAGGTCCAGCAAGGGTTTCGGTTGCCCGAGTCGCGAACCGGCGCCGGCGGCGAGGATCACGCACCCGACGCGTTGGCAGGGCGCGGCTTTCATCGCGGGTGAATCGGTTGGCTCCGCTCGCGGAGCGGGCGACCCTCGCGTCCGGAGAGGCGGCATTGAATCTCGGAGACGATGGACAAGGCCACCGCGGCGGGCCCGTCGCCGCCGAGGTCGAGCCCGACCGGCGCGTGGAGACGATCGTCCCCAGGGGGGGAGGCAGCGGATGGCGAAGCGAGCACCGCGGCCTCGCGGAGCAGGCGCTCCGCCCTGGCGCGCGGCCCGAGCAACCCCAGGTAAGCCATCGTCCTAGGGCGCAGTCCGGCAAGCAGGGGTAGGTCGTGGACGTAGTGATGCGTCATGATCACCGCCCCTGTTCTCTGGTCGGTGGCCGCCGCGCCGAGCAGCGAATCGATGGAACCGCTGTGCCACGCGACGGCCTCCGGAAAACGCTCCCGAGTGGGAAGGGTGGGGCGGGGGTCGAACACGCTGACCTCCCAGCCGAGGGCGGCGCCGAACCGGACCAAGGGTCGGGCATCGTCGCCCGCACCAAACACGAGAAGGCGGAACGGCGGAGGAATGGTATTGATGAAGCAATCGGCCGTGGAGGCCGAGGGGTCGTCGGGCATGGTCAGCGCGGTGCCCCACGTCCCGCGCCTGTCCGGACCGAACGTGACGCCGAGTCGGGCTTCTTGCCGGGCACGGGCTGCGGCCAGCACTGGCGCCACCCACGCAGGGCTGGCGGTGAGGGGCTCGATCAGAATCCGGACGACTCCATGGCAACCGAGGCCCACGCCCCAGATCAGGTCGTTCTCCTCCCGCGTGTCGTAGGTTGCGACCTCCGGCGTCCGGGTTTCGCGGACCCGGGCGCAACGCGCCAGCACGTCGGCCTCCAGGCAGCCTCCGCTGAGGGTGCCGAACGAGGTCCCACCGGCCGTGAAGAGGAGTCTGGCCCCGGCCCGGCGGTAGGACGAGCCTGACACGTCCACCAGCGTCGCCAGAGCCGCTGGGAAAGTCCCGGGGTCGGCCAGACGCTCAAGAAGGGTGGAAAACTCGTTCACTAAGGCCTGAGGCTGGGGAAAATCATTCCTCCGGCAAGCAGGCGGAGCGGATCGGCTGCGATCGGTGAACCCCGATTCGTACGCCGCCTCGCTGCGCCTGCTCCGCCTGGGTCACCGCCGCCGCAGGGCTCCCACCGCGACGATCCGGCATCCGGGTCGCTCGCGGGCCAGCCGTGCTGCCCGGAAAGCCTCGGTCTCGCCCTCGCCTCGCTTGATACGAGAGTCGGACCCGCATCCGCTTCCTTCGCGACCCCGCTGCGTTGCCACGCGGCCTACAATCGTCGCCGCCTCCGCCACCGTTCGGCGGGGTCGCAGATTTTGGAGCGGGCCATCACTCCTGGCATATTCACGTATTATATACTGATATAAAATTACTTACGTCATTTTTTCGACTGAAACCCCGGCAAACGGCAATCATTGCAATTATGTATCAATTGCTGATTTTGCATGACTTCTCGTTGCGCGATTGTCTCGGGCTTTTTAACTTTCCCCTTAAACGCAAGTCCTTCCCATAAGGGTATGTGCGTTTAGCAAGCACACCAACCACCCACCACACCCATGAATACTGATCAATCGAAGGAGAACGCTCCGGGCGTGCCGCTGTCTAGCGGCGTGCGTCCGTTTGCCTCCACCCGGATCGCTCGTCTGACCGCCTTCATCGGTCTTTCGGCAGCGGTTTCCCTGTCCGCCCAGACGACGTCCTCGTCGTCCACGGCGGCGAAGGCGTCCGATGACACGACGGAAGAAGTGAAGCTCGAGAAGTTCGAGGTCACCGGCTCCCGCATCAAGCGCCTTGACGCCGAGACTCCGGCTCCGGTCGTCAACTTCAGCGCTGCCGAGATCCGCCAGGGTGGCTTCACCTCCCTCGGTGACTTCGTGCAGAGCCTGCCGTTCAACACGGGCTCGTCCAACTCGGTCGTCCAGACCGCCTCGTTCACCCGCGGTGCCGCGACGGTTAATCCCCGTGGCCTGGGCAGCAATCGCTTCCTCGTCCTGATCAACGGCCGTCGTTCCGTCGGCTATGCGCTGACGAATTCGAACAACCAGACGGTGTTCGACTTCAATTCCATCCCGATCGCCGCGATCGACCAGATCTCCTACCTGAAGGACGGAGCCTCTGCGATCTATGGTTCGGATGCCGTGACCGGCGTGATGGACATCAAGCTGAAGAAGAACTTCTCCGGCCTGCAGTCCGACGTCCTCGTGGGTAACACGATGGGCCACGACACGTTCACCAAGCAGGCGTCGTTCCTCGTCGGTGCGCAGTCCGGCAAGACTTCGATCGTCTTCGTCGGCAGCTACTCCGGCGCGAATGACAACTTCATCAAGGACTACGCTCGCTCCCGCTCGACCGACTACTCGGCTTTGGCGCCCAAGGGCATCAACCAGAACAGCTCCCTGAACTGGCCGGCGAATCTGAACCTCACGGCCGCTCAGGCGACCGCGGCGGGCTTCACCACCGGTTCCGGCCTCTACGTCCTCAACGGCGGCCAGCCGACGGCGAATCCGACCAAGTCCCAGTTCACCCGCGTCGCCGCGGCCCCGAACGCGAACCGCTACGACTTCGCCCAGACCTATCAGCTGTTCCCGTCTTACGACTACTACGGCGTTTACACGAATCTCCGCCACGAGATCAACGACCGCCTCTACGTCTTCGGCGAGATCATTTACTCGAACAACAGGACGGACTACAGCTTCACGCCCTCGGTCATTCAGAGCGTCCAGAATCCCGGCACCGGCCCGACCGGCCTGCTGAATGTTCCGGCGACGAACCCGTACAATCCGTTCGGCTTCGACATCACGAACTTCCTCTACCGCACGAACTTCGGTCAGCCGCGCCGCTTCGACACGTCGTCGACCGCGTCCACGTACCTGCTCGGTATCGGCGGCACGCTGCCGAACAACTGGACCTGGGAAGCCGGTGCTTCGCTCGCCTCCGGCGAGGTCAATGGTGTCTCGCGCAATCAGATCCGCGCGGCCGACCTGCAGGCGGCCCTGAACGGCACGACCCGTCAGACGGCGCTCAATCCGTTCGGTCCGTCCGACAACCAGGACGTCGTTAACCGTCTCTTCACCGTCTCGAACAGCGTCTACGCCGCCAAGGCGCAGATGTTCGACTTCACGGTCTCGGGCAATCTTTTCGAGCTGCCGGGCGGCGACATCGGCATCGCGGCTGGTGCTGAGGCCCGCAAGGACATCATCGATCAGGCTCCGGACACCGCCTCCTTCGTTGGCTCCGGTGGCGGCACCCCGTACCGTGGTGATCGCGAGATCTTCTCGGGCTACGTGGAAGCCACCTTCCCGATCACCCGTTCGATCGAAGCCCAGCTGGCGGCCCGCTACGAGGACTACAGCGACTTCGGTAACACCACGAAGCCCAAGATCGGCGCCAAGTGGAAGCTCCCGCAGACCAAGTGGGTCGACGTGCTGCTCCGCGCGTCCTTCTCGCAGTCGTTCAAGGCTCCTGATCTCGGCCGTCTCTACACCGCCGCGACCGTGGCCTTCAGCTCGACCGTCCGCCAGGACCCGAAGCGTCCGCAGGATGCCCCGACCCAGCTGCGCATCATCACCTCCGGTAACTCGACGCTGCAGCCGGAAGAGGCTGACGCCTACTACGCCGGCGCGGTGTTCGATGTGAAGGCCGTCAAGGGTCTCTCCTTCGCCGTCGACTACTTCATGTTCGAGATCAACGACGTTATCTCGAGCCCGTCCGACACGACGCTGCTCGCGCGTGAAGACCAGTTCCCCGGCGCCGTCGTCCGCGACACCACGCAGGGTAACCCTGGCCCGATCCTCTTCATCCGCCGCGTTCCGTTCAACGTCGCGAAGCAGTGGTACGAGGGCATGGACTTCGAAGCCAAGTACGAGATCCGCGACACGCGCCTCGGCCGCTTCCAGTTCACCGCCAACGCCACGCGCACGCTGAGCATCAAGTCGAACTCCGGCATCCGCCTCGCGAACGGCGATCTGCCTTCCGACTTCGAGAATATCGGTCTCTACAACAACCCGAAGTGGAATGGCACGTTCGGCAGCGCTTGGGCCTACAAGAACTACAGCGCCGCCGCCCGCCTGAACTACATCGGCTCCTACTATAACGACGCCTACACCCTCGCGGGCTGGGGCGAGAAGGCGGTTGCCACGGTGAACACGAGCTTCACGTACAGCGGTTTCTGGGACACCCGGATGACCGTGGGCGTGAACAATGTGTTCGATCGCGAGCCGCCGTTCAACGGCTACGAGACGACCAGCTACGACCAGGGCACCTACGGTTCGATCGGCCTCGGCCGCTTCGTCTACCTGCGTCTGAGCCGCAACTTCTAAGCCGCGCCCGTCGCGGGCCTCCTCCGGCCCGCACGGTTTTGCACTCCCCGCCTTGCGCTCCCTGCGCAGGCGGGGTTTTTTTACGCCCATGAAGATCCGTTTCGCCCGGCTCCGGCTGACCGCCGGCTTCGCACTCCTATTGGCCCTCGCCGCTCCGGCAATCCCCGTCCGCGCCCAGCCGTCGTCGCCACCGCCGGAGTTCCCCGTCGAACACTTCTTCCGCAATCCCGCGATCACCCAGCTACGGTTCTCCCCGAGCGGGCGCTACATCGCGGCCCTCATCCCGCACGAGCGCCGGCTCAATCTCGTGATCATGGACCGCGAGGCGAAAACCAAGAACCTGATCACCGCCTTCAAGGATTTCGGCATCTCCTCCTACCGCTGGGCTAACGACGACCGCCTCGTGCTGCTCATCGACGACGATGGCGACGAGGATCTGCTGCCGTTCGCCATCGATCGCGACGGCAAGAACTTCATCAAGTTCGACGACACCAAGGCGTTCATCGAAATCTCTCGCACCGATCCCAAGAACCCGCGCCGCGTCCTCGCCTACTCCAATCAAACCCACCGCGACCGGGTCGATCCGGTCTGGCTCGACGTCAAGACCGGCAAGGTCACCGTCATCGCCGCCAACCCGGGCGATGTGCGGAGTTGGGTCATCGACTGGAACAACGTCGCGCGCTTCGGCATCGCGGGTCGCCTCCTCGAACAGACGATCCTCTACCGCGACAAGGCCGGCGACAACTGGAAGACGCTCGCCACCTTCGCGGACGGCGAACCGAGCTGGCGGCCTCTCGCTTTCGCGGGTGACAACCGCACGGTCTACGTGACGTCCAACATCGGACGGAAGACGTTCGCCATCTACACGTACGACACCGTCACCCGCCAGCGCAGCGCCGAGCCGGTCTTCGCCGATCCCGAGGACCGCTACGATGTCACCGAGGTCATCATCGGCGGAACCGAGGGCAAGGTGGTCGGCGCCCGCTACATCTCGGATCGAGTCACCGAGGTCTACTGGGACCCGACCTACCAGCGCCGCCAGCGCATCCTTGACCAAGCCTTGCCCGGCCTCGTCAACTCCCAGCAGCTCGTCACCGACGACGGACGGCAGGTGCTCGTGATCTCCCGCTCGGACCGTGAACCGGGCGTCTATTACCTGTTCGATGAGCAGAACAAGAAGATCGAGGAGCTCGCCGTCATCCGGCCGCACCTGGATCCCGCAACGCTCGCACCGATGAAAGCCATCCGCTACCGCGCCCGCGATGGCCTGGAGATCGAAGCCATGCTCACCCTCCCGGCTGGCCGCACCCCGCGCGGTCTGCCGCTCGTCATCAATCCGCACGGCGGGCCATTCGGGGTCCGGGACGAGTTGCGCTACAATTCCGAGGTCCAGCTTTTCGCCAATCGCGGCTTCGCCGTTCTCCAGCCCAACTACCGCGGCTCCGGCGGCTACGGGCAGTGGTTCGAACAACGCGGCTACCGGACTTGGGGACGCGCCATGCAGGACGATTTGTCCGACGCCGTGAAGTGGGCCGTGGAAACCGGCCTCGCGGATCCGAACCGCGTGGTCATCGCCGGCGCCAGTTACGGCGGTTACGCCGCCATGGCCGGACTGACCTTCACCCCCGAACTCTACGCCGCCGGCGTCAACTACGTCGGGGTCACCGACCTCAAGCTCATCGCCTCCCAGCGCCGCTCCCGCGACGATCGCAAGCTCTGGACCAAGACGCGTCTCGGTGACTACTACGAGGACGCCGATGAGCTCGACGCCCGCTCGCCCGTCAACTTCGCCCAGCAGATCCAAGCCCCGGTGATCATGGCCTACGGCCAGACCGATCCGCGCGTCACGCGCGAGCACGGCGATGACATGCGCGCCGCGATGTCCAAGCACGGAAAGGAATTCGAGTTCCTGATCGAATCCGGCGAGGGCCACGGTTTCCGCAAGGAGGAGAACGCGATCGCGTTCTACACGCGCGTCGACGAGTTCCTCAAACGGCACGTGCTGGCCAAGGTCGACGTCAAGATCGGGCCGACCGAGGTGCTCCAGTTGCCGGCCAAATCGGACGAGTAAGCATTCGCCCGCGTGGGCTCGCGTCCCATTCCGCTTCCGCGCGTGGCGCAGTCCGTCCTGCGTCACGCGCAAGCGCGACGCGAGACGCGCGCGGGAATGGCCCGGGACCGACGGGCCGTTCGCGCATCGTAACCAGGCGAACGATCCCACCGCGCCTCATCAGCGACGCGAGTGACCCGAGATCACTCCGGTACGACGACCGCTTCGCCAATGGTCACTTCGGCGCGAGCGTCGGTGTAGACCTGCAGGCCGCGGCTGGTTTCGCCGAAGAACGGGGTCGCGTTGCGGACGAGCATCTTGGCCACGGCGGAGAAGGGCTGGGCGCGATCCTTGGGCGCCGCCACAAAGGTTGTCCAGAGTCGCCGGGCGGCTTTCCCTTGGGACTTGAGTTCCGCGTAGTCGAACGCATCGACCACGATCAGGTGGAAGTCCCGCGTCAGCTCGTACTCGGTCAGGCTCAGCGGCCCGCTCCCGGTTTGTCCGAGTAGGGCGGGATTGGTTCCACCCGCGAGTGAGGAGGGTGAATCGCCGCCGCCGCCTCGACCGCCCGCGGAGGCCTTACCGAAGATCGATCCGCTGGACTGATTTTCCCGGGCGGCGGAGAGGGCGTCGTCATTTCCCCCGGCTCGGCTGTCCCAGAGCACATCGCCGCCCAAGGTATGCAGGCCGCGGCCTTGGGGCTTTGGCTCGAGTCCATCGCGCCAAGTGAGCTGCTCGGTCCGCACGGTGGGATTGCGCCACGGGCGCGTGCCGTAGTGGACACGGAGCACGAGTTGCACGCTGCCGGGCTCGCGGATGAGCCCTTGCTCGTCCGCCGCGTTCCGGTAACCCCGGCTGGCCAGCGCCGGCGTGAGCAGGCGGCAGAGGTCCTCGTAGGTCACGTCCGAGGCATAGATTTCCCCGGGCAGGAAGACGAAGAGCTGGGGCTGCGCGAGGGCGCTCGCGGTCGGCGCCGCCGGATTGACCTGATTGCGTGTCGCGACGCTTTCGAGGAGTTTGCCGCGCTCGGTCGTCCGGTAGTTGGCGGCCGACACCGAGACGGGGGCCGGTCCCTTGATCTCGTCGGCGGCCGGGAGCAATGGGGCCGCGAAGCTCCCGAGCGCGAGCAGCGCCAACCCGGCCAAGCCGCGCCATGCGCGGCGATCGGGCGTGCGAACACGAGCAACGCGCTCCTCGGGGCAGCCGCCGGGCGCCGCGTGGCGCTTGCCGGCCCGCCGCAGATTTCCGGGCGGCAACGGAGCGTGCTTCATGGGGCCTTCGCGGCCGGTGTCGCGTCGGCGAACGCTTCCATGCCCACGCAGGAGCAGACGAGGTGACGGTCGCCGTACACGTTATCGACGCGTCCCACGCTGGGCCAGAATTTGGCTTGGCGCACGGATGCGGTCGGGAACGCTGCCAATTCCCGCGAGTAGGGTCGGTCCCACGTATCCGACAGCACCACTGAGGCGGTGTGCGGCGCGTGCTTCAGCGGGTTGTTGGCGCGGTCGAGCTCGCCCGACGCGATGCGGGCGATTTCCCCGTGAATCGAAATCATCGTATCGCAGAACCGATCGAGTTCGGCCCGCGATTCGCTTTCCGTCGGCTCGATCATCAGCGTCCCGGCGACCGGCCAGCTCATGGTCGGGGCGTGGTAGCCGTAATCCATCATGCGCTTCGCGACGTCCTCCACCTCGATGCCGGACTTCTTCCAGGAGCGAAGATCGATGATGCACTCGTGCGCCACCCAGCCGGCGGCGCCCTTGTACAACACGGGGAAGTAGGAATCGAGGCGCCGAGCGATGTAGTTCGCGTTGAGGATCGCGCGCTTGGTTGCCTCAGTCACGCCGATCGAGCCCATCATCCGGATGTACATCCAGGAAATCACGAGGATCGACGCCGAGCCGTGGTTCGCGGCCGAGACGGCGCGGTTACCCGGGGTCTGCGCGGGCCGCGCGCCCGGCGTGCCGGGCAGGAAGGGGGCGAGGTGGGCGGCGACGCCGATCGGCCCCATGCCGGGACCGCCGCCGCCATGCGGGATGCAGAAGGTCTTGTGAAGGTTGAGGTGGCAGACATCCGCCCCGATGAAACCGGGGGAGGTCAGGCCGACCTGCGCGTTCATGTTCGCGCCGTCCATGTACACCTGCCCGCCCCGCTCGTGGATGAGGGCGCAGATGTCGCGGATCGACGCCTCGAACACGCCGTGGGTCGACGGGTAGGTGACCATCAGCGCGGCGAGGTTCGCGGCGTGCTGGTCGGCCTTCGTCCGCAGGTCGACGAGGTCAATGTTGCCATCGCCATCGCAGGCGACCGGCACGACCGACATCCCACACATCACCGCGCTGGCCGGGTTGGTGCCGTGGGCGCTGGTGGGGATCAAGCAAACCGTGCGGTGCGCGTCGCCGCGGGAAAGGTGGTAATCGCGGATCGCGAGCAGCCCCGCGAATTCTCCCTGCGAACCCGCGTTGGGCTGCAGCGAGACGGCGGCGAAGCCGGTGATTTCCGCCAGCCAGCGCTCGAGGTCGCAGAAGAGCCGCGCGTAACCGCGGGTCTGCTCCGCGGGTGCGAGCGGGTGGATCCGGCCGAACTCCGCCCAGGTCACCGGGAACATTTCGCTGGCGGCGTTGAGCTTCATCGTGCACGAGCCGAGCGCGATCATCGAGTGGCACAGCGAAAGGTCCTTCGCCTCGAGTCGCTTGATGTAGCGGAGCATCTCGTGCTCGGTGTGGTAACGCTGGAAGACGGCGTGCTGCAGGAAATCCCCGCGCCGCGCGTGCGCCTCCGGGAAGGCGTGGCGGATCGCGGACGGATCGGGCAGGGCGGCGGATTCGCGGAAGAGGCCCAGCAGGACCTCGATGTCGTCACGCGTGGTGGCTTCGTCGAGCGAGATTCCCACCGCATCGTCCGCGATCACGCGCAGGTTGATCCGGCGCGCATGGGCAGCCGCGTGCACCCGCGTCGCGGCGATGCCGCGAACCACGATCGTGTCGAAGCACGGACCGCTGTCGTCCACCTTCGCCCCCGCAGCGCGGAGTCCGGCCGCGAGCCACTCGGTCAGGAACTTGATCCGCCGCGCCATGCGCCGCAGGCCCTCGGGCCCGTGGAAGACGGCGTACATCGAAGCCATCACGGCGAGCAGCACCTGGGCGGTGCAGATGTTGGAGGTGGCCTTGTCGCGGCGGATGTGCTGCTCGCGCGTGCCGAGGGCCATGCGCAGCGCCGGTCCGCCTTGGGCATCCCGGGAGACGCCGATCAGGCGGCCCGGCATCTGGCGCTTGTAGACGTCGCGCGTGGCCATGAAGCCCGCATGCGGTCCTCCGAAGCCGAGCGGCACGCCGAAGCGCTGCGCGGAGCCGACCGCCACGTCCGCCCCGAATTCCCCCGGGGGACGGAGCAGCGTGAGCGCGAGGAGATCCGTGGCGACGACGAGCAGACCGCCCGCCGCGTGGATGCGCTCGGCGACCTCGTCGAAGCGATGGATCGCTCCGAAGGTATCCGGGTACTGCACGAGCGCTCCGAAATACGTCTCGTCGAACGTGGCGGTAGCGGCGTCGCCCAGCACCACTTCGATTCCGAGCGGTTGCGCGCGCGTGACCACCACGTCGATGGTCTGCGGGTGGCAGCGGGACGACACAAAGAACCGGCGGCGACCCGCGCCGGTGACCGATCGCAGCGCGAGCGTCATGGCCTCGGCGGCCGCGGTGGATTCGTCGAGGAGGGAGGCGTTGGCGATTTCGAGGCCGGTCAGTTCGATGACCGCCGTCTGGAAATTGAGCAGCGCCTCCATGCGCCCTTGTGAAATCTCCGCTTGGTACGGCGTGTAGGCGGTGTACCAGCCCGGGTTCTCGAGGATGGCGCGCTGGATGACCGGCGGGGTCACCGTGTCGAAGTAGCCCTGACCGATGTAGCTCCGGAAGACCTGATTGAGCCCGGCGATGCCGCGGAGCTCGGCGAGCGCGGCGGATTCCGCGAGAGGATCCGGGAGATCGAGTGGCCGCGGCAGACGAATGGCGGGCGGGACCGTGGCGTCGATCAACGCGTTGAGGCTGGGTTGCCCGAGGGCGGTGAGGAGAGGCGTGACATCGGCGTCGTCGCCGTGGTGCCGACGGGCGAAGGCATCGCTGGGGGCGAGGAGATCCTCGAGGCGGGGCCCGGTGGAGGCGGCGGACGTGGCGGACGTGGCGGCGGGGGCAGCGGCGGTCGACATAGCTCGTTGACGGAGAAGGTAGTGGGGCCGGGAGGGTGCGCAACCGGGTTCTGGTTTTCGGAGCAAGTTGCTGACCCGGCGGTCGTCCAGTCCATCGAGAGGCCGATGGCTTCTGCCCTTGTCATTGGCGGCGTGGAGCGGCTTCTTCCGGGGGATGGCGGCATCCCCGGCTTCCCTGGACTTTTCCCGTCGGGTGGACCGTGCGGCGTACATCGACCGCCGGCTGGCGGAGCTCTACCCCCGGACCCCGGTGCCGCTGGATCACACGGATGCCTACACCCTGCTGATCGCGGTCCTGCTCTCGGCGCAGTGCACGGACAAACGCGTGAACCTGACGACTCCCGCGTTGTTTCGCCTCGCCGCGACCCCGGCGCAGATGGTGAAGCTTAGCGTGGCGGAGATTGATGCGATCGTGCGTCCGTGTGGCTTGGCGCCCCGGAAGGCGGAAGCGATCCGGGGCCTCTCGGAGATCCTGCTGGAGCGCCATGGCGGCCAGGTCCCGCGGACCTTTGCGGAGTTGGAGACCCTGCCCGGGGTGGGCCACAAGACCGCGTCGGTGGTGATGGCGCAGGCCTTCGGCGTGCCGGCGTTCCCGGTAGATACTCACATCCACCGCCTTGCGCAGCGCTGGAAGCTGACGAATGGCCGTAGCGTGGCCCAGACGGAGAAGGACCTGAAGACGCTCTTCCCACGGGAGCATTGGAACGCCCTGCACCTGCGCATCATCTTCTATGGCCGCGAGCACTGCACGGCGCACGGCTGCGACGGTACGGTGTGCGAGATTTGCCGCACCCTGTTTCCTCGCCGCCGCCGTCCAGTCGCGACGCGGAAGTGAGGAGGGCGGCTGGAGTCCTGTGGGATGCCGAAGTGAGCCGGACGGCGCGAGCCGAGGCGCGGCATTCCCGGCTAAATCAGAGTTGCATCGCCCGGCGGCCTGCTTCACGTTCCCGCCTCTGTCTGGGACGCTTAGCTCAGTTGGTTAGAGCACGTGCTTCACACGCACGGGGTCACTGGTTCGAGTCCAGTAGCGTCCACCATGCCTGAGGCAAGAGTCCGTAAGTGGCATCGACGTAGAGCCGCCCCCAGCCCTTGCCGCCGTGAGTCCGATGGAAACGCGGGGACAACCTACGTCGCTGAATGAAACCGTAATGGTTGGCGGATTACGCGGGGGTTGCCTCCTTCTTGGGAACCTTTGAGATCGCGGGCGGGTCCACGGTCACGGCAAGCAAAGGCACTCAACTCAATCTTGGAAATGACCTCTCCCATGAAGAAGCTTACGGTCTTGGTTTGGGTCGCATTGGTGATCCTGGCGTCGCCCAGCTGGGCGGCGAATCTCACGCAATTGGTAATGAATCTGGACATCGCGAACGGTATCGTACCCCCGGCGGGCCCCAGCCGGGTGCGGGTGCCTCCGGGAGAGTCCGTGACGCTCGTCCTGCCCGCAGAGTGGCCTGGGCCAACCCAGTGGCGCAAGGATGGGGAGGCGATCCCCGGAGCCACGGGTTCGAAGCTGGTGCTGGGTCCGGTGACGTCGGCCAGCAGCGGCCTCTATACCGTTACGGGGGCGGCGTTCCCCACGATCACCACCGGCATCCAGCTGGATGTCGTGGTGGCTGGCTCGACGGGAAACTTCTCGAGCCGCGTGCGCCTCCAGGCCGGTGCGGACACGCAAATCCTCGGGTTCGTGGTCACGGGCAAGACGACCAAGACCTTGCTGATCCGCACGGTCGGCCCTTCGCTCGCGGCCTTCGGCGTGCCAGATCCCGTGGCCCGACCGCGCGTCGCCTTCTACGACTCCAAGGGCAAGCCGTATTCCTGGGTGCGCCCGGCGGTCGTCCTTCCGCCGGAGTACTGGACGAACCTCTTCGCTTCCGCCGGGGCGTTTCCGCTCAGCGGCGGAGAGGAGGCGTATCTCGCCTATGACGTCGGTCCCTTCCCGCCGGGTGCTTACACGATCCACGTGACGGACGCCTCTGGAAAGGGCGGCACTGCACTGATCGAAGCGTACGAGGTGCCGTAGTTGCGGGTGGACGCGGGCTCACGAGCGTCCACCTTGCAGTGGCGAGCCGGATGGCGACGACCTTGGGGGAGAAGGGCGGAGCTCACACCGATCAAATCCTTGATCCGGGTGAGTCGGGCGTTGCTGCCGGTGCGAATGTCGCTTCGGAAAGTAATTTGTATCCACACTGACACGGTCCGAAAAATCATCACGGATTTAACCTGAGCGGGCCGGTTTTGCGGACGCTCTTCATCGCCACCCTCATCGGGCTTTGGAGTGCACTCGTCATCAAGTTTTTCCTACCTGGAGCAGACGCCCCTGCGGATGCCCGGCAGGCTTGGCTACTTGTTGTTCACGGGATCCTGACCATCGGTGGGGTCGTCGGAGTCGGGTTGATGCTCTGGTCCGACTTCAGCTTCGTGGCGCAGTCAGCGGATGCGGAGTTGGAGGAGCGGGAACTGGCGGCCCACCATCGGGCGCATTACTGGACCCTTCGGCAAATGCCTCATGGGCCGGGTTTGGTAGCCGGAGGGGCGTGGTGTCCTCGGAGGCTGAGCCGGCACTGGCTTCCCCACGGGAGACGGTGCCGGCTTCTTGCTTCCCTCACGCCCGGCTCACCCACGGCCGGTGGACCGAGGGAATGTCGTCGAGCAACTGGCGCGTGAAAGGGCTGGTCGGGCGCTGGGTCACGTCGTCCGGCGCGCCTTGTTCGACGATCTGGCCTTCGTGCAGGATGAAGAGGCGGTCCGAGACGTAGTACGCGAGGCCGATGTCGTGCGTCACGAAGACGATGGTCATCGAGAGCTCCTCCTTGAGCTTCATCAGGTACTCGAGGATCCCGGCGCGGCTGCACGCATCGACCATCGAGGTCGGCTCGTCGGCGATGAGCACGCGGGGCCGGAGGATGAAGATGCGGGCGAGCAGCAGGCGCTGCATCTGGCCACCGGAGAGTTCGAAGGGGTACTTCCCGTCGAGCTCGCGCGGCCGGAGATTGACCGCGAGGAGGGCTTGGTCGATGCGCTCCTCCATTTCGGCCTCGGGCGGGCGGCGGTCGAAGAGCCGGAAACACGCCTTCAGCTGCGAGCGAATGGTGAAGAACTGGTTGAACGCCGCGTACGGATCCTGGAAGACCGCCTGCACATCGCGCCAATACGCGCGGGGATCTCCGGACTCCGCGATCGGGCGTCCGTGGTAGAGCAGGTCGCCGGAGGATGGTTTTTCCAGTCGGAGGAGGAGTTTGGCGAGGACGCTCTTGCCGCAGCCGGACTGGCCGACGAGCGAGACGATTTCGCGTTCGGCGATCGTGAAGGTCGCGTCGCTAACGGCGACCTTGCGCCGCGCGCCGTGGCCGAAGGCGCGCGTCAGGTTTCGGGCCTCGAAGCAGGGAGTCTCAGCGGGCATGATGGCACCTCACGTGGCGGCCCGCGACCTCGCGCAGGACTTGGTCGCGTTGCGTGCAGTCCGGCTGCGCGACCGGGCAGCGCACGGCGAAGCGGCAGCCGGAGATCGGCTCGCCGAGGTTCGGCGGGGCACCCTCGATCGCGACCGGCTTCCGGGACTTCTGTCCGGGTTCGGCGCTGAGCATCGAGCCCATCAGCGCCCGCGTGTACGGCTGGCGTCCGTCGAAGATCACCTGCTCGGTCGTCCCGATCTCGACGATCTGCCCCGCGTACATCACCGCGATGCGTCCGGCGACGTGGCGCAGCAGGGGCAGTTCGTGCGTGATGAAGACCATCGACGAGACGATGCCTTCGTCGAGTAGGTTGAAGAGGAGCTGGATCACGGCCTTCTGCGACGACACGTCGAGCGCCGAGCTGGGTTCGTCGGCGATGACGATCCGCGGGTTCAGCAGCGTGGAAATTCCGATCACGACGCGCTGCTTCATCCCGGCGGGCAGCTGCACCGGATACGCGTTGAGGACCGCATCTGCCTCCAATCCGATCCGCGTGAAGCGCTCGCGCAGACGTTCCTGGATCGCGCGGCGGTCCGCGCCCTCGTCGTGGGCGAGGATCACGTCGGTGGCGAGGTCGCGGATCTTCCGCGTCGGGTTGAGCGAATTCAGGGCGCCCTGCGGGATCATCGCGATATCGCGGCCGAGCACGGAGCGGCGGACCTCCGCCGGCGGCAGGCGAAGGATGTCGCGGCCCGCGATCCGCACCGCGCCCGAGGTGAGGTGTAGCGGCGGCATGAGCAGGCCCATTAGCCCGCTGACCAGGGTGGTCTTGCCGCAGCCGGATTCACCGGCGATGCCGAGGATTTCCCCGGGCTGGAGCTGGAAGGAAACGCCATCGACGGCCTGCACTCGCTTGCCGAGGCGGGTGAGGTAATGGAGACGCAGGTCTTCGACCTCGAGAATGGCGGGCATGGCGCGGGTCACTTGCGGAGGCGTGGGTTGAACACGCCTTCCATCGAGGTATTGAGGACGTAGAGCGCGAACGCGATCACCGTAATGAGCAGCATCGGCGGGAAGAACGCCCACCACGCGCCATCGGAGAGCGCCTCGTTGCGGATCGCTTGGTTGAGCAGGTTGCCCAGCGAGACCGTGTCGTAGGGTCCGAGCCCGAGCATGCTGATCACCGACTCGGTCAGGATCCCCGACGCGGTCTGGAGGATGAACACCATGAACAGGTACGAGAGCAGGTACGGCAGGATGTGCAGGCAGACGATCCCGAGCGTCCCATAGCCGTTGATGCGCGCGAGTGCGACATGGTCGCGGGAGCGCAGGCTGGCGGCCTGGGCGCGCACCGCGCGGGCGCTCCACGTCCACGTGGTGCAGCCGATGAAGAGCGCGATTAGGGTCAGGCTCCGCCCTTCCTGCAGGCTGCCCGACAGCAGGATCAGCACGATCAGGCTCGGGATGACGAGGAAGAGGTTCGTGCAGGCGGTCAGGACATCGTCGATCCAGCCGCCCTTGTAGCCGCCGTACACGCCGATCAGCGTGCCCAGGACGGTCGCCACGAAGCCGGCGAGGAAGCCGACGTAGAGGGAAGAGCGCAGGCCGGAGACCAGCAGGGCGAACATGTCGAGCCCG
>CAIOYO010000064.1 GCA_903862595.1 uncultured Opitutaceae bacterium | reverse complement strand
CTTCTCGAACTGCAGCCGTTCCGAGGCGGTGAACTCGTCAGCCGACTCCGGCTCCGGCGCGGGGCGAGCTCCGGCGCGGGGCGCGGGGCCGCGCTCCGTCGTTCCCTTGCTCGTGCGCCGCGGGGCTGGGGCGGGCTCGGCGAGCAGGTCGAGGAAGGTGTTCTGCCCGGCGGCCCGGTCGCGCGCCTGCGATGAGGCGGCAGCCAGCGCGGCGTCGATGCCATCGAAGAGGCGCTTGCGTGATGCACCGGAGAAATCGAACGCACCGGTCTTCACGAGATGCTCCAGCACGCGCTTGTTGAGGGCCTTGGGGTCGACGCGTTGGATGAAGTCCTCGAAATCGCGGAACGGCCCGCCCCGCTCGCGCTCGGCGAGGATCCGCTGGGCGGCGGCCTCGCCGACGCCCTTGATGCCGGCGAGACCGAAGCGGATCGCGCGGGTTCCTCCCGCGACCAGAGGGGTGAAGGTCTCGCGGCTCTCGTTGACGTCCGGACCCAGCACCGTGAGTCCCATCGCCTCGCACTCCGCGATGAAGTGGGCCAGCTTCTCCGCGTTGCCGAGCTCGGAGGTCAGCACCGCGGCCATGAACTCTACTGGGTAGTTGGACTTCAGATACGCAGTCTGGTAGCTGACGAGTGCGTAGGCGGCGGAGTGCGACTTATTGAAGCCGTAGCTCGCGAACTTGTTCAGCAGGTCAAAGATCTCGTTCGCGCGGCGGTCATCGAGGCCGTGCAGGCGCCGGGCGCCCTCGACGAACTTCACGCGCTCCTTGGCCATGGCCTCGGCGTCCTTCTTGCCCATCGCTCGTCGCAGCATGTCGGCGCCGCCGAGCGTGTAGCCCGCGATGATCCGGGCGCACTCCATCACCTGCTCCTGGTAGACGATGATGCCGTACGTCTCCTTCAGCACCGCCTCGAGGAGCGGGTGCGGGTAGGCGATGGAGGAGGGGTCGCGCTTTCCGCGGGCGTAGTCGGGGATAAACGCCATCGGGCCCGGACGGTAGAGCGCGCCGACGGCGTTGATGTCGTCGATGTGGGAGATGCCGACGAGCTTGGCGGCGTTCTGCATGCCGCCCGACTCGAGCTGGAAGACCCCGATCGTCCGGCCGGAATTGAGCAGCGCAAAGGTCGGCGCATCCTCGAGGGGGATGCGCTCAATGTCGAAGCGCGGATCCGTGGAGCGGTGGACGTTGGTCACGGCGTCGGCGATCACCGTGAGGGTCTTCAGGCCGAGGAAGTCCATCTTCAGCAGGCCGAGCTTGCCTACCGCGTTCATGTCGAACTGCACGGTCACGTCGTCCTCTTGCAGCGTCAGCGGCACGAACTCTTCGAGCGGCTGGTCGGTGATGATGATTCCGGCGGCGTGCTTGCCGGTGTTGCGGACCATACCCTCGAGGACGCGGGCGGATTCGACGATGCGCTTGGCGACGGGGTTGCGGTCGATTTCGGACCGCAGCTCGGCACTCTTGGTGATGGCGTCCTCGAGCGAGATGTTGAGCTCGTCGGGGATCATCTTCGCGAGCCGGTCGGCCTCGGCGAACGGCAGGTCGTTCACGCGGGCGACGTCGCGGATGACCATCTTGGCCCCGAGCGTGCCGTAGGTGATGATGTTGGCGACGCAGTCGTTGCCGTACTTCTGGCGGACGTAGGTGATGACCTCGCCGCGGCGGCGCATGCAGAAGTCGATGTCGAAATCGGGCGGCGACACGCGCTCGGGATTGAGGAAGCGCTCGAACAGGAGACCGAACCGGATCGGGTCGATGTTGGTGATGCCGAGCAGGTAGGCGACGAGGCAGCCGGCGCCGGAGCCGCGGCCGGGGCCGACCGGGATGCCCTGCTGCTTGGCCCAGGCGATGAAGTCCCAGACGACGAGGAAGTAGTCGACGAAGCCGGTGACCTGGATGATCGCGAGCTCGTAGCCCATGCGCACCGCGAGCAGTTCCTCGGGGGCGAGCTGGGAATAATCGGGTGGGGAGGGCTTCTGTCCAGGCGCGAGCTGAGTGAGCCGGGCGAGGCGCTCGGCGACGATCGGACGCGTGGCGACGGCCTTGAAGTCGTGACCGTAGCGTTGCCGCAGTCCCTCGCAGCAGAGCTCGTGCAGGTAGCCCGGTCGGTCGAACTTGGACGAGATCTCCGGCGTGAGCGGGTACTTCGGGTAGCGCTCGGAGCCCTTGGGAAACGGGATCGACAGGTCGCACATTTCCGCCACGGCGAGCGTGTTGGTCAGCGACTCCGGGATCTCGGCGAAGAGGCGCGCCATCTCGGCCGCGCTCTTCAGATAGAACTGCGTACCGGAAAAACGCATCCGGTTCGTGTCGGCGATCTTCGCCCCCGTCTGGATACAGAGCAGGGCATCGTGCGGCTCGGCGTCCTCATGGCGCACGTAGTGGACATCGTTCGTGCAGATGACCTGGAGCTGGAATTCCTCGGCCAGCTTGAGCAGCCCCGGGATGATCTGCCGCTGTTCCGGGATGCCGTGGTCCTGGATTTCGACGAAGTAGTTCTCGCGGCCAAAGATGTCGATGTACCGTGCGGTGGCCTTGCGCGCGTCCTCGAAGCGATTGTGCAGCAGGTGCTGCGGCACCAGCGCGGCGAGGCAGCCCGTGAACCCGATCAGCCCGCCTGCGTACTTGGCCAGCGTCTCGAAGTCCGCCCGCGGCTTGTAGTAAAAGCCCCGCAGGTGGGAATCGGACACCAGTTTGAGCAGGTTCTGGTAGCCTTGCAGATTCCGGGCGAGCAACCCGAGGTGGTAATAGCTCTTCCCATCCTCCGCCCGCCCCTGCTTGTCCAACCGGGAGTTCTCGGTGATGTAGATTTCGCAACCAATCAGCGGTTTGATGCCCTTGCCTTTCGCGGCATTGTAGAACTCGATGGCCCCGAACATGTTGCCATGATCGGTGAGTGCGATGGCCTTCATGCCCAGGGCGGCAGCCCGGTCCATCAGGCGATCCATGCGGCAGGCTCCGTCGAGGAGGCTGTAGTCGCTATGGACGTGGAGGTGGACGAAGTCGGAGGCGGCGGACGACACTGTGGCTAGGCAAGACGGGAGTGGGGTGTGGGCAAGCGTGGACTTTCGAGGGGGGGCTTGGAAAAAAGCCGTTGACGTGGTCCGGGGGGTTTGGCCTCATCGGCGTTTTTCCCACGGCCCCCCGGCCGCCTCATTCCCGAGCCATGTCCATCGAAATCAAGATTCGCAAGAACGAGCCCATCGACCGTGCCATCCGCCGGATGAAGAAGAAGCTCGATCGCGAGAACATCATCAAGGGCGTCCGCGCAAAGCGCTACTACGAGAAGCCCTGCGAGAAGCGTCGCCGCAAGGAGAAGGTTCAGGCCTTCACCGCGATGCTCCGCCGTCGTTACGCCGACTAAGTCTTTTCGGGGACGTTTCCGTCCCCGGGTCCCTTTTCAGGCAGCCGCGTCCTTTCGAGGGCGCGGCTGTTTTTTTGGCCGGACGCAGCGGGACGCTGACGGTCGCCGGGCGGTCAGGGCCGAGCCTAGGACGTCGGCGGGTCGGACGGTGGACGCTGGGAGAGGGTCTTGATCAGTTCCCGAATTTCGCCGCCGGCCTTGCGGCCGATGTGGACGACGAGGAAGGCGTACCAGCCGATGCTGGCGGCGATCAGGATGGCCCAGAGAATGAGGGGGAGTGAGGTCATGCGCGGGCGGTTGGGGCAGCGGTGGCGGCCGGGCGGCGGGTCAGGAGGGAGCCGACGATCATGCCGGCGGCGGCCAATCCGAAGGAGGAGGCGCCTGCCACCTCGGGGGCGATGGCGTGCGACTTGCCGATGACGAGGAAGAGGATCGGCCCCACCGCGCCGAGCACCAGCGCGGCCGCCGCGCCCGCCGGGGTCGCGCGGGGCCAGTAGAGGCCCGCGACCAGCAGCGTGAAGACGCTCGCGAGGTAGATGTTGCCCGTGACGGCGAGGTAGTCCCAGGCGTTGCCGGGAAGCTCATACCATAGCCCGTACACGAGGAGGAACAGGGCGATGGCCAGCACCAGCAGGCGCGTCAGCAGGAGCTCTGCCTTGGCGCTGAGCGGGCGGCGCAGGCACGGACGCACGAGGTCGTTGTAGATCACCGTGCCCCAGGTCAGCATGTAGCCGCTGTCGGTCGACATCTCGGCCGCGAGCATCCCGGCGACCACGATGCCGATCAGGCCCACGGGCAGGATGAGGCTGAGGTACTGCGGCATCGCGGTGAGGGAGGTCACGCCTTCGGGTAGCCCACCTTGGTTGGCGAACCAGACAAACGCCGCGGCTCCCCAGAGCGCGGGCAGCAGGAAACGGCCAACGAAGTAGAAGGACGTCCGTCGATACATCCTCTGCGCAGTCGCGGCATCGCGCGCCGCGAGCACGCGGCTGATCTGCGTCTGCCACGTGGTCGCGCACGCGATCTGGAACGCCGCCTGCCATAGCAGGTAGCCCCAGCCGAAATTCGAGGCGTGGAGGGGATTGTAAGGGTGGGCCTTGAGCTGCCCCGCTTGCCACGCCGCGTCCAGACCGCCGACCAAGTTAACCCAGCCCGTGTGCCAGAGCACGACCACCGAGACGGCCACGATGCCCACGCCCATCACGAGGAATTGCAGGTAGTCCGTCACCAGGACGGAGAGCATCCCGCCCAGCATGGTGTAGAGCAGAACCAGCCCGAGGAGGGCAGTCATGACCCATTCCAGCTGCCCGGGCGGCAGTCCGGTGGCATGCACGAGGAACTCGCCGCCGAGCCGGAGGAAGATGCCCATGTTGAGCAGGCCGCCGACCGCGACGAAGAGTCCGGCCAGCCAGCGCACGCGTGTGCCGAACCGCTTCTCGAAGAGTTCCGGGATCGTCATCACGCCGGCATTGCGCATCGGGACGATCACGAAGCCCGTGCGCCCCACCAGCCACATCGCACCCCAGATCACGACGCCGATCGTCGCTCCAGCGAAGCCCTTCTCGTAGCCGAGTTGGGCCGCGTACATGATGGTCACAAGGCCGAGCTCGGTCGCCGCCAGCGAGGCGATGCCGAGGTTCAGGTCCATGTGCCGCCCCGCCACGGCGAACTCCTGCACGCCGCGGACGTAGCGGCGCATCCACAAACCGGCGACAAGACAGCCGGCAAGGTAAACGACGATGATAATCCAGTCGACCGGGGAAAGGGTCATGGCGGGGTGGGGGCGCCGAAAGCCTCTTTACCCTGCCAGCCCGGCGCGCGCGGAGGAAGCGCAATGTTGCCACATCCTTACGCATCCTGCCGCACAGGACAGCACAGCATCGCGCCGCGCCGCACCGGGGGCGGTGCGGTGCGTTGAAGCGGGGTGGAGCGGCGTGGGGGGTGGGCGACGCTTGGGGCCGCCTAGGGCAGCCGGGCGGCGCCTAGTCGACCCGCAGTTCGGCCACCGACCACTTGCCGTCCTCGCGCGAGCCGCGGCTGCGGATGATGACGTAGCGTCCGCGGATGCCGGCCGGTAGATCGATGCTGGATTGATCACGCGTCCCCT
>CAIOYO010000063.1 GCA_903862595.1 uncultured Opitutaceae bacterium | reverse complement strand
GCCACCACGGTCGCCCGCTTCGGCGCGGACTTGAGCAGCGCCGAGACTTCGCGGCGCGTCCGGTCCATCGCGAACTCCTCCATCGCACCAGATGCAGAAAAGAGGAACAGCAGGAGCACCGCCTCGTCCCAGGCTCCGATCGCCAAGGCTCCCGCCGCCACCACGAGCATCAGAAAATGGATGTCGACCTCCCGCTTCCGGAGGTTCGCCCACGCATCGACCGCGGCATCATACGCACCCGCGATGACGGCCAGGAGCGACAGGAGCCGCGAAAACCACAGCGGTCCCCAGCCGTAGTGGTCGGTCAGGAAACCGGCGACGCCGAGGATCGCGCAGGCGGCTGCCAGCCCGGCGAGAAGCCGCCACTCCGACTCAGGCGCCGGGGCCTCGAGGGGCTCGCGCAGGTCGATCTCTCGCCACGTCCACAGCTTCGGCGCCGTGGCGCACGAGGGACCGGTGATTTCCGTCACGCTGCCTTTCTGGCGAACCGTGAAACCGGCCGGAGTCTTGGCGCGATGGCCGAGGCGATTCTCCACGGCATTGACCGTGGCCAGAAGAGACGCCTCCAGTGCGTCCAGATCGACCTCCCCGAGCGTCGCGATCGACACTTTGCGCCGTTCCGTGTCGATGCGCAGGCCCTCGATGCTGGGCTGCGCCCGCAGAAAATTGGCCAAGGTATCCGTCCAGGGCAGGCTCATGGCCGGACGCTTGAGCTGACCCCGGAAAAAGGCGACCGCAGATTGCAATCGCCGCAGGCGGCTCCAGCCGTTTGCCTGACCCTCCGCCGTTTGCCGCATGATCGGACTGCGCGAAGACTCTGACCTCTCCTCCTCGCCCCCGCGAGCCCCCTCCACTGCCCCCGCGGTGACAGGACGGCTCTTCGCGGAGGCTGGTCTCGTGGCGTCTGTCCTCGACTTGGAACACCGCCCCGAACAAGCGCACATGGCGCGCGCGGTCGCCAAGGCGTTCGCGGACGACGCGGCCCTCGCCTTCGAGGCGGGGACCGGCGTCGGCAAATCTCTCGCCTACCTGCTGCCCGGCATCGTTCACGCCGTGGACCAATCGCGTCAGCTGATCGTATCCACCCACACCATCTCGCTGCAGGAGCAACTGGAAGCCAAGGATCTGCCCCTCTGCCGGCGAATCCTCGCCGGCGCGCCCGAGACCGCGCCCTACGCCGCCTTCCGTAGCTGCGTGCTCGTCGGCAAGGGGAACTACCTGTGCACCACGCGGCTGAGCCATGCGCTAGCCGAGAAAGCGAGCCTGTTCAGCGACGACGAATATGGGGAGCTACAGCGCATCGCGGAGTGGGCGGAGCAAACCGAGTCCGGTCTGCGCCACGAGCTCCGTCCGCCGCCCCGCGCCGAGGTCTGGGACCTCGTCAGCGCCGACTCCTCGGGTTGCTCGCGTAAGCACTGCGACTGCAATCGCTGCTTCTACCAGCGCGCGCGCACCCGCCTGCGCTCCGCCCAGGTTATCATCGTCAACCACGCGCTGCTCTTCGCTCTGATCAGCTCGGGCGGTGCGCAATCCCAGGGGGCGCCGCGCGAGACACCCGGGGTGCTCTTCCCCGACGACTTCGTGGTCCTGGACGAGGCGCACACCGTTCCCGAGGTGGCCACGGACAACTTCGGGCTGCACGTCAGCAGCCACACGATCGACCGCGTCCTGAAGCACCTCTACAACCCCCGCTCCCGGCGCGGCCTGCTCGGACGGCATTCCGGACCCGAGGTACACCGCCTCGTGGAGGACGGACTAAGCGCGGCGGAGCGTTTCTTCGGCGCGCTGGCGGGAACGCTGCTGGCGGAGCGCCCCGTCGTGCGCTTGCGCGAGCCGGATCCCACCGAGAATCTGCTGGAGGGTCCCCTCGCCGCCCTCGAGCGCGCCGTGGCCCGCGTGGCCGACCGCCTCGAGGAAGGACGCGAGCGCGATGAATTCCTCGAGCAACGCCTGCGCATCAAGGCACTGCAGGTGGCGATCGCGGAATGGCTTTCGCTCGCTGACAAGGGCCAGGTGTACTGGTGCGAGCGCGGCGGCCGGCGCCAGACCATCGTGACCCTGCGCAGTGCGCCGCTGGACGTCGCCCCCGCCCTGCGCGCCCACCTCTTCGGCTGCGGAACCAGCGTGCTGTGCACCAGCGCGACCTTGGCCGTGGGCGGACAACTGGAGGCGTTCACCCGTCGCGTCGGCGCGGAGGACGCCCGCACCGGCGCCGTCGCCTCGCCCTTCGATTACGACCGTCAGATGCGCGTCTTCATCGCCACCGATGTACCGCTGCCGTCGCCGCAGGACGCCCGACTTGCGATCGAGAGCCTGATTGACTGGGTTCGCTTCTGCTCGCTGCGCGTCAGCGGTGGTTCGCTCGTACTCTTCACCAGCTACTCTGACATGCGGGCCGTCGCCGCCGCGCTCCAGCCGGAGTTCGCGGAGGCCGGGCGCCCCTTCCTGCTGCAGGGAGAGGCATTGTCGCGTACCGAACTGGCCCGCGAGATGCGCCGGCTCGGCAACGCCATCCTGTTCGGCACGGAGAGCTTCTGGACCGGCGTGGACATTCCCGGCGGTGCACTTTCCCAAGTGATCGTGACGCGATTGCCGTTCGCCCCACCGACGCATCCGGTACTGGAGGCTCGCAGCGACGCCGTCCGGGAAGCCGGCGGCAATCCGTTCGCGCAGATCACCCTGCCCGACGCGCTCATCCAATTCCGGCAAGGGATCGGCCGACTCATCCGTTCCACCACGGACCGCGGGGTGATCACCCTCCTTGACTCTCGCGTGGTCGCGAAAACCTATGGCCGCCTCTTTCTCGATTCGCTTCCTCAGTCACGGCACGAACGCATGACCCGCGTCAACCGCGAGGAAATCTTCCGCCCGTTTGCGCCGTGACGTCTCGAACGCATCGTGGCTGAGATCGCATCCATGGACCGCATCGCCCATTTCTCTGGACTCGTCGAGCGCCAGCCGACCAACGAATTATTCCGCTTCAGCCTTGCCCAGGCGCTCCTCGGGGCGAGCCGCGACGGGGAGGCCGAAGTTCACCTTCGGCAGTGCGTGGCCGCGAAGGCCGACTGGATGATTCCGCGGATCCTCCTCGGCAAACTCCTGCTCCGCGCCGGACGCGCAACGGAAGCCCGACCGCTTCTTGCGGAAGCGCTCCAACTCGCCGTCAGCCAGAACCACGAGGCCCCGGAAACCGAGCTCCGCACGCTGCTGGCGGAACTCGGCCCCGCCGTCGCCTAGGCGGCGCGGCGGGCGTGCGCTCAGCGCAGTTCGCGGACCTTGAGACTGCGGAAGTGGACCTCGTCGCGATGGTCCTGCAGCAGTAACGGACCGCTCCCCCCGAGACCGAAGCCGGCGTTCTTCTCGAACTTGCTGCGCGCCACAACGCTCTTAAAGAGCGGCGAGCCGCGGACGTAGTCCACGACCTTCACGCCGTTGAGCCAGTGCTCCACGCGGTTGTCGGGGTACACCACGATGCGGCCGTGCTGCCATTCGCCGATCCGAGGTGCGATGCCGAGACCGGGCATCAACTCCGACCGCGGAATCAGGTCGTAGAGAGACCCCAGGCGCCGGTTTCCACCCGCACCCATCGCCGCATCCGGATGTTTGTCGTCATCGAGAAGCTGAAATTCCAAACCCAAGGCACTCTCCGCCGGCGGACGCTCCGTCACGAAGTACTTCACGCCGCTGTTGGCGCCCGGGGTGAGCCGGAATTCCCACTGGAACTCGAACGCCGAGAAGTTCTCCCGCGTGACGATGTCGCCGCCGCGCTTCGCGCCCGACGGCGCTGCGCGCAATTCGCCGTTCACGATGTTCCAGCCCTCGGCGGGAAACTCGGCCTGGTTGACCCCGCGCCAGCCGGCGGAGCTGACACCATCCCAAAGGAGCCGCCAGCCCGCAGACTTCTCCGCCTCGCTCAGGTCATTCGGACGGAGATTGCGAACCGGGATGGGATCGAGGGGAGTCGCGACCAGATCGGTGGTCTGGATGCGGAGATTCCGCCAGCGGATCCGCCGGCCCACTTGATCCAATTGCTTGCCGACTCCATGCACCTGCAGCGCGATGAAGCCTTCACGCGTGAGGTCGTCGATCACGTGGGAAACCGGACGCCCGTTGATCCACGTCCGCAAGGAAGCACCGATGGCCTCGATCCGCAGATGGTTCCAGCGGCCGAGTTGGTACAAGTCGCGGGCCGCCGGGTTCAGCGTGCCTGGATAAAGCCAGCCCCGCCGCGCCTCGTCGTAGATTCCTCCGCTCCAGGCCCGTGCGGACGGATCGATCTCCAATTGGTATCCGTGGACGCGCCCATTCTGGTAGCTCGGAAGGCTCTGGCTGCGGAATTGGATGCCGCTGTTCGTCGGGCCGCCCTCCTGCAGGATTTCGCACTCGAAAATGAAGTCACCCAAGGTGCGATCCGTCGCCAGGAACGAGTTCGGGGTATCTGCGATGGCCGTGCCCACGATGGTACCATCCTCCACGGCATAAGGAGCCTTGCCACCAAGGGTGCGCCAGCCATTCAGCGATTTCCCGTCGAAGAGCGACTCCCACGGCCCCGCCCGCAGGGCGATCGTCACTAGGGGAAGCAGGAAAAAAAGCGACGCGCGCTGCAGACGACGGAGGGGCACGGAGGGAGGGGTGTTCATGCGAGAAAAGCGGGACTGCACCATCCGCGTTCGGGACCGACGTGCCAAACCGTTTCGCTCCGCTTCAGGCGGCCGTTGGCTGAACGTTGACGGCTTGGCGGGCGGCCACTTCCAAGTGTTCGGCGAACCGGCCCGACTCGATTTCTGCGAGCACACGGTCGTAAAACGCCGGTTCCTTGAACAGCCGTTGCTGCGGGATCCACTCCTTGCGCACGACCGCCAAGGAGGGCGAACCGGAGCGAATCAGGGCCGCGTTGGCGTCGAGGTAGAGTGCCGAGTTCCACGGCGCAGCGTGTCGTGGGTCGCGGTTCGAACGACGAGCGGAGGAAAGGATGGCCCCCGCGAACAGCAGTACCCCGACTTGCCATGCCACCTCGCGGTCGAAAAGCCCATCGTCGTCACTGGTCAGGGCCACGACGTGGGCAATGAGAATCGTTCCCGCCGCCGCGAGTCCGAGCGATGTGGTGTAGCGCGCGGTCGAGAACCAGGGCCGGAAATGCAGGTTAGTGTTCGGTACGCATCGCTGGAAGAAACCGAGAACCTCCGCGCGCGGGTACTCGCGGCCGCCGATCAGCAGCGGCGCGTTGGTGATCCGCGTATGACGCAAGAGCTCATGCGTACGAAAAAAGCTCGCCGGCCCCCGAAGGAAATCGGCCCGCCGACCGGTGGGTGCAACGTGCAGCGACACCGTGCCTCCGCGCAGGATTTCCGCGACCAATGGGTTCGAGGCCGCCTCGTCGGCGAAGAATGCCCGCTTGTGCACGACGACCTCCGCCCTCGCGTCTCCACCAAGGGGCACCGCATGGCGGTTGTCCGCTGAGCGGCAGAGCGTGTACAACGTGTCCATCAGCGATCGACTGAATACCGGACGCCCGCGCGACGCGCAAGGCGCATCCCAGAACCCGAGGGATCCCGGTCGGGACGCCTCACGGCGGGTACGATGCGAGGCCAAGGAAGGTGTTGACAGCGCCGCTCCCGGACGGAATTTTCTCCCGCTCAGCACGGCGGCCATAGCTCAGCTGGTTAGAGCACAAGATTGTGATTCTTGGGGTCGCGGGTTCGAATCCCGTTGGCCGCCCCATTCTTCACTCGACGTTGCGTCGCCCCAGGTCGGCAGCAACCGGGGGGTCTCATCCAAGCTCGGACCGCGTTACGGCTTCAGGATTCTGCCCAGCGCCGCGCCGGCGGCGACTGCCAAAAGGCAGAGCGCCAGGGTTCCGAGCGCATAGAGCATCGCGCGGAGTTCGTGTCCGCTTCGCGCGAGCATCAGAGTCTGGAAGGAGTAGGCGGAGTAGGTCGTGAAGCCGCCGAGGATGCCGATGACAAGGAAGTCGCCCGCCCACTGCGCACCGCCGGGGCGGCTGGTGCTGGCGACGAGTGTGCCGATCACGCCAATGAGCCAGGAGCCGCTGACGTTCACCAGCAGCGTTCCCCATGGGAAGCCGCTGCCGACCTTGGTGGTCACCCAGCCGTTCAACGCGAAGCGCGCCACCCCACCGAGGCCGCTGCCGAGAAAGATCCAAAACAGACGTTCCATGTGCATTTCGGCCGACCCGCCGATTCAGACCCGGCGGGCACCGGGTAGGCGCAGGAACATCCGGATCGCTCGCGAAGGCAAACTCGGAATACAGGCGAAGGAGACGCCGACCGCTCCGAAGTCAGCGCTTGCCCCCAACGGACGCTCCGGAAATCTCATTCTTGTCCTCCCCGCGCATGTTTCCCCGCTCCGCGCTTTGCTCCCTCGCCCTCCTTGTTTTCGGCATTCCGCTCGCCGTCTTCGCGGAGGTCGCCGACCGACCGCTGCCGTTCGGGGCTCCGTCCCGCCCGCTGGAGCCTGCCCGGGATCGCTCCGCAGACATGGTGCGCGACCTGCATCGCTTTTTCGAGGCGTGGACACAAAAGACTGTCGCGCACCGGGCAACGGAATGGAAGCGGGACCTTTCCGGGGTCGAGGCGCACCGGATTTCGGTCGAACCGCAGCGTAAGGCTCTCCGGCAGATGCTCGGCGCGATCGATCCGCTGCCGGAGCGAACCGACCTGCAGTTGCTCGCGTCACCCGATGTCTCGTCCCTCGTCGCCCGAAGTGCCGCCGGTGAAGCCCACGCCGTCCGCTGGACGGCGTTCTCCGGCGTGTCCGGGGAGGGCCTGCTCCTGATCCCGACGGTGCAGGCAGTGCGCGCGCGGGTTGTGATGATGCCGGACGCCGACCAGAGGCCGGAGTCGCTGGCGGGACTCGATGATCGCCTCGCGCCGCAGGAACAGGTGGCGCGCCGCCTGCTGGCGTCGGGCTGCGAGGTGCTGATCGTCACGCTCCTGAATCGCGACTCAACTCACTCCGGCGTACCGGAGATTGCGCTCACCGACCAGAGTCATCGCGAGTGGGCGTGGCGGCCCCTCTTCGAGGCCGGTCGTTCACTTATTGGGGTCGAGGTGCGCAAGGTCGAAGCGGCTCTCGCGTGGTTCCGGCAGCGGCCTGACCCCGCGACGAAGGTCGGCGTCGTCGGCTACGGTGAGGGCGGTCTGATCGCACTCCACGTCGCCGCACTGAATCCGGAGAATCATGCGTCTTTGATAAGTGGATACGTGAGTCGGCGTGAGTCGCTCTGGTCAGAACCGATTGACCGCAACGTCCACGGACTGCTCCGAACCTTTGGCGATGCCGAGCTGGCAACCCTGGCCTTGCCAGGCCGGCTCGTCATCGAGCCCAGTGCCGGACCGGCCTGGGCCACGCCCGCTGGCCCCGTCGACGGCCGGCGGCGCTCGGCCGCGCCCGGCCGGATTGCGCCGATCACACCGAGCGACACCGCAGGTGAGTTCGCGCGCGCTCTGAAGCTCCTGACGCCGCCTCAAGGGCGACCGCTTCCGGGACTGGAGCTGGCCGTGGCGACCGGGGGCGACGTCGCCGGCTTCGGCGGCAGCGATGCGCTCGCGCGGTTTCTGGCGGCGCTTGGTATCGAAGCGGAGGCAAACAGCAATGCGCCATGGCAGAGCGTGCGACTTCCCGATGCCGACGCGCGCCAGCAGCGCCAGCTCTCTGAGTTGCTCGCGCACGCGGACTATTTGGAGCGGCGCTCGGAGCACGAACGCACCCGCTTGAACCAGCGACCGGCCGGAACGACTGTCGCGATGTGGCACACGGCATCCGATCCGTTGCGTCAACGCTTCTGGGACGAGCACGTGGGACGGCTGCCGGACCCGTCACTGCCGCCCAACCCGCGCAGCCGATTCCTCGGCCAGGGCCGCGGGTACGGGATGTGGGAGGTGACACTCGACGTGTGGCCAGGCGTGTCCGCGTGGGGCACGCTGCTGGTGCCCGACGGCATCGCACCGGGCGAGCGCCGGCCGGTGGTGGTCTGCCAGCACGGGCTCGAGGGATTGCCTTCGGTCGCCCTTGAGGACGATGTCACGACGCGCGACTGGCGCGTCTACCGCGCCTTCCCCCGCACGCTCGCTGAGCGCGGTTTCATCTGCTGGGTGCCGCACAATCCGTACCGCGGGGCGACGGAGTTCCGCCAACTCCAGCGGCGCGCCAATCCGATCGGGCTCACCCTCTTCTCGGTCATCGTCGGCCAACATCAACAGCACCTCCAATGGCTGAGCTCCCTGCCCTTCGTCGATCCTGAGCGCATTGGTTTCTACGGCATCTCCTACGGCGGGCTCAGCGCCTTGCGCCTGCCCGCGCTGCTGCCGCAGTACGCGGTCTCGGTCTGCTCCGGCGCCTTCAACACGTGGTCATGGAAGATCATGACGCGCGACTTCAAGGGCAGCTACGTCTTCACCCACGAGTACGAGCAGTTCTCGTTCAACCTTGCTCCGACCTTCGGGAACGCCGATCTCGCGGCTCTCATCGCACCGCGACCGTTCATGGTCGAACGCGGCCACCAGGACCCGGTCAGCATCGACGAAAAGGTGGCACAAGAGTATGCAAAGGTGGCTCGCCTTTACTCGGATCTCGGGATTCCCGAGCGCACAGAGATCGAATACTTTGTCGGCCCCCACGAAATCCACGGCGTCGGTACCGTCACCTTCCTGCACCGGCACCTGCGCTGGCCGGAGTCGGCTAAACCGCGATCCCCATGAGCCCACGCATCGCCAGTATCGAGTGCTTCATCGCCGCGTACCCGGTGGTGGGCGACTTTCGCTTCCTTGCCGCGAAGGACGGTAAGCGCATCACCCGCAACACGGTCGTGGTTCGGCTCACCGACGATTCCGGCGGGGTCGGCTGGGGCCAATCCGTGCCGTCGCCGACGTGGAGCTACGAGACGATCGAGACCGTGCAAACGAGCCTCGAGCGTCATCTTGGTCCGGCGATTCTGGGCCTGCCCGTCGACGACACGGCGGCCGTCTGGCAGGCGATGAATCGCGTCATCGCCCCGGCGTTCTCCACGGGGCAGCCGATCGCCAAAGCAGGCATCGATCTGGCGCTCTTCGACCTCCAGGGCCGCCGCGCCGGATTATCCCCGGCTGCGCGCTGGGGACAACCGGAGGGCGGACCCGTGACGCTGAGCTGGACGATCGACGTCCGCTCGCCGGACGAACTCGAAGACACCGTCGGACGCGCGGCTGAACGTGGCTTCCGTCACTTCAACGTGAAGATCGGTCGCGCCGCCGCGACTGATGTTGCCATCTGCCAGCGCCTGCGCGCACTCGCTCCGGATGCGTTCATCTGGGCAGACGCGAATGGCGGCTACGACGAGGCGACCGCGTTGACCGTCGCACGGGGCCTGGCGGATGCGGGCTTGGCCGCATTCGAGCAACCGCTCCCGGCTAATCGCCTGCCGGGATACCGCACGCTCCGGCGACTTGGCGCGCTTCCGATCCTGATGGACGAAGGTGTCGTCTCGCTCGCCGATCTGGAAAGCTTTCATCAGCTCGAACTGCTCGACGGCGTCGCGATGAAAATCTCACGCGTGGGCGGCCTGACTGAGGCCGCGCGCATGGTGGAGTACCTGCACGAGCATGGACTCGCCTTCTTTGCGAGCGGGCTGACCGACCCGGATGTCGCGTTCGCGGCGTGTCTGCACCTGTTTTCCGCCTACCGCCTCCCGCACCCCGCGGCGCTGAACGCGCCGCAGTTTCTGGACGGCACGATGTTGGCGACGCCCCTGAAGATCGTCGCTGACCAGGCATTTCCGCCCACCGGACCCGGCCTAGGGGTCGAGGTGGTGCGGCGTGAACCCAACTGAACGCACCACCGGACGCACTGCTTTCGGATTTGCTCGCCCTGCACGCCTCAATTCAATTTCTGCCCGTGCGTCCAACCTGCTCCACGACAATCAGCCGCGTGAGCCGCATGTGCCTGCTGGGGGGACTCGTGACGGCGGCGGCGTTCGCCGCGACCGGCTCTCGCGAATCGGTCGACTTCATCCGAGACATCCGGCCGATTCTTTCGGAGCACTGCTTCAGTTGTCACGGTCCCGACGAAGCGACACGAGAATCAGGGCTCCGTTTCGATCAGCGTGAGGGTGCGCTGCAGGCGGCCAAGTCCGGGCTTCATGCGATTGTCCCGGGCCATCCGGACCAGAGCGAGGCACTGCTGCGGCTGACGGATGAGCTTGATCCCATGCCTCCGGTGGAGACCGGAAAGCGACTTACCCCCGCGCAGCAAGCGCAGTTCCGCGCGTGGATCGCGGCTGGAGCCCCTTACGAGCAGCACTGGTCCTTGCAGGCTCCCGCCGCCAACGATCCGCCCGCGGTACGTGATCGAACCTGGCCCACCAACCCGATTGACGCCTTCATCCTATCGCGTCTCGAGGCCGAGGGTCTTGCGCCAGCCCAGCCGGCGGACCCCGCCACGCTGCTTCGACGAGTCTCGTTCGATCTCACCGGCCTGCCACCTTCGCCCACCGAGCTTGCCGCCTTCCTTGCGGACTCACGTCCCGATGCCTACCAACGCGCCGTGGATCGCCTGCTGGCGTCCCCGACGTTCGGCGAGCGGATGGCGGTAGACTGGCTAGATGCGGCGCGCTACGCAGATTCCAATGGCTTCTTCCGTGACAATACGCGGCAAATCTGGCTCTGGCGCGACTGGGTTATCGCGGCGTTCAACCGCAATCAGCCGTTCGATACGTTCACAATCGAGCAAATCGCGGGCGACCTTCTGCCTCACCCCACTCTGGAGCAGCGGATCGCGACCGGGTTTAATCGAAACCACATGGTGACCGGCGAGACTGGAGTTATTGATGAGGAGTACCGCGTCGAGTACGTCGCCGACCGCCTCGAGACGACCGGTAACCTTTGGCTGGGACTGACGCTGGGCTGTGCGCGGTGCCACGATCACAAGTACGATCCGATTTCGCAACGGGAGTACTATCAGCTCTTCGCCTTCTTTAACACCGGGGTGGAAAAAGGCCTGGTGAACCCAGATGACCCACCGCCCGTCCTAGAGGTGCCCACGCCGCGGCAACGGTCTGCGCTATCGGAAGCGGCGTCGCGTGCGCGTAAGGCGGAGGCCGAGCTGCAGCAGTCGCTCAAGCCCGATGCGGAGCGCCTCGATCAGTGGGAGGTTTCGCTCAGGACCGAAGGCCCCGGACCTAGGCGCGAGAGCTCCGCGCACGATGCGGCTGAGGCGACCCTGGACGGTGCGGAGGAACCCACGCGTTATCCTCGCTTGGTGGGACCGCGACGGCACGAAGGCGGGGTGGTCGGTCAGGCTCTCGCTCTGGATGGCCCACAGCACCTTGAGTTTTCGCCCGACCTTCCGATCCGAGCCGACCGGCCTTGGACAATTGGTTTCTGGTTAAACCCCGGTGCACCGAGCATCGGCATTCTCCGCAAGCGCACGCAGGATCGCGGGCTTGATGTCCACTGGAGCCGAGGACGGCTTGAGGTCAGCCTCAGACACTCTTCGTCGCAAGATGCTCTCCGACTGCGTTCCGCAGCGGTTCTCAAGCGGGCGGAGTGGAGTCATCTGGTGCTCGCTTACGATGGCACGTCCCGCGCGGCGGGCCTGCGGCTTTTTGTCGATGGACGCGTGATACCGGTGGAAGTGTTGCAGGATGCGCTCTCCGGCACCGCAGAAAGTGCCGGGTCGCTCGACTTCGGGGTCAGCGGCAAGGGCGAACGCTTCTACGGTCTCATTGATGAAATTTACGTTCTCCCGGATACTCTCTCAGCGGAGGACGTACGATCTTGGTACTGGTCCGAGCGACTCGTCGGCGTCTTGCGCGTCGCCGCTGACCAGCGTGATTCCTGGCAACGGGATGTGATGCAACGCGGCTTCGTGGAGATGGTCGGCACTCCGCAACAGCACGAGCACCTTGAACAACTCGAACGAGCACGCACGGATCTGGCGACCTTGCGCGCGCAAGTGCCGCGCACCCTAGTGATGCAGGATAGCTCGCCGCAACGGGCGACCCACGTACTCCGACGCGGAGCGTATGATCAGCCTGCTGAACCTGTACAACCAGGCGTTCCCGCCGTGCTGCCATCGCTGCCGCCCGGCGCCCCACTCAATCGCCTCACCCTAGCGCGCTGGCTGGTGCGGCCCGATCACCCTCTTACCTCACGCGTCACGGTAAATCGGCTCTGGCTTCAATGCTTCGGCGAGGGGCTCGTGGAAACCGTCGGAGATTTTGGATCACAGGGGAGCCTGCCCAGTCATCCTGAACTCCTCGACTGGCTCGCCCGGTACTTCGTGGATAGCGGGTGGAACACCAAGCAACTGCTGCGCCTCATTGTCACGAGCGCGACCTACCGGCAGTCGTCGGTTCCTACGACTGAGAAACTCCAGCGTGACCCGACCAACCGCCTCTTGGCACGCGGGCCGCGTTTCCGCCTCTCCGCCGAGATGCTCCGGGACCAGTCGCTGGCCGTGTCCGGCTTGCTCGTCCCTAAGATCGGGGGACCGCCGGTGCGGCCACCGCAACCACCCGGGATCTGGGAGGCGGTCTCCTACAACGGCGAACTTAGCTACGAACCCGACCGCGGCGAGGGTCGCTGGCGTCGAAGCCTCTACTCCTATTGGAAGAGGACGGCCCCTCCGCCGTCCATTCAGGCCTTCGACTCGCCGACTCGGGAGACCTGCACCCTGCGACGGCCGCGAACGAACACTCCTCTCCAAGCGCTGGCGCTCCTGAACGACGAGACGCAGGTGGAGGCGGCCCGGGTCCTCGCCGCGTCTGTTCTGCAGCGGAATGGCCTTCCCGCCTCACGCCTGGAGGTCCTCTTCGCGCGTGCCACCGGTCGCGGCCCGTCCGAGAGCGAGCGCGCAACCTTGGAACGGCTCCTGCGCCTTCAGCTCAGGCGCTTCGCCGAGCACCCCTCACTCGCCCGCGAATTGAACGGGATCGGCGAAGCCGCGCACGGGCACGACCTCGCGGTCGACGAATTGGCCGCATGGACGCTGGTCGCCCAAACCGTGCTCAACCTCGACGAGGTCATCACCCGACGCTGAACCGTCGGCCCGAACCGCCATGTCCTCTTGCGATCAACGCCATCCTCCGCCCGCCGACCTCCTGCTTTCCCGTCGGCAGTTCTTCGGACGATCCGCGCTCGGAATCGGATCGGTCGCACTCTCCTCGCTCCTTCCCCACGCCGGGAGTGCCGCCGGTGCTCCTGACCTCTCCGCCGTCGCGCGGATCGCCCCGCGGGCCCGCCGGATCATCTACCTGTTCATGCATGGAGGGCCGTCGCAGATTGACCTCTTCGACCACAAGCCGGACATTGCCCGTTTTCGTGGCCAGGACCTGCCCGATTCCGTGCGCGGGGGACAACGCCTCACCGGCATGACCAGTGGGCAGAAGACGCTGCCGGTCACTCCCTCCCTTTTCCGTTTTGCGCGCCACGGCCAGTGCGGCGCCTGGGTCAGCGAACTGCTGCCACACACCGCGAAGATCGTCGATGAGTTGTGCTTTATTCGTTCCATGCACACCGAGGCGATCAACCACGATCCTGCCGTGACGCTGATGCAGACCGGCCATCAGCAGCCAGGACGCCCAAGCTTTGGGTCTTGGGTCAGCTACGGCATCGGCTCGGCCAATCGGGAGCTCCCGTGCTTTGTGGTCCTGCTTTCGCGAGGCAGCGCGGCTCGTCCGGCCGACCCCCTCTATGCGCGTCTATGGGGCTCCGCGTTTCTTCCCTCGGACCACCAGGGAGTCAGTTTCCGCTCCGACGGCGACCCCGTTCTTTTTCTCAGCAATCCTCCCGGAGTCCGTGCCGATGCCCGCCGCGATCAGTTGGACGCATTAGCCGAGCTCAACCAACAGCAGCAGGCCCGGCAACTGGATCCCGAAATCGAAGCCCGCATCGCCCAATACGAGCTCGCCTACCGGATGCAGAGCTCTGTTCCGGGTCTGCTCGATCTCAAGGGCGAGTCACCGAGCACCTTCGACGCCTATGGCCCGGAGTCGCGCATCCCTGGGACGTTTGCCTCCAATTGCCTGCTCGCCCGACGCCTCGCGGAGCGCGATGTCCGCTTCATTCAACTGTATCACCGCGGCTGGGACCAGCATCAGAATCTTCCGGGCGACCTCCGCCTGCAATGCGGTGACATCGACCAGCCGGCCGCCGCGCTGGTCTGGGATCTCAAGCAACGGGGACTTCTCGACGATACGTTGGTCGTCTGGGGCGGCGAGTTCGGTCGCACCACGTACAGCCAAGGTCGACTGGAGGCAGACAACTACGGTCGCGACCATCACGGGCGCTGCTTCACCGTCTGGCTCGCCGGCGGCGGCATCCGTCCCGGAGTCACCCATGGCGAGACGGATGCGTTCGGCTATAACGTCGTCCGCGATCCGGTCCACGTACACGATCTCAACGCCACCCTGCTGCACCAACTCGGAGTTGAACACACTCGCTTGACCTATCGTTTCCAAGGGCGCGACTTCCGCTTGACGGACGTACATGGCAACATCGTCCGCTCCCTCCTGACCTGAGACCCACTGCTTTCGTTCCGCCGTGACCGTACCGTCCCGCTGTTTCCTTCTCTCCCTTAGTCTCGCCGCCGCGTTGGGTACAACTCCATCCCGGGGTGCGAATCCGACTGCCGGCGCGCCATTGCCGGTCGAGCGCACTGCAGCCGACAGCGCGGACGCCTCACCTTACGCGCCGGAGCTCGAGCCGTTCGTGCGCGCATTCAAGCCCGGGGGGCAGGACTTTGCTGGCCAAGGGGCTCCGCTGCCACCGGAGGAGGCGCGGCGACGGCTCGTGGCACGCGAGGGCTACACGGTCGATTTGGTCGCCAGCGAGCCGAGGGTTCGCCAGCCACTCGACCTCCACTTCGACGAACGCGGACGACTTTGGGTCGTGCAGTATCTCCAGTACCCCTTCCCTGCCGGATCGAAGATCACCTATTACGATCAGTATCTACGCGCACACTACGACAAGATTCCAGCACCGCCGCCCCGGCACGCTCGGGGTGCGGACCGGGTGACCATTCTCGAGGATCGAGACGGAGATGGCACGTTTGAGACCGACCGCACGTTCCTCGAGGGCATGAATCTCACCACGAGCGTCCTCCCCGATCACGACGGCGTCTGGGTCCTGCAGTCGCCGTACCTCGTTTTCTATCCGGACCGCGATCACGACGACATTCCCGACGGCGACCCCGAGGTCCACCTGTCGGGCTTCGGCATCGAAGACACGCACTCCCTCGCCTCGAATCTGCACTGGGGACCAGACGGCTGGATCTACGGCGCCACCGGCAGCACCACCACGCTCGATATCCAAGGCAGCCGGCTGCTCGGCCAAGGCATCTGGCGTTACCATCCGACGAGGCGAACGTTTGAGGTGTTTGCCGAAGGCGGAGGCAATACCTTCAGCTTTGAGTTCGACAGCGAAGGCCGCGCCTTTTCGGGCACCAACAGCGGTGCCACCCGCGGCCTGCACTACGCGCAGGGCGCGACCTACGTCAAAGGATGGACCAAGCACGGTCCGGCGATGAACCCCTTCATCTTCGGATTCCTCGAGCACATGGACCACGAGGGCTACACGCAGCGTTTCCCGCAGACGTTCCTCCTCTACCAGGGCGGCGCCATGCCCGAGTTGGAGGGTCGTGTCGTGGTCGGCATGGCGCTCACGAACCGCGTGCAGGTGAGCCAGCTCTTCCGTCAAACCTCGACTTTCCGGACGGTCGATCTCGATCCGCTGATCACGACCGACGATCGCACGTTCCGTCCGGTGGACATCGAAGCCGGTCCCGATGGCGCGATCTACATCGCGGACTGGACCGACTTGCGACTCAGTCATCTCAACCCAGCCGACACCTGGGACAAGTCGAACGGTCGGATCTACCGAATCGCGCCGAAGGATTTCCTGCGTCCTCGCGTCCGCGACCTGCGGGCCGCGAGCGAGTCCGAGTTGCTTGTGCTGCTGCGCGATCCCAATCGGGAACTACGCGAGCAGGCGCG
>CAIOYO010000062.1 GCA_903862595.1 uncultured Opitutaceae bacterium | reverse complement strand
CGGCACACACACCTCGGCCGACTCGTGGCGTGGATTATTGACCAACGTCGACACCGGCCAGAGGAGCATCTGGTCCGCTGCGAGGGGCTCGCACAGCAGGCGATAGTCCGCCTCCGCCAACGCGCCGGGGCGCAACCACGACGCCGCCCGAGAGGCCTCCAGGATAACCGGCATCCGATCATGCACGAGAGCCACGGCGGCATTCGGGCGCGTCGTGAGCAGGGCAAAGGTCGGCGGGCGCACATCCGCGATGGCGTCCGTGTGAATCCCCGCGAGAAAGAAGGGTCGCTCGTGCGTGAGCCCGATGCAGAAGGGCGTCTTGCTTGTCGCGTCAGTCCGCTGCCACTCGTAGAAGCCGTCAGCCGGGACGAGGCACCGCCGAGCACGGACCGCCTCGCGGAACATGGGTTTGCCGAAGGCCTCCTCGCTGCGCGCGTTGATGGGAGCCAGTCGCGGCTTCTCGCTCCGGTCCCACGGCGGCACGAAGCCCCAGCGCATGCCTTGGCCCTCCACCTGATCCCCCTCGGCATGAAGCACCGTCACTTGCTGCGAGGGCGCGATGTTCCAGCGCCGCTCAAGGCGGACCGGGCCGAGACGCTCGCCGAAGACCGCGCGGAGAGCGTCCAGAACGCGGTCGGGATCCTTGAGTCGATAACGGCCACACATGGCGTCGACCAGTCTGCTGGCGCCTCTGGTTCAAGCAAGGGGAGAAGGCGGGCGCAAAACGAGGCTCGCACCCAACCCCACCATCCGCCTGATTGAAGTGATGAACGAGCCCAGCCCCGCTCCCGCTCCGGAGACGCTGTTCTCCCCCACTCAGCGGAAGGTCGTCGCCGCCGCTCTGACCTGCCTGGCCTTCGCGGTCGTGAGCCTCGTCCTTCTGGGAACCGTCGTCGTGCTCGGTTCTTTGGTCGCTCGTTTTTCCAGCGTGCTTTGGCCGCTTGCCGTGGCCGGCATCCTCGCGCTCATGCTCCGGCCGGTCGTGGAGGCACTCGAGCACCGGTGGCGCCTTCGCCGTCTTGCCGCCGTCGTGCTCGTCTGCGGTCTCCTCGCCGTAGCCGTCGCCGCAGTGGGCTTTACCCTCGTCCCACCCGCGTTGGCTCAGGTGCTCGACCTCGTGGCCTACGTCCCGGTTCTCTGGGAAAGGGCGGGGGTTTTCCTCCGCACGCACACACCTGAGTGGGCGCAGTTGCTGGAGCGCTATTGGGAGAACCCGACCCTCCGGACGATCATCGAACGCGTCGGTCAGCAACTGCAGTCGTTCATTCGCGACGCGGTCCCGAGTCTCGCGGCGGCAGGTTCAGGGATCGCCCAAGGAGTGGGCTTCATCACGCAGGTCGCGGTGATCCCGATCTACTTTTTCTTCTTTCTGCTTTCCCGCGCCCATCCCGCCGACCGGATTCCCGAGCAACTGCCGTTCCTGAGTCCTTCGTTGCGCACCGATCTCGCATTTCTCGCGCGCGAGTTCGTCTCGATCATCATCTCTTTTTTCCGTGGGCAGCTGCTGATCGGGCTGATCATGGGGCTGCTTTACGCCGCGGGATTCGTCGCCGTGGGGCTGAAGTTCGGCGCCGTCATCGGATTCCTGCTCGGTTTACTGAATGTCGTCCCGTACCTCGGTTCGATTCTTGGGCTGGCCATCACGATTCCAGTCGCTCTCCTGCAGCCTGAAGGCGGCTGGCAGTTGGCCGCCCTCACGCTCGGCGTGCAGATCGTTGTGCAGAACATCGAGGGGTGGTT
>CAIOYO010000061.1 GCA_903862595.1 uncultured Opitutaceae bacterium | reverse complement strand
TCGCCGCGGTCTCCGCCCCGGGCGAGAGCCTCGAAGCGAGGGGATCACGCGAAAGGATATTCCCGCCGGATTCGGCGCACAGCCAGATCAGTCCCGCCACGGCTGATCCACCCACGCCAGCCGCCGTGACCCAAGCAGCCTTGGCGCTCGTTGTGGCCGACGCTGCGGAGCGCCGCAGACGGGACCACTGTGCCAGTCCTTCTCCCAGCGCGAGCCATGCCGCAGCGGTCACCAGTCCGGGTTGCGTCGTCGGATTGACGCGGAGATCCGAGATGGGCGATTGCGCGATCGCGGCGAGCAGCGTGGCCAAGGCACCGGCCGCTGACCACCAGCGCCAGAGCGACGGCGAGGCGGTGGTCTCGGGCGATGATCCGGAGGTGTTCCATGCTTGTTGGCCGACCGCGCCCAAGGCGATGGCAAGGATGACCGGGAGGCCGGTCGCCGGATCGATCGCGGCGGCCAGCGCGCCGAGGGCTCCGGCGGCGGCGCCGCGGCGGCAGACCGCCGCCGGGCGCGTGGTCGCGAGGGCGCCCCCTAAGGCGAGCAGGCTTCCCGCGAGCAGCGCCCACGCGAGGCCGCGCGGATCGAGGGCGCCCGGGAGATACGCCGAGGCGAGGGGCTGGAGGAGCACCCAGCCAAGCGCGAGCACGCACGCGGCTCGCGCGGAGAAAGCCCGCCACATCCAGCCGCCGGCGAAAAGCAGGAAGCCGAGCGCGACCGCCGGGTCTGCCCAGAGTGCGGCGCGCTCCGCCGCGAGGGCCAGCGATCCTTCGCTCACCGCGTGCACGAGCCACGCCGTCCCGGCGATCCAGAGGGTGTAAAGCGTGGGGGCGTGATCAGCACGACCCTCCGGCGCGTTGTCCCAGTCGATCCGTCCGTGCCGCAGTTCGCCGGTGGCGAACAGGTGCTGGGTGCGCGCGATCCAACCGTAGGTCTCCTGTTCCCGCGTGGGTGAAATCCACTGCCTCCGTCCATCCGCGTAGCCGGTCGGTGACGTGGAGTCGGCCACCGCCGAGGTCACCGACCAGACGGGAATGGACTCGACGTACCGCAGTCGTGCCTGGTGCGCGAGCGTTGCGGCGACCAGCAGACCGAAGGCCACAACCCAGCCCAGCAGCCAGCGGCGGTCGGTATTCGGGTGGGGATCGAACATGCGGTCGAGGCGGTCCGTTGGCACGGTGCCACCGGATCCGAATCCCAGCGGTTTTCCCTCGATGGAGCAACCCCGTACCCATGCCTCCTCAAGGATTGCCGACGGTGCGCACACCAGCCCAAACTTCGGTCCTCCCCATGACCCGCCCCCTCGTCGCGCGCCCGTCTCCGCCCGGCCGGATTCGCCGTCTGGGCAGCTTTGCGATGGTGGTCGCATGCTTCGCCGCCGATTTGCGCGTCGCCGCAGTGGCCGCACCGATCAGCGAGCCGCTCGCCGCTCGCTCGGGCCCGGCTGGCAGCACGCTTTTCGCGACGGTGGAGCCCAGCGCCAGCGGGCTGGTCTCCGAGAACCGCTACGCCGATCCGACGATGTGGTGGGAGCGCTACCAGGAGTTCACGATCGGGGCCATCGGCACGGGCATCGCGGTGGGCGATTACGACGGTGATGGACTTCCCGACGTCTTCGTCGTCAGCAAGACGGAATCCTGCCGCTTGTTCCGGAACCTCGGTGCGTGGCGCTTCGAGGACGTCACCGAGCGTGCCGGCGTCGCCGACCGCGGCTCCGATGCGGCCATCTGGAAACAGGGTGCCGCGTTCGCCGATGTGAACAACGACGGGCATCTCGATCTTTACCTCTGCCGCTTCGGGGCCCCGAATCGGCTCTACCTCAACCGCGGCGATGGAACCTTCCGCGAGGAGGCTGCGTCCCGTGGCCTTGCCCTCGCGGACGCATCGGGCATGGCGGCCTTCGCCGACTACGACCGGGATGGCTGGCTTGATGTCTACATCCAGACGAACCTCCTCGACGCCAAGCATCGGCCCCACGGCCAGCGCGACCGGCTTTTTCGCAATGTCGGCGAGGGGCGCTTCCGCGAGGTCACCGATGAGGCTGGCATTCAGGGCGAGACGCAGGGGCACGCCGCGCTCTGGTGGGATTTCGACGAGGATGGCTGGCCGGATCTCTACGTCGCCAACGACTTCGAGTTTCCGGACCAGTTGTATCGAAACAACCATGACGGAACGTTTCGCAATGTCGCCGGAGCCGTCCTGCCCGGTACGCCCTATTCTGCGATGGGAGCTGATCTCGGCGATGTCGACGGCGATGGTCGCATCGATCTGCTGGTGGCGGACATGGCGGCGACCACGCGCGCCAAGGATCAGCGCGGGATGGCGGATTCCCGGACCGTGGCCCGGGATCCGGTGGTGACGTCGGAGGTGGCGCCTCAGTTGCTCCGCAACGCGCTCTTCCTCAACTCCGGGGTCGGCCGCATGCGCGAGGCCGCGCATCTCGCGGGGATTGCCGCGACAGATTGGACCTGGTCGGTGCGGTTTGAGGACTTCGACAACGATGGCCGCCTCGATCTGCACGTGACCAACGGGATGGTCCGCGAGCTTCACAATACGGATCTCCTGTCGCGAATGATGCTGGCGGAGAGCCCCGCTGAGCGCATCCGCATCATGCGCTCCAGCCCGGTGCTGGCGGAGGCGAACCTGGCTTACCGCAACGCCGGTGACCTTCGCTTCGTGGAGACGGGCAAGGCCTGGGGTCTCGACCAGGTTGGGGTCAGCTTCGGGGCGGCGACAGCGGACTTCGACGGTGACGGTGACCTCGATCTGATTTTCGCGAACTATCAGGCACCGGTGACCCTGCTGCGCAATGATAGCCAAGGCGGACATCGCCTGCTGGTCTCGCTGCGCGGCGAGCGTAGCAACCGCTTCGGCGTAGGCGCGCGGGTCGAGGTGGAAACCGCGAGCGGCGTGCAGGTGCGCACCCTGGTGCTGTCCCGCGGTTATCTCTCGACCAGCGAACCGGTGCTGCACTTCGGCCTTGGGAACGAAGCGCGGATCCGTCGCCTGACCGTGCGCTGGCCGAGCGGTGCGGTGCAGGAGTTTCGGGACCTCGCGGTCGACCGGCGCTATCGGGTGGTCGAGGACCCCACGGGACCGACCGCTCCCGCGATCGAGCCGCCGCCAACCCCTTGGTTGCGCGACGTCACCGCTGAACTCGCCCCGGGCATTCGCGTGCGGCAGGCGGACGTTGATGAGACGGCGCCCCAGCCCCTGCTCCCGATCCGGCACGATCGCCGCGGACCCGCGCTGGTGGCTGAGGACCTGGACGGGGACCGGAAGGACGACCTCCTGATCGGCGGCAGCGTGCTCGACTCCGCGATGCTCGTACAGACCGGCGATGCCTCGGTGCGTGCGCTCCGGGTGCCGTCGGCCGGGGCGTCTCCAACCCTCGTGAACGATGGTCCGATGCTGGTCGTGCGGCCCGTCGAGGGAGGACCACGACAGTGGCTGATCACGCGAGGCGGCGTGAGCGAGCCGGCGGGAACGCCGGCCTATCAGCCGACCCTGTGGCAGATCGGAGCCAACGGGGCTGCGGAGGATGCGTCCGCGCTCCTTCCGCCGCTACCCCTGAGCGTGGGTGCGGTGGTCGCAGCCGACTTCAACCGCGATGGCACGCCGGAGATCTTCGTTGGTGGACGTGTCGAGCCCGGGCGTTTCCCGGAGGCGCCACGCAGCGTGATCCTGGCGTGGCGAGAGGGACGCTGGATCGATGCGACGGAGCAGTGGTCGCTGGGCCGGTCTGACCTCGGGATGGTCACCGCCGCGCTCGCTACCGATGCCGACGGCGATGGTTGGACGGACCTGGTCGTCACGCTCGATTGGGGTGGCGTACGATTTCTGAGGAACCGCGCGGGGAGAGCCTTTGAGGATCAGTCTGAGTCCATCGGCTTCGCGGCGGCGGGTCGCGGTGCGTGGAGCGCGCTGGCGGAGGGAGACTTCAATGGCGATGGTCGGCCGGATTTCGTGGTGGGCAACCTGGGTCTCAACACTCCCTACCAAGTGGGCGACGGACGTACGGCAGTACTGCTGGTTGGGGAGTTTCGTCCGGACGCGGACCCGGTCCTGATCGAGGCGGAGCGGGTGGGGGGTGTGCTCTTCCCTCGCCGCACCGCGAAGCAGCTCGCGGCGGTCGTCCCTTCGATTCGGCGGCGTTTCCCGAAGGTGAACGATTTCGCCCGCGCCTCGGTAGACGACCTCTTCGATCCCGACGCCATCGCGGCGGCGCGGATGTGGGAAGTCACGGAAGCGCGCAGCGGCGTTCTGCTCAGCTCAGTGAACGGGCCTCATCGCTTTGCGCCTCTTCCCACTGAGGCGCAGCTGGCGCCGGTGGGAGCGGTGCTGGTGGATGACATTGACGGTGACGGAAACTCCGATCTGGTGCTGGGCCAGAACAGCCGTGCGCCCGTTCCCTCGATCGGCTGGTTTGAAGGAGGCCTCGGCGTAGTGCTGCGCGGCGATGGCCGCGCCGGCTTCGTTGCGGTCCCGTCGGCCCAGAGTGGCTGGGTGGTGACGGGTCAGGCGACTGCGGTCGTGGCGATCGACCTGGATGCGGATGGCCGGAAAGAAGTGGTGGTTTCGCGCAGCGACGCTCCGCTGCTGGTCTTTCGCCGCCTGCAGATGCCCCGCTGAGCGGGAGATGGGTACGGTCGCGCATGAAACGCCGCGCGCAGCTCTTCAGGGCACTTGTCCGAAGGCCTGCTGGTAGACGGCGGTGAGGGCAGCAAGATCCTCGCGGGAGAAGCGGTGTTGTCGGCGCAGGCGACCGATCCAATGCCGGGCTTGGGCGGCGTCGCCGGTCTCGATCGAGTGGCGCGCGAGGATACTCATCGCCAACGGATGATCGGGCTCCGCGACGAGGGCACCGCGAAGTTCCGCCAGACCCTCCTCGATTCGATCCTGCTGGAAGAACAGCAAGGCCAGTTCGACGAACGGGCGCGCCTCGTCGGGCTTGAGACGCTGGGCGTTGCGCAGCTCGCCGATGGCGGCTCCGACCTGACCGGCGCGTGCGAGCTGTCGCCCGTTCGCGTAGCGCAGCGCGGCTGAGTCGGGACAGTGACGCAGGCCGTTTTGCAGGGCCTGACGCATCGCCGCGGCGTCACCGGCCTTCTCGAGCAGATCGACCAGCAGGCTCCACGCGGCGGAGTCCCCCGGCGAAAGGCGGCTGGCACGCTCCAGATGAGGGCGCGCCTCGGCGAGGCGCGACAGTTGAAACAGCAACTTGCCCATCTGCCGTTCGTAGCTGCCGTCGTTCGGGGCAAGGGCGAGGGCGCGCTCGAGTAACTGAACCGCGCGTTCCGGCGCCCCAGAGTAGGTGGCCACGGCTGCGCCCACGCTCACGCGGTAGGCGTCGTAGCAGTCGTCCAGTAGCGCTTCGAGCCACGGATCGGGGACGTCGGAGAATTCCCGCATCGCGATTTCGGCGCGCAGCGTGCGCGCAGCCTCGTCGTTACCGAGCCGTTCCTCGACCGTGGCGAGGAGGATCAGGGTTCCGACAAAGTCCGGCTGCGCGCGGCGACCCTGCTCGAGGGCGTCGCGTGCGGCGCTCCACTCGGCGCGGGCCACGTGCACGCGAGCGACTCCCAGGGACGCGTACGGATTGCTCGGCGTGCGGCGCAATACCTCGCGATAAGCCCGGTCGGCCTCGGCCAATTGGTTGGACTTCAGGAGTGCGTCGCCGAGGCGCAAGCGCGCCGGGGCGTAGTCGGGGGCGAGCTCCGAAGCCCGCCGCCACAAGGGAATGGCCTCCTCGAGTTGTCCGAAGCCGGCGAGCACATGCGCCCGTCGGTGCGGCCACTGCGGGTTCGTGGGTTCGAGCTGCTGCAGCCCCTCGTACGCCACCAGCGCGGCCGCTGGGAAACCGTTTACATGCAGCAGCGTCGCGAGCTCGCCCAGCCCCTCGGTGGCGGTGAGCAGTCCTCCGGTGCGCGTCGCGGCTGCCCGCAGGCGCTCGGCGAGCGCGACGGAGTTGAGTGATGCTTCCTCGGGAAGCGAGGGAAGGTGTGCCGCGACGGTGGCGCGTTGGACGTGAGCGTGCCAGAGCCCCGCCGCACCCCCGCATCCGACGACCAGGAGGCCGCAGACGAGTGCGAGCTTCCAGCGTGACGCCGGCGCTCCCGGTTGGCTCCGGGCTGCACGCCCGCTCCTCATGGCTTGCGGGGCTTCCACAGCGTCAAGCGCGCCATGTTGTCGAACGGCGGATAGGCGTAGAACGAACCCGTGACGAGGCTGGGGCGGCCCGATCCATCGAGATCGCCCGCCGCGACTGAGATCATTTGAATCGGCTGGTGTGCCAGCACCGTGCGGGTGAATCGCTGCTGCCCATCGTTGCGGAATAGGACCAGCGAAGCCGCCCGCGGGTTCTTCCAGTCGTTGAAGCCGCTGACGCAGATAACGTCCAGCACGCCGCGGTTCTCCAAGTCCACCGCGATCGGACTGTAGGCCCCATCCATGTCGCCGATGCGGTGATACTTGAAGAACCCCTGGCCGCGATTCTCGAGCCACTGCACCCCGTGCCACGGACGCTTGCCCGGATCGGCGTACGCAAAGCCATCGCCGTTGCTGTACAGGATGTCCGGTCGGCCGTCGCGGTTCAGGTCGCAGATGCTGATCCCGGAGCTGCCGTAGTCCTCGTTGGTGGAGCCAAAGATGATCTTCTGCGTGAACGTGCCGAATCCGCTGTTTTCGAAGAGATAGATCTCCTCGTAGTTCTGGGAAATGAGTGCCGCGATGTCGGGGGCACCGTCACCGTTGAAGTCGGCGATGCAGACGTTGATCGCGCCAGGCAGCGAGAGGAGCACGTGGCTCTCGAAGCGATTTCCACCGAGATTGCGCATCCAACGCACCTCCCCTTGATTGTAGCCGAACTGAGCCACCGCGAGGTCGAGTCGACCGTCTCCGTCGAGGTCTGCGGCGCGCGCGTCCGTCACTCGCGCCACCTGCTCAAGCAGCGGTTGGGCGGAGAAGGTCTGTCGCCCGTCGTTTTCGAGCAGGACGAGGGAGCCGATTTTATCGTTGTTGGGAAACACCTGTCCCATGCACGAAACGATCACATCGGCATCGCCATCGCGGTCGAAGTCGACGATCTCGGCGTGGACCGGTGCGGGCAGTTGGTCGCGCAGAATGGATTCGGCGAACGTGCCGGGGGCGGTCTGGCGGAGCCAGACGACGGCGTTGAGCTTGTCGTCGCACGCGAGGATGTCGGTGCGCCCGTCACCGTCGAGGTCGCCGGTGGTCACGTGAGAGATCCAAGGTTTGCCGGCGATGGGTTGCCCGACGGGAAGGGAGACGAAGCGCTCCAGATCGATCTCGGGCGCGGAGGCGGTTGGGGATGCCGGGGTCGCGACCGAGGTGGAGCGGGTGGGCGTCGATCGCGGCCGGGCCTCGGGCGCGCACCCACTGAGCACGATGAGTGCGAGTGCCGCGACGCACGGGCGGCTGGCGAGGATCCAGTGCTGGAGGGTGCGACGAGGATCGAGTCCGGCGCGGCTTTTTCCGGGGAGGGTGCGTTCCATGGCGGGCGATCGGTGGAGAAGGTAAATCGGGACACCGCGCAGCGGCAACCCTGCGGCGCGGGAAACGCGCGTGGCCTGGGCAAGAAAAAGGGCCGGTGGCGAGTGCCACCGGCCCTGGAGTGAGACCGTGTGCTTCGGGAGCGCGGGTCGCTTAGAACTCGAACGAGTTCGTCAGCGAGATCACGCGTGGCTCCGCGATGCGGAAGGCGCCCGGGCTGCCATCCGGCTGAACCGTGAGCGGGATCAGGCGGTCGGTCGCGAAGAGATGGCGCACGTTGAGCTGGACGCGCCACTTCACGCGATCGGAGAGGATCTTCATCTGGTAGCCGACCCACAGGTCAACCGCGTCCTCGGTCGGGCCGTAGTACGGGTTGTCGACGTTGTACCCGTCCTTGGTCGAGTTGAGACGGTAGCCGGTGACCTGCTTGTCCTGCCAGCGGTAGCTGCCGCCGACGTTGGCGTCCTTGAAGCGACCGGACTTGAACGCGTAGTTGGCGGTGGCGTTGAAGCGCCACGGACGGAGCTCGGTGACGTTCGAGTTGTTGAGGGCGAGCGCCAGCTTGTAGGCCGGGAGCGTCTCGTTCTCGAACTTGTCGCGCACCGTACCGCCGGAGCCGCGCTCCAGCGCCCAGTTGCCATTACCCCAGAGGCGCATGTCGCCCATCGGGCCGGCGTAGTCCTTCAGGCGCTTCTCGATCCAGTCCGAGTAGGCCTTGCCGATGGACAGCCGCTTGGCGGTCGTCTTGGAGGCGTTGATGGAGAGGTCGAGACCGTCGATCGGCTGGGCGGCGAGTTCGAACTCGGTACCCTTGGACAGCGTGTCACCGGTGACGGCGACGCTGTTCATGCTCCAGTTGCCGGAGCCGGTAGCGTAGCCGGTCATGCCCCACGCGGACTGGAAGGAAGCCGGCACGGGCTTGGCGAGCCAGTCATCCGTCGAGGCGCGCTGGATGTCGTACTGGCGGTCGATGGAGACCTGGCTGTAGGTCTGCTGGTAGCCGTTGGAGCCCGGCTGGCGGCCCTGCGAGTCGGGAACCAGGTTCCCGGCGTCGGCCGGCTGCCAGCGCAGGATGTTGCCCGCGCCGAACTTGGAGGAGGCGGAGGTCGTGCCGTAGTTGCCGTCGCCCGGCCAGTTGCCGCTGTTCGCCTTCAGCTGGACGGCGGCGGCCTGACCCCAGGCCTCGCCGGCGCCGATCAGGTAGGCGTTGCCGAGTTCACCCGAGAGGGTGGCGTTGGAAACGGACGTCTCGTAGCGGTTGACCTTGAACGCGACCTTGCCGTTGAGGGCCGTGATGGCGAAGCCGTAGTCCTCGGTCTTGCCGGAGGGCGACGGGATCAGGCCACCGACGATATCCTTGCGGGAGGCATCGGGCTGGAAGTTCGCGGAGCGGCTGTAGAACACGCTCGCGGTCAGGTTGCCCGGGAGCTTCTCCATGATCGCCTTGGGCGCGTGGCCCACGATGCTGAACGTGTGCGTCTGGCCGTCGACGATGCTGTACAGGCGCTCCTTGTACTTGCCGGTGCCCTGTTCGAGCTGACCGGTCGGGAGACGCCACTCGGCATCGGCGTAGTTGGTCACGACGCCCGCGTCCTTGCGCGGGTCACCCGCGTTGAAGTTCTCCGCTACGTCCTTGCGCCAGCCGACCATCGGGACGATCGCGCCGTTGAAGAAGTAACCCTGCCACACGAAGACCTGCGAGTTGATCTCGTCGCGGTTCTTGGACGCCTGCAGGTAAGGACGATTGTCATTGTTGTACGTCGCGTCGTTCGGGTTAACGACCGGCAGCGGGTAGGCCTTGTAGGTCTTGGTCGTCGCGTCCCAGTTCTTCACGGTCGTCGAGACCGGCTGCTGGATCGCGGTGATGCGCGGCAGGTTCAAGCCACTGGCGGACGTGGCGTTGGTCAGCGCGGAACCGAGGTAGGTCAGGCTGGAGATGTCGCGGGAGGCCTGGCCGACGGACGAGTTGGCGGTCTGGGCGTAGCCCGAGCCGGTGTACCAGTTGGCCCACGACGTTTGGAGCGTGTCGGCGCGCTGCATGGCGCCGCTGTAGGTCATCACGTGGCGGCCGAGGATCTTGGCCAACGGAGCCTGACGATCCATGAAGTCATTGAAATCGAGCTCGCCGAAGACCGTGCCACGGGCGGACTCGCGCTCGCGGACGACGCGACCGCTGCCGGCCGAGCCACCGCCGCCGATGACGACCGGGCGGCCGACGTTCGGATTCGGGGAGCCGTCGATGAACGTGCGCATGATGTCGACCGAGATTGCGGCCGCATCCCAAGCGAGGAAGTTGCGGTAGCCCCACTCCGTGTCCTGCTTGTCGTACGCCACCTCGACGCCGAGGCGGTTGTTCAGGAACGTCTGGTTGAGGGTGACGTTGTAGGCGTCGAACTTGCTCGTGTTGCTCCGGTTCTCGCCCTCGATCAGATTATCGTAGAAGTTGAAGATGCTCGGATCGGTGAGCGACTTGGCCTTGTAGGGATTGATCACGTAGCCATCGAGGCGGAGGTTGCTCGCGATGTTGTTGTAGGTGACGATGCCCTTGTACGAGCCGTTGGACGTCTCGTTGTTGGCCGGAGGCAGATTCGTCGGGAACGTGTACGGGCTGGCCGCGAACGCCGTGCCGGGCGTGGGGCTGTCGGCGTTGAACGCGACGACCTGACCGTCGAAGATGCGGCCACCGGCAGCACCGACATACGGGCTGTAGCGGGCGTTGGCCCGATCGGTGACCTGGCTGTTGTTCTGCCAGTCGTAGGTCGCCTTGTTCATCGACGTGAACCACGGCGAGATGGCATCCATCGGCGGGGTGTAACGCGGATTGATGCCCTTGATGTCGCCCGACTCCACGTGCGCGCGGATGGAGGTCTTCGCGCTGCCCTTGGAGAAGAGCTTCGGCTGCCAGTTTACGGCGCCGTACATGCGGTGGTCATCACGGTACGCCGGCTGCATCCGGTAGTTCGTGTTATCCATCAGCGCCGAGACGCGGACCGCGAGTTCGTCGCGGAGGATGACCTTGTTGAAGTCGACCACGCCGCGGACGGAGCCGAACGTCGCGACCTGCAGCTCAACCTTGTTCGCATCGCGGAACGATGCGGTGTTGAGGCTGCTGTTGATCACGCCGGCCGGTGAGCCGATACCGAAGAGGATCGAGTTCGGACCGCGCTGGAGATCAACGCGACCGACGTTGTACGAATCCCACGGGATATCGGTGAGGAAGAAGTCGCGGAGATTGTCCGCCGCCGCGAGACCGCGCACGCGCGTGTTGGCCACCGGGCGGTTGTAGGAACCGTCCTGGATGATCGCGCCGTCGCCGCCGCCGCCGAAGTTACCGCCTTGGCCGGCAACTTCGGTGCCCGTCGTGTAGACGAGGAGGTCGGCCGAACTCTTCGAGTTCGTGTCCTTGAGGAACTTCTGGGTGACGACACTGATCGCCGAGCCCACGTCCTTCAGCTCGGTCCGCAGACGCGTGCCGGCGAGGGTGTTCTTGGCGGAATAACCCTCGTCCTCGTCGGCCTCGATGACGAACGGCGAAAGCTCGATCGTCTCGTCCGCGGAGGGCTTGGCCGCAGAACTGGAGGGCGTGGAGGGAACGGCCTGCGCCGAAAGGCGGGCCAGCGCGAGCAGGCTGAGTGCGGGCAGGAGCGCAAAGGCTCGGGCCCGCGAGAGCACACGGTACTTGGTCATTTGGGGGGCTTGAGGGTAGGAGGACAAACACCGCCCTCGGAGTGAACCAAGGGCAGAGCCGGAGGTAACCTCCGGGAGTCCTAGACTAGAGAACCCAGCGCCCGAGGTAAATGAGATCACTTACATCTTGCTTGAGAATTTTTGCCGACTCACCGCCCGGCATTTCCGGTGTGAAAAGCGTCCTCACGCCTGCTCCGAGGCGAAGGCGCTATTGAGAATTCCCGGTTGCCTGCAGCCGCCGGTACGCCCCCGGCGATTGGCCCGTCACGCGCTTGAAGAGTACGCACATGTACTCCACGTGCTCAAATCCCGACAGAGCGGCGATTTTCTTCAAGGGAAAGTCAGTCTCTTGCAGGAGTGTCCTAATTGTTGCCACTTGAATGCGTCTGATCTCCGCTTGGGGGGTGCGGCCGAGAAAGTGCCGAAACTTGCGTTCAAGCTGGCTGCGGGAGGTGTGGGAGTGGCGGACGACGTCGTCGACCGAGATGTTTTGGCAGGCTCGCTCCCGGATGAAGCCCAGGGCCGAGGCCACGACGCGGTCGGCGATGGCGAGGACGTCGGTGGAGCGCCGCGTCACCACGCCGGTGGGTTCTACCCGCTCGATGGCTGCGGTGCCGCCGCCGCCGGCCAAGGCTTGGGCAAGGATCTCCGCGGCCCGGTAGCCGGATTGGAAAGAGTTGGGGGCGACGCTCGAAAGGGGAGGGAAGCTGAGTTCGCAGCGATTGAGATCGTTGTTCACCCCGAGGATGGCCACTTCCTCCGGCACGAGAAAGCCGGCTTCGCTCGCGGCGGACAGCACCTGCTGAGCGCGAAGGTCCATGCATGCGAGGATCCCCACCGGCTTGGGCAGACCCCTGAGCCAGGTAGTCAGTTGTTCGATCTGCGGCGGATCCCAGACCGGGCGATTGTCACCGGGATAAGGAATCTCCAAGCGCGTGCACGCATGCCCGACCAGCGCGAGGGACTCCGCGAATCCGTCGCCCCGTTCGTTGGAATACGATTCGCTGGAGAAGCCGACATAGGCGAAGTGTCGGTGGCCGCGCTCGAGGAGGTGCTCGGCGGCGAGGTGACCGATGGCCCGGTTGTCCGGACGAATCTTGGGCACACCCCAAAACGTCGGTGTGTCGTCGAGGTCCACCAACGGGATCCTGAGTTCCGCGCAGGCCTGCACCAGACCTTCTGATGCGTGACGGGTGATGACGCCGCGCCAAGGACGGCTGCGCAGCCAGGTTGGATCTTCCAGGGCGCGTGCTTGGTCGTCGTGGTACGCCGCCCAGACTTGGTGCGTGCGTTCGTAGTGTGCGATGCCGCGGAGCATGTGCGCGCTTTCCCCGAAGCGGGGCAGGAAGACGAGCAGCACCTGGGGCCGGTTCACGTGCGGCAGCCTGCGTTGGCCCCTTCTCGATGGCAAGCCGCCCCCGCGTTCGCGCCGGGGCCGGCCCCTTCGCGCACCCCGTGGGGCGGGCTCACAGGCCGGCGCCGCGCCGACGGATCAGGTCGCGGTACCACGTGAACGAATCCTTCGGCGTCCGCTTCTGGGTGCCGTAGTCGACGTGGATCAGGCCGAAGCGGTCCTTGTAGCCTTGGGCCCACTCGAAGTTGTCGAGGATCGACCAGTAGAAATAGCCTTCCACCGGGATGCCTTCGCGCACCGCCCGCGCCATTCCTCCGAGGTAGCGCTGCAGGAAATCAATCCGCTGCGGGTCGTGCACTTTCCCGTCCAAGTGTACGAAGTCCGTCGTGCAGACTCCGTTCTCCGTGAAGACGACCGGGAGTTGGTAGCGCTCGTGGAGGAAACGCGCCGCCCAGTACGGCGCCTCCGGCGCCACTTGCAGCCATGGGAGCGTGCCGCGTGGGTTCCCCGGGCCCCAGCCGCCGGGCACACGCTCCGCCTCCCCGCGCGCTCCCGCCCGCACGGGAAACCCGGAGTAACAATTGTAAGCGAGAAAATCGATCGGCTGCGAGATGAGCGCCAGGTCCCCCGTCCGAATGCTCGGCAGATCCGCGGCGAAGGCCTTCACGCCGTCTTCGGGATAGCGTCCGAGGATCATCGGATCCGCCCACCACGCGAGGTTGTCGAACCCGCGTTCCGTGCAGCGGAAGGTGTCCGCCCGCGCGGCTTCACGATCCTTGATCGAGCGACTCGCGGGGATGCGCTCGCGTCCGGTATGCGCCAGGGAAACCCGCGCCGGCCCAGGGCTCGTCGCCCGAATCGCCTGCACCGACCGTCCGTGCGCGAGCAGGAGGTGGTGCGCCGCCTTAAGGCACTTCGCGAAGGACAGGGTCTGGCCCGGCGCGAAGACGCCCTGCTGCATTCCGAGACCCACGATCACGGGGGGCTCGTTCAGCGTGATCCAGTGCCGCACGCGGTCACCGAGCCGGCGGACCACGATTTCGGTGTAGTCACCGAACCACTCCACGATCTCTCGATTCTGAAATCCCCCGCGTTCCTGCAGCGCCAGCGGCAGGTCCCAGTGATAAAGGGTCACCCACGGCCGGATGCCGGCCGCCAGCAGCGCGTCCACCAGCCGATCGTAGAAGTCGAGCCCTCGGGCATTCACCCGGCCGATACCCCGGGGCAGGATCCGCGACCACGAAACCGAGAGTCGATAGGCATCGAGCCCGAGTCGGCGCATCCATCGGACGTCCTCCCTCCAGCGGTGGTAATGGTCACACGCGACGTTGCCGGTGTGGTCCTCGAAGACCTTCCCCGGGGTCTGGGAAAAGTGATCCCAGATGGAGGGGCCTCTTCCGCCTTGGTTCCAGCCTCCTTCAATCTGGTAGGCCGCCGCTGCCGCCCCCCACACGAAGTCCTTCGGCAAGGCGGCGGACGTCTTGCCCCGGTTCGGGCGACGGCGGAGGGGGCGGGTGCTGGGAATGGGGCGGGAAGGGGGCATGACCAAGGCGAACGTTCAGACTAACAGATCGCGCCCATCCGGGAATGAGAGTCCTTGCCATGCCGATGAGAATCGTTGGCACACGGTTTGCCCCGTGCGGGCGCTTCGGCTACGCGTGCCCGAAGGCGTTGCCGCGGCCCCGGGCCGCGTAACTCGGCGGCCACGCGGCGTCGGCAAAGGATGAACGTGGTTGGAGGTTGAACAATGGCCGCCGTTGCCAAAGCTGTCCTGTATCTCGCCGTGGACCTACACCCGTACGCGTTCCTCGCTCTGTTTCTGTTGGTCGCCATCGCCTTTCCCATCGCCTTGCTCGCCGTGGCGCAGCTGTGGTTCCGGTTCTTCCAGCCGCCCAAGCCGAGCCCGACCAAGCAGGATGCCTACGAGTGCGGCGTGGCTCCTCGTGGCGACGCGTGGATCCAGTTCAAGGCGCACTACTACCTCTACGCGATCGTGTTTCTGATCTTCGATGTGGAGCTGCTCTTTCTGCTCCCGCTCGCGGTGGCCTTCACCGGTCTGCCCACCGGCGCGTGGGTCGCCATCTTCATCTTCCTCTTCCTGCTCGCTGAGGGTCTCGTCTGGGCCTGGCACCGCGGGCATCTCGAATGGTCCTGATATGAGCGACGCCCCCACCGATGCCTCCTCCCCCGGTCCGCTCTCCGCGGAGGAACGCGATGAGCTGCGTCGTCATGGGATTCTCCTTACGAGTGTGCAGGAGCTCTACAACTGGGGCCGCAGTCACTCGGTCTGGCCGCTCAACTTCGGTCTTGCTTGCTGCGCGATCGAGATGATCGCCGCTTCGATGGCGAAGTTCGATATCGCGCGCTTCGGCTCCGAGGTGTTCCGTCCGTCCCCGCGCCAGGCCGATCTGATCATCGTCTCCGGCACCGTGACCAAGAAGATGGCTCCCCACGTGGTGCGCCTCTGGAACCAAATGCCCGAGCCGAAGTACTGCATCGCGATGGGCGCCTGTGCGATCTCGGGTGGGCCGTTCAAGCAGGGTTACAATGTCCTCAAGGGCATCGATCGTTTCATCCCGGTCGATATCTACATCCCGGGCTGCCCGCCGCGTCCGGAGGCCTTGCTGCACGGGTTGGTGCAATTGCAGGAGAAGATCCGCCAGCAGCCGCTCCGCGGGCCCGACGCCCCGCGCCACTTGCGCTCCGATCTGGCATGCGACGCCACCGTTCCGGAACTGGGCGCCGAGGACATCGAGCCGCCGTTCTCCCCAGAGCTCTGGAAACCGCCCACGCTGGTGCGGCCGGACAAAGCCTGAACCGCTCGCCACCCACTCATGGAATCCCCCGAAGCCCTTCGCGATCGCTTGCTCGCCCGCTTTCCCGGGGTGTCCGTCGAGCTCGTGCCGAATGGATCGCCGAGCGGCCAGGTTTCCCTCCGCATCAGTCCCGCTGGGTTGCGCGAGGTCGCGCGGTTCCTGCGCGATGACGCCGCACTCGCCCTCGACCAGTGCTCGAACGTCACCGGGCTCGATTCGCCGGACCGCGAGGTCGTCGAAACCGTCAAGGAGTCCCAACCCGGCGCACCCGGCGGCCCGCCGGTCGTCATCGAGCGCAAGCAAACGCGCATCGAGCCGGGTCACCTGGAGGTGGTTTACCACCTGTACTCCGTCGCGCGGCGCCATGGTCCGGTGATCCTGCGCGCGCGCACCGGCAACCGCACCGACGCCGTCACGCTCCCGTCCCTCACGCCGGTCTGGCGCAGCTGCGAGTTCCAGGAGCGCGAGGTCTTCGATCTCTACGGCGTCGTCTTCGAGGGGCATCCGGACCTGCGGCGCATCCTGATGTGGGATGCCTTCGCCGGGCACCCGATGCGCAAGGACTACGTCGAGCCCGACGACTACGAGTGGGAGCCCACGCCGCACGGCGAGGTGCTCGCCAAGGCCCGCCGCCACTATCCGTCTGCCGCCGCCCCGGGAGCGGTCCAGCCGTCGCCATGATGCTCCCCGATCCCGCCGCCACCGGCCTCGCCCGCGTGCGCAAGATCGAGGGCGCGGCCCTCGGTCTGCGCACGCCCGCGTTCGCCCCCGAGGAGGGCGCGGGCGACTTGCTCGAGGTCTCTCTCGGGCCGCACCATCCATCCACCCACGGCGTGTTCCGCATGGATGTCGTCCTCGATGGCGAGCGGATCGTGCGCCTCAAGCCGGTCTTCGGCTACCTCCACCGCAACCACGAGAAGCTGGGCGAGGGCACGAGCTACCTCGGTTCCATGCCGTACACCGACCGGCTGGATTACCTGAACTCGATGACCAACAACTGGGCCTACGCCCTCGCCGTGGAAAAGCTGGCGGGCATCCCGGTCACCGAGCGCGCCGAATACGTGCGCGTCATCCTCGCCGAGCTCAGCCGGCTGCTCAATCATACCTGCCTCGCCGGCTTCCTCATGCAGGACTGCGGCTGCAGCGGCACGCCGCTGATGTACGCGTTCCGCGAGCGCGAGAAGATCCTCGATCTGTTCGAGTCGCTCAGCGGCTCCCGCATGATGTGCAACTTCCAGCGCTTCGGCGGCTGCCGCGTGGATCCGTCCGCCGAATGGCTCGCCGCCACCCGCACGCTCGTGGATGGGTACGGTGCGTTCCTCGACGAGTTCGAGGCCCTGCTGTCGGGCAACGAGATCGTCATGGCCCGCACCCAAGGCGTCGGCCGCCTGCCCGCCGCGCTCGCCGTCAACGCCGGCGTCACCGGCCCGATGCTGCGGGCCAGTGGGGTGGGGCACGATCTCCGCAAGGTGGACGGCTATGGCGTGTATCCGCGTTTCAACTTCAGGGTGCCCATCGGCCGCGACGGCGACGTCTACGACCGCTACATGGTGCGCATGCTCGAGATGCGCGAGTCGATCTCGATCCTCGACCAGGCGTTGCGCGGCCTGCCCGGCGGTCCGATCCTCGATCCGAAGGCCAAGCAGCGCGGGCTCCGGCCTAAGGCGGGCGAGGCGTACGGACGCATCGAGGGCCCCAAGGGCGAGATCGGGTTCTTCCTCGTGAGCGACGGCACGGGCAATCCCACCCGCTACCGCGTGCGCGCGCCGTCGTTCGTCAACCTCACCATCCTCGAGGACCTCTGCCTCGGGCATTCCGTCGCGGATGCCGTCATCATCCTCGGGAGCATCGACATCGTGCTCGGCGAGGTCGACCGCTGAACCCACACCCCTTCCCACCCATGCTCGGAAAAGGACTTCTTCAGGGGCTCGCGGTCACGGCGAAGAATCTCGTCGGGAGCTATCACGACCCCGCGCGCTACGTCACCCAGGAATACCCCGAGGTGCAGCCGAAGCTGCCCGAGGCCTACCGCAACTTCCCGTTCCTGGTCTCGGAAACCGCGGACGACCCGATGGGCACGCTGCGCTGCGTGGCCTGCCAGATCTGCGAGAAGGAGTGCCCGCCGCAGTGCATTTACATCGAGAAGAGCAAGGACAAGAAGCCCGATGCGACCGGCAAGGCGCAGATCTACCCCGCCGTCTTCGCGATCGATACTGCGGTCTGCATGAGTTGCCAGATCTGCGTGGAGGTGTGCCCGTTCGATGCGATCAAGATGGACCAGGAGTTCGCGATCGCGGCGACGGATCGCTTCGGCGGGTTGCTCCTGAACCGCGAACAACTCGCGAAGCCGAACGCTTACTACCATCAGATTCACCCGACCGAGGCGGCTGAGGTCGACGAGCGGCTGGCGGCCGAGCGCCGGGCGGCCGAAGAGAAGGCCCGCCTCGCTGCTGCCGCCAAGGCCGCCGCTCCGAAACCCGCGGTACCCGCCGCCGCCGCCGCCGCCGCGCCGGGCGCGGCGCGGCCAGCTCCCGCGGGATCGACGGCCCCGGCGGCGTCCGCTCCGGTCGACCCGGTCCCTCCTCCCGCGCCTCGTCCTCCGTCCCCATGATCCTCGCCGCCGCCGCCCCTGCTTCGCCGGCCGATGCCTGGCTCGAACGCGCGCCGCTGCTCCTGCGCGACGCGCTGACGGGCTGGCTGCCCGATGCGTTGCGGCCGTGGGTGGCGGCGCTGCTGTCGATCGCGACGATTCTCGGCGTCTTCGGGCTGCTCTTCGCCTACATGACGCTTGCCGAGCGCAAGATCCTCGGGCGGATCCAGAATCGGCCGGGCCCGAACCGCACCGGGCCCTTTGGGCTGCTGCAGCCGTTCGCCGACGCGATCAAGGCGCTCACCAAGGAGGACATCGTGCCCCGCGCGGCGGATCAGGTGCTGCACTTCCTCGCCCCCGTCGTCCTCGTGGCCCTCTCGTTGATCGGGCTGGCGGTGATCCCCTTCGGCCGGAACCTCGTGGCGGTCGAACTGGAGGCCTCGGTTCTCTATTTCTTCGCCGCCGGCGCCGCGACCGAGCTTTCGATCTTCATGGCCGGCTGGGCGAGCCGGAACAAGTACTCGCTGCTCGCGGCGATGCGCGCCCTCGCGCAGCTCATCAGCTACGAGGTACCGCTGCTGCTTTCCATGGTCCCCGTGGTTGTGGTGGCGGGCTCGCTCTCGACCACCGGCATCGTTGCCGCGCAGGGCGGCTGGGCCGCCGGCGTCTGGCCGCACTGGCACGCACTAACGCCCTGGGGCTTCTCGGCCTTCGGGGTCTTCATGGTCGCGGCGTTGGCCGAATCGAACCGCTCCCCGTTCGACCTTCCTGAGGCGGAGAGTGAGCTGATCGCAGGACACCTCACGGAGTATTCGGGCTTCAAGTATGCGCTCTTCTTCATGGCTGAGTACCTCGGCATGGCGGCTCTGAGCGCCATGGGGGTGACGCTTTTCCTCGGGGGCTGGCAGGCGCCATTGGCGGTGCTGGAGTTCATCCCGAGCTACGTGTGGTTCGGCATGAAGCTGCTGCTCCTGCTGCTCGGCTTCATCTGGATCCGTGCCACGTTTCCACGCCTGCGGATCGACCAGCTGACCCGCCTGTCGTGGAAGTTTCTCGTCCCGCTGGCGCTGGTGAACCTGGTCAACGGCGGCCTGTGGGCGGTGACCTCCGACTGGACGGGCGCGGCCGGGGTCGCGCGCTGGGTGGTCTCGGCACTGCTGGTGGTAGTGCCCTTCGTCGTCCTCGGCCGCTCCCTCACGGCGGGCTATGGCCCGCGGACCTACCGCTACGCCTCCCCATGACCCTGCTGCTCGCCATTCTTGCGCTGGTCTGTCTCGTACCCGCGGTCGCGGCGGTGCTCGTGCGCAACCTGATCCACAGCGCGTTGCTCTTCGTCCTCGCTTGGCTGGGACTCGCGGCCTTCTACCTCGCCGTCGGAGCGGAGTTCATCGCGTTCGCCCATGCGCTTGTTTACGTGGGCGGTGTTTCCATGGTGGTGCTGTTCGCGGTGCTGCTGACGCGGCCCGGTCGAGAGAGTGCGTTACCGGCGCCATCGGCGCAGCGGGCCCTTGGCGGGCTCGTGGCGGTTTCCCTGGTCGCCTCCATGCTCGGCTCGTCGATTTTCTGGACGCGTCTGCCGTCCGTGGAGCCGACGCCGCCGGTGCCGCTGCGTCGCCTCGGGGAACTCCTCGCCGGTCCGTACCTCGTGGCGCTCCTGCTGGTCGGGCTGATTCTGACCGTGGCGCTGATCGGCGGCCTGCTCCTCGCCGCGCCGCGGCGACCGTCGGAGGGAGGTGACGCATGAGTCCGCTGCACCTCTGCCTTGCGCTGTCGGCGGCTCTGTTTTGCACAGGATTGGTGGCCGTGCTGGTTCGCGGGAATGCCATCCTCGTGCTGCTCGGCGTTGAACTCATGCTCAACGCCGCGAACCTGAACTTCATCGCCTTCTGGCGCTTCGGCCCGGGTGGCGGTGAGGCGGGTCTGGTGTTCGTTCTCTTCTCGATCGCGGTTGCGGCGGCCGAGGCCGCCGTCGGCATGGCGCTGGTGATCGCCGTCCACCGTCACCTACGCACCATCCGGGTCGCGGCGGCCAACCGACTGAAAGGCTGACGATGATGTTGCCCGCCTCTCAACTCTGGCTGATCCCGGCGCTGCCCTTGGTTGCGGCGGTGGTCGGCGCGGCGGCGCCCCGGACGGCCCGCCGCCTACCGGTCGTCCTCGCGCTCGTGGCGATCCTTGGTTCGTTCCTGCTTTCGCTGGCTGCGCTGTTCGGCGCCTTGGCCGCGCCGGCCGCCAAGCTCACGGCGAACTTCACCTGGTTCCTCGCCGGATCCACGCCGGTGCGTCTCGGCTGGCTGCTCGACCCGCTTGGCGCGATTATGAGCGTGCTCGTCTGCGCGGTCAGTGTGCTCGTCTTTGTCTTCAGTACCGCCTACCTGCGGGAGGATCCGCGCATCGGACGTTTCTTCACCTGCCTCAGCCTCTTCGTGGCCGCGATGCTCGGGCTTCTGGTGGCGAACAGCCTGCTGCTTCTCCTACTCTGCTGGGAGCTGGTGGGACTGGCTTCGTACTTACTCATTGGCTTCTGGTTCGAGCGTCCCGCGGCAGCCGCTGCGGCGAAGAAGGCGTTCGTGACCACGCGGCTTGGTGATTTGGGATTCCTGCTTGGGTTGCTCTGGCTCTTCCACGCGACCGGGAGCTCCCTCTTCTACGACGGCGGTGCCGGGGTGCTGGAGGCCGGTGCGCTGGAGCGACTCGCGGCCACGGTGTTGCCGGGAGGCTGGACGGCGGCGACGGGCATCGGGCTGCTGCTCTTTGCCGGTGCGGTGGGTAAGTCGGGCCAGTTTCCGCTTCACGTCTGGTTGCCGGACGCGATGGAGGGTCCGACCCCGGTTTCGGCGTTGATCCACGCGGCAACCATGGTGGCGGCAGGCGTCTTTCTGGTGGCCCGCGTCTTCCCGCTGATGGCGGCGGATCAGGGACTCGCCGCGGTGCCGGTGCACGCGCTGACGGCCGTCGCGGTCGTCGGGTCGATCACGGCCTTGCTCGGAGCGGCGCTGGCGGTGGCGCAGACGGACATCAAACGTGTGCTCGCGTATTCCACCGTCTCGCAGTTGGGTTACATGATGCTCGCCGTGGGCGTCGGCGCCTGGGTGGCAGCGGTGTTTCACCTGATCACCCACGCCTGCTTCAAGGCGTTGCTCTTCCTCGGTTCCGGATCGGTCATTCATGCCGCGCATCACGAGCAGGATTCGCGGCGGCTCGGCGGGCTGGCGGGGCGGATGCGCTTCACCTATGTCACCTTCCTCCTCGGCACCGGTGCCTTGATTGGCCTGCCCCTGGTATTCTCCGGATTCTGGAGCAAGGAGGCCGTGCTGCACGCGGCGGAACTCTGGCCCGTGTCGCAGTTGCCGTTCCTTGCCGGCCTTGCCGGCGTGGTGCTGACGGCGTTCTACATGACCCGGCTGGTGTGCGAGACCTTCCTGGGTCGGGCGCGCGGTGAGGGCGCGGAGT
>CAIOYO010000060.1 GCA_903862595.1 uncultured Opitutaceae bacterium | reverse complement strand
TCCTCGCGCGAGCAGCGCTGCGCGGGAATCTTCCAGAATGGTCGGCTGATCGGCGCCACCGGTGTCGACGCCTTGATCGCGATGATGGAGCGCAACGAGCGGGGGTTGCCGGAGCAGGGGCGCACGCTCATGGTTGAGGGCATCTGGCACGGCGGCGAGACGCTGCGCGCTGCGACCGGTTGAGCGGTGCGTTGACTCGGGCGGCCCAGTGCTGCCATCGTGCGGGTTGCGTGAGCACCGTCTCCACTCCTTCTCCTTCGCTCTTGTCGTGGCTCAGCCAGCAGGTCGGCTTCCCGGCCCGCCGGTTGCCCGCGGGCGCGGAGTTGCTGCTCTGCCTCGCGGCGGCCGCGGAACAGGAGGCCGAGGCGGCCTCCCCGGGCGTCGGCGCCTTCGGTCTGCCGCGCCAGGATGGCGCCCTGGCTTCCGCCCAGCGCGCCCATGCGTTGCGTCGCTCGCGCGTCCATTTCAAGTGCGATAACAGCGCGAAGGTCTAGCCGCTTGCCCCGTCCCGCTGGATGCGGTTGAGTGCGGCTCATGTCCTCGCCGTCTTCCCCCGCGTACTCCCGGCTGCTGTCCAGCCTGCGTCGCGCCCACGTCCTCGAGTCCGTCGCCTCCGTCCTCGGCTGGGATGAACAGGTGAACCTGCCGGAAGGCAGCGTCGCCTGTCGGGCGGAGCAGATGACCGTGCTCGCGGAGATCCTCCATGCGGCCGCCACGGATCCCGATTTCGACGCCGCGCTCCGTGAGTTGGAGGCGACTCCGGGCGCGCTGGAACCCGATGCCTCGGTGATCGTGCGGCTGGCCCGGCGCGACTTCGACCGGGCGGTGCGTCTGCCGTCCCGCTTCGTCGCCGAGAAGGCCCGGCTGCAGAGCGAGGCCTACCACGCGTGGGCGGAAAATCGTCGCAACAGCACCTTCTCCCCGTACGCACCCTACTTGGAGCAGCACCTCGCGCTGGCGCGGGAGGAAGCGGTGTTCCAAGGGTGGGGTGACCGCGCCTACGACTACGCGATCGACCGCCATGATCCCGGGATGACCACCGAGCGGGTCGATGCGCTCTTCACCGAGCTGAAGATCGGGCTCCTGCCGCTGGTCCGCGAGATCGTTGCCGGCACCCGGCCGACGGCCCCCGGACTGTTCCGTGGGTTTCCGGTGGCGGGACAGCAGGCGTTCCTCCGCGAGGTGACCGCGGCGCTGGGCTTCGATTACCGCCGTGGCCGCATCGACGTCTCACTGCATCCGTTCTGCGGCGGCTCGCCTGCCGACGTGCGGATGACGACCCGTTTCGACGTGGATAACCCGTTGGATTCGCTCTTCAGCTCAATCCACGAAACGGGGCACGGACTCTACGAGCAGGGGCTGCGGGCCGAGCATCTTGGTACGCCGCTGGGCCAGTCCGTCGGCATGGGCGTGCATGAGTCGCAGAGCCGACTCTGGGAAAACCAAGTCTCGCGCAGCCGTGCGTTCTGGACGCACTTCGAGTCGCGGTTCCGCGCGCATTTCCCGGAGCAGACCGCCGCAGTCGACAGCGAGACGCTGTACCGCGCGATCAACGCCGTCGAACCCACGCTCATTCGCGTCGACTCCGATGAAGTCACCTACAACCTGCACATCCTGCTGCGGTTTGAGATCGAGCAGCGGCTGTTCCGCGGCGATCTGAAGGTAGCCGACCTCCCTGCCGCGTGGAACGCGCTTTCCACGGAGTTGCTCGGACTCACCCCGCCCTCGGACCGCCTCGGCGTGCTGCAGGACGTGCACTGGAGCGGCGGCGCCTTCGGTTACTTTCCGAGCTACTGCATCGGCAACATGATGGCGGCCCAGCTGTGGTACACGGCGCTCGCGGCCTTCCCGGGGCTGGAGGCGGACTTTGCGCGCGGCGACTTCAGCCGTCTGCTGGGTTGGTTGCGCACGGAGATCCATCACCAGGGGCGGCGCTACGACACCCAGGAACTCGTCCTGCGCGTCACCGGTGAACCGCTCAGCCCGCGGCACCTGCTCCGTTACCTCCGCGAACGCTACCTGCCGCTGGCCGACGCCCGCCGCTGATCGACCATGGGGCTCATCGACACGCATCTCCATCTCGATTCTTACCACCGTCGCGGGGAATTGCCCGCTGTGCTTGAACGGGCGCGTGCGGCTGGCGTCGAGGCGGTGATCACGATCGGCACCGCGACCGATGACTGGTCGCTGTACCGCGACCTCGCGGAGGCCTCCGGCGGCTATGTCCAGTTCACCGTGGGTCTGCATCCCTGCTCGGTCGGAGACGACTGGGCCGAGCAACTTGCGCAGGTGGATGCGTTCTTCACGGAGCCGGGACGTCTGCGCCCGGTGGCGATCGGTGAGATGGGGCTGGACCGTTTTCACCTGCCCAAGGACGACCCAGCGGCGGCCGAGCGGTTGCTCGGGCTGCAGCGTCAGGCCTTCGATGCCGGTCTCGCCCTGGCGCGGCGCTGGCAGACTCCGGTGGTGATCCATTCGCGTGGCGCCTTCCGTGAATGCGTGGAGCGCGTTGACGCGAGCGGCGTCGATTGGCGCCGGGTCGTTTTTCATTGTTTCGTCGAGGGACCGGATGAGATGGACCTGCTCATCGAGCGGGGTGGATGGGCTTCGTTCACCGGCGTGCTCACGTACAAGAACGCGGAGACCGTCCGTGCTGCCGCCCGCCGCCTGGGGTGGGAGCGGTTTCTGCTCGAGACCGACGCGCCCTTCCTCACGCCGACGCCGCATCGCGGCAAGCCGAACGAGCCCGCCTACGTCGCCTTGACCGCCGCCTTTGCCTCCGAGGTGTTCAACATCCCGCTGGCGCGGCTGGCGGAGGCGAGCACGCGCAATGCCTGCGAGCTCTTCGGTTTCTCGCTCCCGAAACGGTGATCGCGCCCGGCCTGCGCGGATGCGCTCCCGCAGAGGCGGGGCGGAGTCGGGACGTCGGGCCCTGGCTCAAGCCTCGTCGAACTTCCGCACGAACAGTGCGTCGATCTCGACGAGCATCTGCGCGGCGTCCTCGCCCGTGACGATGAACTTGACCCGTGAGCCCTTGCCGGCGGCCAGCATCATCAATCCCATGATGCTCTTGCCGTTGACCTGTTCCTCATCCTTTTCGACGAACACGTCCGATTTGAACTTGTTCGTGACCCGGACGATCATCGCCGCTGGACGGGCGTGAATGCCCATCTTGTTTTGCACCACGAGCTCCTTGGTGAGGGCCGTGGCGGCGGTCGCTGGATCCGGTTTTTGCATGCGTGAGGGGTTTCAATCACGAAAGCCGGGCGTGGCTTGCAACCCAAAAACCAAGCACCCAAACTGCGGAAATGCCGTCGCTCGCCATCATTGTACCCTGTCGCTTGGAGTCGACTCGCTTCCCCAGGAAGCTGCTCCACCGGGTCCGCGGGAAGGCTTTGCTGCGCTGGGTGGCGGATCGCATCGTTTCCCAAGTTCCTGATCTGCCGGTGCACTTCGCCATAGATGACGACCTGTTGCAGGAGCCTCTGGCTGGCGGAAACTTCTCCATCATCAAGACCAGTCGGGTGCATGCGACGGGGACGGATCGGATCGCGGAAGCGAATCGGACCGTGCGGGCGGATTTTGTCGTGAATGTTCAGGCCGACGAGCCCTTGGTCTCGGCTGCGCAGATCCGCGCGTTGGCGTCCGCGATTCAAGGCGAGGCGCCGATGGCGACCCTTGCGACGCCCTTCCGCACGGCGGCTGATTTCGCGAATCCGAACCAGGTGAAAGTGGTGCTGGCGAAGGCATCGCGGCGCGCGCTCTTCTTCTCGCGGTCACCGATCCCGTTCGCGCGGGATCTGGGCGGGAAGGTCGACGATGCGTGGGTCGCGGCTCACCCGTGTTATCGCCACCTTGGCCTGTACGCGTACCATGCGGACCTTCTCGAACGATTCGCCCGCCTGCCGCAAGGGGAGTTGGAGCACATTGAGCGACTTGAGCAGCTCCGGGTACTTGAGAACGGCTATTCCATCGCCTGCGACCTCACGGACGACCCGACTATCGGCGTCGATACCCCGGAGGATGCGGTCAAGTTCGAGGCCTCGCTCGGTTGACCCCGCCGCCGTCCGTCGCCGAACCATAAATGCCGCTCGCGGAGTGCCCTCGGATCGTCTTGGCTTCGGTGTAACTCCCATGCAGGCGCGCACGTTCTTTTCGCTTCCTGAATCGCTCGCGCGATTTGCGCCGTTCTTCCGCGAGGATGCGGCACCGTGGGAGTGGATCTCCGCCATCGCTCCGGCCTTGAGCGCCGTCGCCGCTGGGCCGCGCCCGGTGGTGCCGCCCGGGGTGCACCTCGAAGGCGAGGTTCACCTGGAGCCCGGGGTAGTCCTCCCTCACACCGCGACTCTCATTGGTCCGGCGTGGATCGGTGCCGGGACGGAGATCCGGCCCGGCGCCTACATCCGTGGTCGCGTCATCACGGGCGCGGGCTGCGTGCTGGGCAACGCGTGCGAGTTCAAGAACTGTCTTCTGCTGGATGGAGTCGAGGTCCCGCACTTCAGCTACGTGGGCGACTCGGTCCTCGGCAATCAGGCACACCTCGGCGCCGGCGTTGTCCTCTCTAACCTCCGACTGGACCGCAAGGAGATCAGCGTCCACGCAGAGGGTCGCGTCTACGCGACAGGGTTACGCAAGTTCGGTGCGATCCTCGGCGACGCCGCCGAAGTGGGCTGCAACGCCGTGCTCAACCCCGGCACTCTTCTCGGTCGCCGCGCGCTGGTCATGCCGACCGTCGCGTTTTCCGGGTATCTCGCGGCGAACACCGTCGCGCGCGTCCGCGCGAGCGTCTCCCGCTTGCCCCGCCGCGATTGACGCGCCCGCCTGAGACCACCCCCCACGCTTCGGCTTGCCCGGAGGCGAACCGGCGGTGACGATCGCGCGTTTCCAGAATTTCTGTCCATGCCCCGCACCCTGACTGGCATCCAGCCCTCCGGCACCCTGCACATCGGCAACTATTTCGGCGCCATGCGGCCTGCGATCGACGCGCAGTCGCACGGCGAGTGCTTCTACTTCATCGCGGACTACCACTCGATGACGTCCCTGCTCGACCCGGAGCAGCGGCGGCGCAACACGCTCGACGTTGCGCTCGATTGGCTGGCCTGCGGACTCGATCCGAAGCGCAGTGTGTTCTGGCGCCAGAGCGATGTGCCGGAGGTCGCCGAGTTGATGTGGATCATCGGCACGCTCACGCCGATGGGGCTCCTCGAGCGGGCGCACAGCTACAAGGACAAGACGGCCCGCGGCATCTCCCCGAATTTTGGGCTCTTCGCCTATCCGGTGCTGATGGCTGCCGACATCCTGCTCTACGACACCACGGTGGTGCCCGTGGGCAAGGATCAGAAGCAGCACTTGGAGATGACCCGCGACATCGCGATCAAGTTCAACCAGACGTACGGCGAGACGTTCGTCGTACCGGAGTCCGAGATCCGCGAGGACGTGGCCGTGGTGCCTGGGCTCGATGGCCAGAAGATGAGCAAGAGCTATGGGAACACGATTGATCTCTTCGGCGACGAGAAGGCCACGCGGAAGAAGATCATGGGGATCGTGATGGACTCGCGCACCCCGCAGGAACCCAAGCCGGATGCCGACCGCAATCTCGCGATCCAGCTCCTGCGTCTGGTCGCCGCCAAGGAGGTCGCGGTCGAGGCGGAGAACCGTCTCCGCGAAGGCGGGTATGGCTACGGGGACCTGAAGAAACTCCTGTTTGAGCAGACGTGGGAGCACTTCGCCCCGTACCGCGCCCGGCGGGCGGAGTTCGCGGCGAATCTCGACCATGTCCAAGCGATCCTGCGTGACGGCGCGGAGAAGGCCCGAGGGACTGCTTCCGCCGTGCTGGCGCGGGCGCGTTTGGCCTCAGGCCTCGGCTGATTTTCGCGCCGCGCCGCGCTCGCGCGCGCGCGCGGTGCGGCGCCGGTTCCGCGTCCGGCCTCAGAGGACCGGCGCGCGCGGCTCCGATAGCGCCGCGATCGCCGCCATGATGCGCTCGCTCACCCGCTGGTAGCGATCCTTGCCCGCGCCCGGTGGATCGTAGTCCGCCGGAGCAAGCACGCGACCAAAGGCCACCGACACGGGTGTGCCGAAGTGCACGCCGCCACCTCGCCCAAATGCCCGTTGCGAATTGAAGATTCGCACCGGCAGCACCGGCACCTGCGTGCGGCAGGCGATCAGGCCCACGCCCGGCTTCGCCGATTGCAGGTTGCCGTCAGGCGAACGCGTGCCCTCGGGAAACAGGATCAGCGCCTTGCCCGACTGCAGGGTCTGCAGCACGCGCTTGATCGCCCCGACGTCGGAGCCGCCGTCGCGGTCCACCGGAATGGTGCCCACGCCATCGAGCCACCACTGTGCCAGGCCCGGCTTCCAGAGAGTCTTGCGCGCGAAGAAGGCCACCTGCCGCGACACCAGCGAGCCCACGATCGGAGGATCGAGGTGGCTGGCATGATTGCAGGCGATGATGAAGGGGCCGCGCCGCGGGATGTTGCTCAGCCCGGTGACCTCGCCGCGGAAGCAGACGTCGTAGGCCGTGAGCGCAAGGTAGTGGGAAATCCCGTACAGGAAATCCATTTCCGGATGTTGGTAGCGCCGTGCGGTCATGGTGCGGTGGCGATGTGGGCGTTGACCAGTGCGGCGACGCGCGCCACCACGTCCTCGAGCGACAGGTGGGTGCTGTTGATGTCGACGGCGCCGGGCGGGCAGGTGAGCGGGGCGTGCTGGCGCGAGGAATCGAGGCGATCGCGCTCGGCCACGGAGTCCTGCTGGCCTTCCTTGGCGCGTCGCCGGGCGCGTTCCTCGGGGTCCGCGTGCAGAAAGACGCGCAGGCCGGCATCGGGGAAAATGACGGAACCGATGTCGCGCCCTTCCATGATCAGGCCTCGGAAGCCGTGGGCCTGTGCGACGCTGGTTTGTCCGCGCTGGTACTCGAGGAGCGCAGCGCGGACGGGTCGCAACGCGGCAAAGTGCGATACGGCCGCGTTCACCTCCGGAGATCGGATCTCCTCGCCGGGCACGCGGCCGCCGATTTCCAGGAGCGCGGCCCCGTTGTGCACCCGCGTGCCGAGCACGAGGTCGCCGAGCGCGCGGGTGACCGCCGTCTCTTCCGGGAGGATACCGCGCCGGAGCATCTCCGCCGTGATCGCGCGGTAGTGCGCTCCGGTGTCGACGTGCAGGAACGGAAAGCGCGCCGCCAGCGCGCGCGCCGTCGAGGACTTGCCGGAGGCGGCGCCGCCGTCGATGGCGACGATGAGAAAGGGGCTGGAGGAGGCCATCAGTCGTGGGTGGCCCGGCGCAGTGCCTCGAGCCGATCGAAAAAGTCAGGGAAGGTTTTCGCGCAGCAACCGGGATTCCGTAGGGTCAGCCAAGGACGGCCATCTCCCCGCACATCGCGGCAGCCCAGAACACCGAAGCTCATCGCGAACCGATGGTCGCCGTACGTCTCGATCACCTCGCCGGTGCGCAGCGGGCGGGGGACGATTGTGAGCGCGTCTTCCTCCTCCTCGACTTCCTGCCCAAGACGCCGGAGTTCGGCTGCCATGCCGGCCACGCGATCGGTCTCTTGCTTGCGGGTGTGCGCGATCCCGGTGATCCGCGTGGGCCCGTCGAGGAGCGGTGCGATCGCGGCCAGCGTGAGGAACGTATCGGAGATCTCGTGGAAGTTCTCCGCCAACGCGGTCCCCGCCTTCCGTGCCCGCACGCGACCGAGGACGTCAATGAACGCCGAGTCTCCCTGCAGTCCGGCGCCCGGGGCGCGCAGTCCGGGTAGCTGAAGTGTGCCGCCCACCACGAGGGGAAGCGCCTGAAAATAGCTCGCGGCTGTCGCGTCGGGTTCGATCTCGACGATGCCTGGCGGTCGGTAGGCCGCCGGCGTGAGGTGATACGACGCGCCTTCGCGGCGGACGGCGTCGAGGCCAAACTCGGCCATCAGGCGCAGCGACATGTCGACGAAGGTCTGGCGGATCGTCCCTTGCAGATCGACGGTGATCGGGGCGCGGGCATGCGGCGCGATCATGAGCAGGGCCGACAGCAACTGGCTGCTCTCGCTCGCGTCGAGGCTCACCCGACCTCCGGTCAATCCGCCACCTTCGATCTCGACGGGGAAGAAACCCTCCTCGCCGAGACAGCGCACCCGGACCCCGAGCGCGCGCAGCGCGTCCAGCAGGGGGCGCATCGGACGGCGCCGCATCTGTGCGATGCCATCGATGCGGTAGACGCCGCGCGGTGCGGTGGCGCAGTAGGCGGTGAGAAACCGCGCGGCCGTGCCGGCGAGGCCGACGAAGAGCTCGACCGGTTGGCCCTCCCTGGCGGTCGAGAACGCGCGGTCTTGGTCGCTCACGACCAGCGTGCTGCCCGAGGGATCCGCGACGACGGAGATGCCGAGCGCGCGCAGCGCGGCCGCCATCAGCACCGTGTCCTCGCTCGCGAGCGCGCCCTCAAGTCGCACCGGCGTCGGGCTCATCGCGGCGAGAAGCAGGGCGCGGTTGGTCAGGCTCTTGGATCCCGGCAAACGCAGGCTGCCCCGGACGGGAGCGGTGAACGGGACGACGGGAAGCAGGTCGGGCAGCGGCATCGCAGCGTGAAGCATCGGTTCAGGGACGGAATGCCGAGCGATAGGCGCGACCCCGTTCGAGACGCGCTTTCAGTTCCGTCCAGTCCGCATTGGCCAGTGCGGCATGCAGTCCATCGAGCTCCATCTGGTAACCCCGCAGAGCACGGAGAATCTCGTCGCGATTGTTCCGCAGGATCTCGATCCACATCGCCGGATCACTGGCGCCGATGCGGGTGGTGTCGCGTAGTCCCCCGCCGGCGAAGTTGCGCCAGCCCGGGCTCTGCTGCGCGAGGAACGTGCACAGGGTCGTGGCCAGTACCTGCGGCAGATGGCTGATGTGGGCGACGATTTCGTCGTGGGCGTCCGGGTCGACCGACGTGACCTCCGCCTCGAGCGCCGTCCAGAAACGCGCCACGCCCTCCAGTGCCGCCGCATCGGTCGCCGGCAGCGGCGTGATGAAGCAGACCCGCCCGCGGAAAAGATCGGCGTGGCCGTTCTCCCAGCCCGTCTTTTCGCTGCCGGCCATCGGATGCGCGCCCACGAAATGGGCCCGACCGGCCAGCGCCGCATGGGCTGCGCGGGTCAACGCGCCCTTCGTCGATCCGACGTCGGTGACCCAGGCGCCGCTGCGGACGTGGGGAGCGATCTGCGCGACCAACTCGGCGATGCGATCGACGGGCGCGGCGAGTACCACCAGATCGGCCTCGCGCACGGCGGCTTCGGGCGTCGCGGCCACGCTGGCACACCACGGCTGGTTCTCCAGGGCGATGCGCACCTCGGGGCGGCGGGCCCAGACGGTGATGCGCTGGGCAACCCCGCGGGCGTGGGCGGCGAGGCCGACGGAGCCGCCGAGCAGGCCGGGAGCGAGGATGCAGAGGTGCGGAATCACAGGGAGGAAAGCGGTGCCGAGGCGCGCCGAGAGAGTTCAGGCAGATCCGAGCTGGACGATCCGGTCGAACTCCGCCCGAAGCAGCGGCATGACGGACAATCGACTTTGTCGAATCAGCGCGATGTCGGCGAGTGCCTTGTCGGCTTTGATCGTGGCAAGGGTCACCGGTTGCCGCAGTGCCCGCACCGCCCGGAGCTTGACCGCGACCCAACCCTCGTCCGCGGGGACCGTCGGGTCCGGAAAGGCGGTTTGCGCGACCTCTGCGATTCCCATCACCTGCCGCGGGTCCATGCTGGCGTAGAAGAGCACGGCGTCCCCAGCCTGCATGGCCTTCAAGTTGTTCCGGGCTTGGAAATTACGCACCCCGTCCCAGACGGTCTGCCCATCGGCGACGAACGTCGCCCAAGCGTAGGTCTCGGGTTCCTGTTTCACCAGCCAGTATTGCTTTTTCATGGTCCGGGGTTTCGCTGCGCTGCACGACAATGGAGCCGACCCCTGAAGAAAAGGCAAAAGCCAGTCGAGTGCTGGTCTGGCTTTACCTATTGATGGCGATTGGCATTGGTTTGCCGTTCGTGCTTTTTTTCCTCTTTCGGTGAGGGGGTGAGCCGAAGGGAGTGGGGTCGATGAACAAGACCCTCTGGCCGATCCGGATCGTGTTCGTGGCCCTGTGTGGCGCCGCGGGGGGCTTGGTGTGCTACGCGATTCCGGAGTGGGACCGACTGAGGCTCTTTGCGGTCATGGTCGGGCTGCTGCTTGGGATCCTGATCGTTCTGGTGGACCTCCTGTTGCGCGGATTCTCCCTGCGGGGCCTGAGCGCGGTCACCTTCGGCCTTGGGATCGGCTCGCTGATTGGCTACTTGCTGAGTGCGTCACCGCTCTTCGAGCAGGGAGATCAGCAGATGATCTATCTCGCCCGCCTCGGCCTTTTCCTGACGTGCGGCTACCTCGGCACGGTCATCGCGTTGCGGGGCAAGGATGAGTTCAACCTGGTAATCCCGTATGTCCGTTTCGTGCCGCACGACGTGCACGTGCCCTTGGTCGTCGTTGACGCCAGCGCGTTGATCGACGGGCGGATCGTGAAGGTGTGCGAGTCGGGTTTCCTTGGCGCCGCACTGGTCATCCCACGCTTTGTGCTGAATACCGTGCAGGCCATCGCCGATTCGCCCGAGCCGCATCGGCAGGCGCGCGGGCGACGCGGTCTTGAAGTGCTGAATGAACTACGCCGGATCCCGCGCTTGGACTTGCGTGTGCACGAGAGCGAGGCCCGACCCGACGAAGTCGACGCCAAGCTGGTGTTCCTCGCGCGCTCCCTTCAGGCCCGGCTGATGACGACAGACTACAACTTGGCCAAGCTGGCTGAGTTCCAAGGTGTCCCGTGGCTGAATCTCCACGCGTTGGCGCGCTCCTTGAGGGCGGAGCTCGCCCTCGGCCAGAGTGTGGAGGTTCAGTTGGTCAAGGCCGGCAAGGAACCGGGGCAGGCCGTCGGATTCTTCGATGACGGATCGATGGTCGTGGTCACCGACGCCCTCGCAAGGGTGGGTCAGGTCGTGCGGGTCGAGATCACCGGCCTGATGCCTTCCGCCGGGGGTAAGCTGGCCTTCGCCCGGCTCGAGCCGGAGCGGAGACTTTGACCGCTTCCTCGCAGACCCACCCGAGAAACTTTGGTGTTTACTCGCGGGGCGGGCTTCCTCAAAAACTCCCTTCCTTTCCGGGGCAGTAGCTCAGTTGATAGAGCGCTTCGTTCGCAATGAAGAGGTCGTGGGTTTGATTCCCATCTGCTCCACCAGTTTCCCCTCCGTCGCCTCCTTTTTACCGGGAGGCGACGTTTTTTTACAACGTGGCGCACTCGACGCGCGGCTGGGAACGGTATGGAGTCTGCTGTTGTCAGAAGGTGAAGGGCGGACGCTTTGTCCGCCGAACGACTGAAACCTGAGGTTGATTCATCATGAGCAAGAAGTCCAAGAAGCCCGCCAAGCCTGCCGCCCCACAGGTCAAGCCAGTCAAACGAACCAAGGCCCGCCGCCCTGCGGCGCCCAAGGTCTCCAGCGCCGCCAAGGTGCCGCGCAAGGCTCTGCAACCGCGTCGCGTCACCCATCGCGCGCCGCAACCGATCCCGATCCCGGACCGCGGCGACGTGGCGGTCCCGGTCGCGGCCGCACCGATTGCGGTATTGCCTTCGGCCATCACCGTGGCGGCGATCATCGACGTCGGCTTCGGCAACACTCTCTTCATCCGCGGTCAGGGAGCGGGGCTCAATTGGTCGTCCGGTGTCGCGATGCAGTGCGAGGCCGACAACCGCTGGACGATCACGGTGCCGACGCACGGCCCGGTGGTCTTCAAGCTTTTGGTGAACGACCTGACGTGGAGCCAGGGCGAGAACTACGAGGCCTTGCCCGGCGAGGCCGTGCAGGTTTCGCCGAGCTTCTAGGCAAAGGCCCGAGTGGTCCGACCCCGCGCGGCGGGTCGGCGATCCGCCGCGCGGTCCGGGAGTGGATCAGGGTTCGCCGACCAGCTTGTCTACTTGACCGGCCGGTAGCGTCGTCGCTTTCAGTTCCAGCTTGCCGCGCTCGACGTCCGTCAGCTTCGCGAGGTCGTTCGGGTGCTGCACGACCCGCGGCGTGAGGAAGATCAGCAGCTCGGTCTTGGCGGTCTGCCGGGTCGTGCGCTTGAAGAGGTTGCCCAGCAACGGCACGTCGCCCAGCAGCGGGACCTTGCGGTCTTGGCTGGTGGTCTGGTTCGAGATCAGCCCGCCGATCACGACGGTGCTCTCGCTCGGCGTCACCACCACCGTGTCGGCCGACCGCTTGTCGATCACCGGCGTGTTCACGGTGTCGGAAATGGCGACGGTGCGCTCACTCAGCGCGGAAATCTCGGGCGTGACGATCATCTCGACCAGACCCTCGGAGGTGATGAAAGGCGTCACGCGCAGGATGATGCCGATATCCTGATACTGAACCGTATTCGTGGTCTGTCCGGTGTCGCTGATGCGGGAGTTGGTGATGAACGGCACCTCCTGACCGACCATGATGGTGGCCTGCTGGCTGCTGCGGGCGAGGATCGAGGGGCGCGAGAGAATCTCGGTTTTCCCCACGGTGGAGAGCGCGCGGAGAGTGGCGTTCACGTCGGGGCCGACCACGTTGTAGATGCCGCCGGTCGCGGAGCCGCCGAAGACCGTGCTCGCGGTGGAGGTTGTCCGGTCGCCGAGGGAAATGCCGCGGCGCTGCAGCTCGGCGCCGACATCGAGGTCGTTGTTGTGCGTGACCTGGACGAAGACGACGTTGATCAGCACCTGCGGCTTGGGCCGGTCGAGGCTTTCGATGACCTGCCGGATGCTCTCGTTCGTTTCTTCGTCGGTGACGACGATGATCCGCCGGGTCTCCGGATTGCTGCTGATGATGGCGTCGCCGAGGGTGGTCGCGTTCTGGTACTGGCGTTCGCCGCCGGTGCGGTTCATGCCTCCCCCGCCGGTCACGCCGGAGCGGCGGGCGTTGTTGCCTGCGCCGCCGGTGCGGTTGGCGTTGGTGCGGTTGGCCGACTGGGCCTCGAGAAGGGGGGCAGAGCCCGCGAGGAGCAGGGAGACGGCGATGAGGGTGCGAAAGGCGCGGAAGGGGATCATGGCGGGACGGCTGGGTTAGCGCGGATTGCCCGACGCGTTGTTCATGAAGGCGCCGCTCTGCTGGTTATTGCTCGCGGCGCGGTTGGAGAGAGGGTCGGCTTGATTCGCTGAGGAGGATGATCCGGTGCGGCCGCCGCTGACTTGGAACAAGTCGCGCAGCACGGCCTCGACCTGCTGCACGTCGGCGTTCTCCAGTGTGTAGACGAAGACCTTCTGCTTGCGGTCGGATCCCGCATCCAGCTGAGCAATGATCTCGCCGATCTGGAACATCGCGTCCTTGGGGGCGGTGATCACGACGGACTGCGTGCGAGGATCGGACACGACGTTCACGGCGGTGGCGCCGGAGCGGGACGCGGAGTTATTGCCCCGACCGCCGCCGCTCCCGCGACCTCCACCGGCTTGCGTGGCTCGGGCGGAGATTGCCGCCGCGATTCCCGGAGGCATGCCCGGAAAGCTGAACGCCGCCGTCTGGCCCTGGCCGCCTCCGGACCCGGTCGAGGGATCGAAGAGGGCGGTCAGGATCTCGGCGATCTCGACCGGATCGGCGTTGCGCAGCCGGAAGATCTTGAGCGTCGAGTCGCTTTGCACGGAGAGATCCAGCGCGGAGACGATTTCGACCACGTGACGCACATTGAGGTTGGTGTCGGTGACAACCAGTGAGTTGCTGTCCTCGTTCGCCGTCAGCGTGGCGCTGGGCGGAACGAGGCTGGCGATGTCGCTGGCGACCTTGGCGGCGGTGATGTGACGCAGCGGGATGACCTGCATGACCATGTCGGCGTTCGCCGGGATCTCGCGCGGGTCGTTGCCGGTGCGGACCGGCAGCGATCGCTTTCGTGCCTCGTCCTTGGCCGCGACGATGAGGGTTCGTCCCTGCACCGTCGCCGTGTAGCCGAGCCGATTGAGCGCCAAGTTCAGCAGTGGGATGGCCTCCTCACGGGAGATCGGCTGCGCGCTCCACATCTCGATCGTGCCTTTCACCGGAGTCTCCAAGACGATGACGAATCCGGCTGCCTCGCTGAGGTACTGCAGCACGACCTCCAGCGGTGCACCGCGGAAGTTGAAGCGCAGCCCCGACGAAGCGGGGCCATCGGACGATGCGGCCGCCGGGGCGGGCGCCGCGACGACGACCGCGGGCGCTTCGTCGGCCGCTTGAGCGGCGAGGGCGGATCGGCCGCCGGTCGGCTGGGCAAACGCGGCGATGAGCGCGAGGGCGTGGAGGGAAGGGTGACGTTTCATTCCTTGAGTTGTTTGCGGCGGCGTTCTTTGAGGCGGCGCAGGGCGTCGCTGGGGTCGGATGATGGGGAAGCAGGGGCGACTGAGGGGGAGGGAGCAGGGTCGGTCGTGCTGGTGGCGGCCCGCGCTTCCGGGGCGATGCGCCAGGGGCCTCCCGGCTCGCGCGCGAGCGAGGCGCCGACCCGGAGGACCAGGGTCTGGCCGTCCACCGCGAGGGAAGCTTGCTGCAGGTCGACCGCAGTCAGGGTCAGCCCCGCCACATCTCCACCCACCTTGAGCGCCTGACGCAGCGTGGCGGACGTCCCATCGAACAACGCCAGTCTGCGCCGGCCGTCGTCCAGCACGCCGACCAAGGTGATGAGCTCGGCGATGGGTGATGGCGGTGCGCTGGGTGAGCTTGGGGCGGCGCTGCTGCGCGGTACGCGCGAAGGGTTGAAGATGTTGCGCTCGGCGATGGCGCGGACCGGATCCGTGGCAGGAGTCGGCGTGCCTTGCGCTTGCACGGGGATACCGACGGCGGACAGCGCAGCCAACGTGAGGGCTACAGCCCACGAGAAGGCGCGGGATGGACGAGAGCGAGGCGCGCTCATGGCCGAGCCTCCAAGGGGGCGAAGCGAAGCCCGGTGACGGTGACCGCAAGGGCGAGCCGTTGTCCGGTCTCGTCGCGCGAAGTGAGTTCGAGACTCTCGACCCGAAGTGCGAGCGGCGAGCGCTCCAGTTCTCCGAGCAGCCGCACCAGTGCCGGCAGCGAGCCGGAGGCGTCGAGTCGGCATTCGAGGAGCGACGCGTCGCTGGCGCTCGATTTGCGCCAGCGGGGCCGGAGCCCCGTGAGTTCCACGCCCTGAGCGCGGGCCCACGTCTCGAGCGACGAGAGCAGGCGCTGTTCGGCCATGGAGGGATCGCGGGGCAGCGCGCCCTCGCGGAGCCGACGCCATGCTGCTTCGGTCTGCTCGCGCCGCTCGATGACCGCGCGGCCGGCGGAGAGCGTCCGCTCGAGCGTGGCGATCTCGGTGGTCCGCGCTTGCCAATGGGCGACCGCCGGCCCGATCACAAGACGATCGAGCGCGAGGAGACCGACCATGACACCGCTGGCGATGAGCAGCAGCCGTTGACGGGGAGGGAGCTTCATGGCGAGGCGGGACGGTTGAGTTCCACGGCAAACGTGAACTGAGCGGGACTCTGCCCGCGGATCTGCTCAACGCGGACGTTGCGGACGGACGGTTGCTGGCGCAGTCGATCCACGGTTGCCAGCAGCGCACCGTGCTCGCGGGCGGAGCCACTCACGGTGATGCTATTGGGCGGGCGCAGTTCGACCGAGCGAGCCGTCACGGTGCCCGACTCCGGGAACGCCTCCGAAACGAGGCGCAGCAGTGCCAGGCTGGGTAGGGAGGGATCGTCCCAGGCGCGGAATTCCCGGAGCCGCGTCTGTACGTCGCTGAGACGCTGGACCTCCGGTCGAAGAGCGGACCAGTCATGGCGCAGGGCCTGCAGCTGAATTTCCCGCCAGGCGAACGCCGCCGCCACGACGACCAGACCGGCGGCCGCAGCGAGCGCCAGCGTGCGCAGCCGCCGGGATCCCGGCCGCTGCAGGAGGGCCGACCAGCGTGCGGGCGTGGCCGGACGGAGTGAGGGAAGGCTCGAGGAATCGTTCCGGACCGCGGTCAGCAACAGGCCCGGCAACACGTCGTCCGCGTGCACCTCAACGGAGGCGGCACGTCCGAACGCGGTGACAGGATCGCGGCCGTCGGAAGCGCTGACGACCTCGGGGCGGGAGGTGATGACGAGCAGCCGCGCGGGCGCTTGGGGTGGCAGTGCCGGCTGCGCCTCACGCGTGATGCGCAGCTCGCGCGCGAGCTCGGCCAAGGAGTCGTCGGTGGTGCCGACCGAGCGCAGCGTGACGACGCCACTCGGCGCCGCGAGGCAGAGGGCCCCGCTGGACCGGCCCTGGCGCACGACGATCGCCGGTCTCGTCCCCGCGAGGGCGGCGGCGGCGAGTGTGGCGGTGATCAGCGTCGGTCGCAGTCCGGCCGCGCGGAGCATCGTCTCGATCCGCGCGAGGCGAGGGCGGCTGAGTGCGACCTGCAGGACCTGCTTGCCGGAGGGCTCGGCACTCGTGCAACGTCCGATCACCCAATCGGCGAGATCGCTGGGGAGTCCTCGTTCGGCCTCCAAGGCCAGGAAGGCATCGAGATCCTCGGGTGACAGATCGGGAACCGTCGTGGCGAGCGCGAGGCACCACTCGGTCGGGAGACCGACGACGCAACGGTCCCACTTCCAGCCGGCGGCGCGCAGGGCGCGGCGCAGCGCGCGTCCGAGCAGGACGGGGTCGTCGCGGTCGAGCGCACAGGGTAGCCGGAGCGGCGCCGGGAGTTCGTCGGCTTCCGTGCGGGCGAGGGTCGCCAGCACGGCTTCGTCCTCGAAGACGAGACCGAGGAGCGCAGACGGACGGGAGGGACGAAGCCAAGACATAGAAGGAAGGATCAGAGTCGGGAGAGGCGGATGCCCTTGGCGGGATCGCCGCTGGAGGCGCGACCGAAGCGTGACGTTTCCTGGCGCAGCATCAGGCGAGGAGAACCGGACGAGAGATCGAAGAGGGTGCGCAGGCGGCTGCGTCCATTGCCGTGCGGGCCGAACGCTTCGATGTCGGCGAGGAACTGGTAGCTCTCTCCGGTGATGAATGGTCCGGCCTGAATCACCGCCTCTGGCGGCAGCGCTGCGGGCAGCCAGCCGATGGAGGTCAGTTCCTCCGGGTGGGATAGGCGGTACGCCACGATCGAACGGGCTCCGGCTTGGCCGATTCCGGGGATGCAGGCGAGTACGGCCTCGGGGGCCGTGTTGACGTTGATGAGGCCCCGGCTGACCGCCGCGCCGGAACTTGCGAGGTCAGCCTGCACGCGCGCGAATTCCGCGGGGGAC
>CAIOYO010000059.1 GCA_903862595.1 uncultured Opitutaceae bacterium | reverse complement strand
TGTTGCCGCCCCGGTGAGGAAACTGGCTGATGCGGTGGACAAGGCGGAGCTGACGGCGCCGGCGATTGTCATCATCGGCGACGTGGCGAAGGAGAGGGAAGCGCTCGGATGGTTTGAGCGCCTGCCGCTCTTCGGTCGTCGAGTCGTCGTGACGCGTGCCGGCACCCAGGCGAGCGCGCTCCGGGAAAAGTTGGAGACACTGGGCGCCGAGGTGCTGGAGCTTCCGCTGATCACGATCACCAAGGACGTCTCCAAGCACGACCTCGCTGAGGTCCTCCCGGAACTCGGCGGCTATGACTGGCTGGTGTTCACCAGCCCGAATGGTGTCCGCTTTTTCTTCGAGGAGTTCCGGCGCATCTTTGACGACATCCGCAGCCTTGGGCTGATCCGGATCGCGTGCGTCGGAGAGGCGACCGCGCGGGAAATCGCGTCGCTGCACCTCCGGGTGGAGTTGCAACCCGAGGTGGCGACGGCGGAGAGTCTCGCGGAGGCGCTGATCGCCACCGGGAGCCTCGACAGTGCCAAGGTCCTTGTGGTGACGGGCAACCGCAACCGGGATACCCTCGTGCGCGCGCTCGACGAGGCGCGGGCCATCGTTGATTTGCTGCCTGTCTACCGCACCGACCTCACTGACCTGTCGGACGAGTCCGCGGCGGCGGATTTCCGCACGCGCGGCGCCGATGCGGTGCTCTTCGCCAGCAGCAGTGCCGTCGAATCCTTCTCCCAGCAGGCGAAGCACCTCCAGTTGGTCCCGGGCGTGCGTCGTCCGCTTGCTGGCAGCATCGGCCCTCAGACCTCGGCCTCGCTCAAAGCGGCAGGATTGAAGGCTGACTTCGAGGCGAAGAACCCCGGATTGGATGAGCTCGTCTCCGCCCTGATTGTGGCGCTGCAGCGGCCTCGCCGCGCCTCCTGATCGTGCGGGATTGCCCCCGGCGGGCGGCTGGCCTAGGCTTTGCGAGATGAAAGTTCCCTTCCTCGACCTGGCTCTTCAGCACCGCGCTCTCCGTGACGACGTGCTGGCGGCGATTGCGTCGGCCTATGACGGCACCCGCTTCTGCCTTGGACGCGATGTCGAGGACTTCGAGCGGGCCTTCGGTACGACGTTGGGATACCCTCGCGTGCTCGGCATGAACAGCGGCACCTCGCCCCTGCACGTGGGCGCGGTACTGGCCAAGCTCGGGCCGGGGGACGAAGTGATCACGACCCCATTCACCTTCGCCTCGAGCGCGTGGGGTATCAGTTACGTTGGGGCCACCCCGGTTTTCGTCGAGATCGAGGAAGGCACCTTCAACCTGAGCCCCGAGGCAGTGGCGGCCGCGGTGACGCCGCGCACCAAGGCGATCGTGGTGGTACATCTCTTCGGGCAGCCGGCGCGGATGGATGAGATTCTCGCGATCGCACAGCGCCACGGCCTGTTCGTCATCGAGGACTGCGCCCAGGCGGTGGGCGCGGCTTATCGTGGGACCCCAGTGGGGCTGCTTGGCGACTGCGGGACTTTCAGCTTTTATCCGACCAAGAATCTCGGCGCATGCGGGGAGGGCGGTGCGTTCGTCTCCCGGCACGAAGGCCTCTTCGAGACGGCACGCACCCTGCGCGTTCACGGATCGACGCGGCGGTACCACCATGACCTGGTCGGCTTCAATTTCCGCATGGATGGTTTCCAAGGAGCGGCGCTGAACGTCAAATTGCCGCATCTCGCCGGTTGGACCGCTCGTCGGCAGGCGATCGCGGGGCGTTACCTGCGGGAGATTCGGCTCGCGGACACCCGACTGCCGGACCAGCCGAGCTACGGGGCGAGCGTCTTTCACCAGTTCACGCTGCGCCATCCCCGGCGCGATGCTCTGCGCGAGCACCTCGCGGCCTGCGAGATCGGTACGGACCTCATTTATCCGCGGTGCCTGCATCAGCAGGCCTGCTATGCGCACCTCGGTTATTCGGCCGGCTCCCTGCCCATCGCGGAGCAGGCGGCGGCGACCTGCCTCAGCCTGCCCATCTTCCCGGAGCTGACGGAGCCCCAAGTGGACGCGGTGATCGCGGCGATCAACCGATTCTAGGCCCCTCTAGTTCGAGGAGCGGAGGCTCGGCCGGCGATAGAGCCAGAGCGCCAGCGCAGGCAACAGGAGAACAGCAGCCAGCATGTTCACGAGGAACATGAAGCTGAGCAGCACGCCCATGTCGGCTTGAAACTTGAGTGCTGACACCGCCCACGTGCCCACACCGGCGGCCAGCGTCAGTCCGGTAAAGACAACCGCTCCACCGGTGTCCCGGAAAGCGTGGAAGAGCGCCTCGGCGAAGGCGACGCCGTTGTCGAGTTCACGCTGCAGCACCGCAAAGATGTAGATGCCGTAGTCCACCCCGATGCCAACGCCGAGAGCGACCACCGGAAGCGTCGCGGTCTTGAGGCCGATGTCGAGGAACACCATCAAGGCGTAGCCGAGGTAGGACACCAAGCCGAGGGGCAGCACGATGCACAGCGTCGCGCGCAGGGAGCGAAAGACCAGCAGGCACAGGACGATGACTGACCCGAAGACCCAGAGCACAATGGGGGTTTGTGCCGCCTGCACGACATCGTTGGTGGCGGCCATCACCCCGGCGTTCCCGCCGGCTAGGCGAAAGCGCACCTTCTCTGGCGGATGCTCCGCGATGAAGTCCTCGATGGTCTGGGTGACGCTCTTCAGGGTCTCAGCGCGGTGATCCGTCAGGAACACCATGATCGGCATGACGCTGGCGTCGCTGTTGAGCATGCCCGTGGCAGTCTCGATGGGCGACGTCGCTTGCGCGAGGGCGCTGGAGTCGCGCGGAAGCACGCGCCACTTCAGCGAACCCTCGTTCCACGCTGCGTTTACGCCCTTGGCCAGGCTGCTGAGGCTCACGACCGATTGGACGGTCGGAAGATTGCGCAGGCGGCCCTCCAGGCGATCCATCGCTGAGACGACGTCATAGTCGACCGAGGCATTAGGCCCCGCCTCGGCGAAGACGGTGATCACGTCGATGCCAATGGAGAAACGGGAGATGATGGTCCGTGAGTCCTGGTTGTAGCGGGAGTCTTGGCGCAGCTCGGGAACGCCCGCCTGCGAATCGCCCACGCGCACCTCAGCGCTCTTATTCCACGCCCAGACGCCGACTGCGGTGGACACACCGATCGCCACGGCGGCGCGCCCCGGGGTGAAGAGCCCGCAGTACTTTCGCCAGAAGCGGTCGGTGCGCTGGCGCCGCTTTTCCGCCCACGCTTGGTACGACGCCGGCAGGTTCAGGAAGGAAAGCAGGATGGGCAATAGCAGCAGGTTGGTCAGAAGGATCAGTCCGACCCCGAGACTCGCGGCGATGGCGAGCTCCCGCACCGTGTCGATTCGGATCACGAGCATCGTGATGAAGCCGATCGTATCGGTGATCAGCGCCAGCCCCCCCGGCACGATGAGCTGCCGGAACGCGACGCGCGCCGCCGCCTGGCCATTGAGTCCTGAGAAGACGGCATCGCGATAAGCGCGCACCATCTGAACGCCATGGCTCACCGCGATCGCGAAGATCAGGAAAGGCACGAGAATGGACATCGGATCGATGCCGAACCCGAGCAGCGTGAGCGTCCCGATCTGCCAGCTCACCGCGATCAAGGAGCAGAGAAGGAGCGCTCCCGCGAGCTTCCACCGACCGGCGAATTCCCACACGAGCAGGGTGGTGATCCCGAGGGCCACGAGGAAGAAAAGCGCCACGCCGCGGGCGCCGTCCGCCACGTCGCCCATGACCTTCGCGAAGCCGATGATGTGCACCGAAATCTCATCCGACTGGAAGCGGTCCCGCACCCGAGTCTCCAGCGCGGCGGCCACCTTCTGGTAGTCGAGCTTCTGCCCGGTCGCTGGATCAATCTCCTGCAACTGCGCGCTGATGATCGCGCCCGAGAAGTCGTTGGCGACGAGCTGCCCGACGCGGTTCGACTTGATGATGTTTTCGCGGACGCGCCGGAATCCCTCGGTCGTCGGCGTGAAATCTGCCGGGATCACGGATCCTCCCGTCAAACCATCCTCCACGACCTCAATGTAGCGTACATTCGGCGTGAAGATCGACTGCACCTGGGCGCGATCGACCCCGGGACAGAAGAAGACCTCATCGGTCGCCGCTTTCAGCGCCGCGAAGAACGACGGCGAAAACATGTTTCCATCGCGCGCGATCAGTGCGATCAGAACGCGATTCGCGCCGCCGAACTCCGCCTGATGATGGGTGAATACCTTGATGTAAGGATGATCCTTCGGGAGCGACTTATTGAAGCTGGCGTCGATCCTCAGCCGGGTGGCCGCGCCGACCAAGACCACGGTGACGACGGCGAACACCGTCAGGACCCAAATGCGGTGCCCGAAAAGCAGCGATTCGAGTGCCTGGATGATCCGCTGCGAGAGGCGGGGGGAGTTCGATGGCGTCACGGGCTGAAGCAACGGTTCAAGGGCGCGGCGGTAGTCGGAGGATAGCGACTCCCGCCTCGCCCAAGGCGAGCACGCGGCCATCGGGCAGCGGCAGCAACTCGGCCACGGCGGTCGTCAGCGGCAGGGTGATCCGCCGGAAGGTGTGACCATCGTCCTCACTGACGAAGAACCAGCGCGAGGCGCCCGCAAGGAGAACTGTCCCATTGCTCAGCCGGCAACTGGCAGCGAGCATGACGGGGGACTCGATCGCGACGTCCGCCACCTGACCATCGGCGGTGACGCGCCATGCATGGCCGCGCAGGCCATGGACGAGCAGTTCGCCTGACCCGAGGCGGAGCAGTCCGTAAAGCGAAGGGGCGTCTTCGGGAGCAGCTCCCCGCTCCCAGGTCAGTCCACGGTCTACCGAACGGAGCAACACGCCGCGTTCGCCAGCGAGCCAGAGCGCTCCCGTGCGATCGGCGAGGATGCGATTCAGATGGGCATCCTCTCCGGGCGTCGACGGCGACGCCCACGTACGTCCGCCATCCTGAGTCACCCGAACCACGCCGAATGCGCCCACCGCAACCACGTTCTGTGGTCCGAGAGCCACGACATCGAGAAAGATGGTCTCGCTGGATTCCTCGGACAGTTGTCGCTCCCACTGCCGACCGCCGTCCCGAGTGGCCAGGATCACGCCACCGTGGCCGCAGATCCAGCCCGTGGACGCATCGGCGAAGGAAACACCCGTGAGGGCGAAGTCGACCGGGCAGGGAATGGCCCGCCACGTCTCGCCAGCGTCCTGGCTCAGCAGGATGGCGCCACGCTCACCGACGGCGACCACGGCGCCGTCGGTGCGTACCACGCCATCGAGCAGCAGCGAACGAGCGCCGCCCGGAGCGGCCCGGGCGGCGAGAGTGACGGCGAGGACAAGCAGCGCCGCGAAACCGCGGCGCGCGAGCGCGCGAACCACGGTTTAACGTACGCCGTCGCGACGGAGACTCTCCGGCACGTAATCCGAGGGCGAGCGCTTGATCGTGAAGTTGTACATCTCGAACTCGTTATCGAGACCGATGGCAAGGTAGCGCCCCGCCTGCAGGTCGGTATGCACCTCGAGCGTACTCCAGAATAGTCCCGCGTCGTAGTACTGGATGCAATGGGCCTCCGAGACGCGCCAGAGCTCGCCGCGCGAATCGTATTGGTCGACGGCCAGGATCTGCCACGAGTCCTCATCGACGTAGAACGTGCGACGCGGATAGATGTGAGACGCGCCGGGCTTCAGCTTGGCCTCGACGACCCAGACGCGGTGCAACTCATAGCGAGTGAGCGACTGGTTAATGTGCAGCGGCTTGAGAATGTCGGCGTGCTTCACGTCCTTCGAGTGCAGGCGGTAGCTGTTGTAAGGCACGACCATCTCACGCTTGCCCACCAGTTCCCACTCGTAACGATCCGGAGCGCCGTTGAACATGTCGAACTGGTCGCTCGTGCGCATGCCATCCGCGGCGGTGCCCGGGGCGTCGTAGGCGACGTTGGGGGCGCGGCGGACGCGGCGCTGGCCGGCGTTGTAGACCCAAGCGCGGCGCGTCTCCTTCACCTGATCCAGCGTTTCGTGGACGAGAAGGATCGTGCCGGCGAGGCGGGCGGGAGCGACC
>CAIOYO010000058.1 GCA_903862595.1 uncultured Opitutaceae bacterium | reverse complement strand
GGCGCGGCTTGAAGGCAAAGAGCTCCGGCGTGGTGTCGATCAGCGTCGTGGTGGCCTGACCCGAACGGAAGATCGGGTGGCTGATGACATTTTCGAGGAAGGGGATGTTGGTCTTAACGCCGCGGATGCGGAACTCCGCCAGCGTGCGCTTCGCGCGGGCGAGCGCGACCTCGTAGGTCTGGCCGCTGGTGATCAGCTTCACCAGCATCGAATCGTAGAAGGGCGTGACGACGGCTCCCGAGAAGCCCATGCCGCCATCGAGCCGGACTCCGAAACCGCCGGGGGAGCGATAAGCGAGGATACGACCGTAGTCGGGGATGAACTTGTTCTCCGGGTCCTCGGTGGTGATGCGGCACTGCACCGCATAGCCGTTGCGCGGCACCGCGGCCTGCTCCGGCATCCCGACCTCGGCGGAGTGCAGGGCATGTCCCTGCGCGATGAGCACCTGGGAGCGGACGAGGTCGAGGCCCGTGATCACCTCAGTCACCGTGTGCTCCACTTGGATGCGCGGGTTCATCTCGATGAAGAACCACTCGTGGCGATCGAGGTCGTAGAGGAATTCGATCGTGCCCGCGTTGTCGTAGCGGATCTCGCGGGCCATGCGCGCGGCCGCCTCGCAAAGCTCGGTCACGACATGCGGCGGCAGGCCGAAGCTGGGAGCCACCTCCACCACCTTTTGGTGGCGCCGCTGCACCGAGCAGTCGCGCTCATGGAGATGGATCACGTTCCCGTGCTGGTCGCCGAGGATCTGGACCTCAATGTGCTTCGCGCGCGGGATGTATTTCTCCAGGAAGACGGCCGGGTTGCCGAAGGCGCGATCCGCCTCGCCCTGGGCCTCATCGAGCAGCGAGTCGAGGTCAGCGGCCTGATGGACCACGCGCATCCCGCGACCGCCACCGCCGAACGCAGCCTTGATGATCAAGGGAAAACCGATCGTCTTCGCGATCCGCAGCGCCTCGGCGCGATCCGTCACCGGCTCCTCAGTTCCGGGGAGGACGGGGACGTTGATCTTCTTCGCAAGCGCGCGGGCCGCGGTCTTGTCGCCCATCATCTCGAGCAACTCCGGCCGCGGACCGACGAAGATGATGCCGGCACGCTGACAGGCACGGGCGAATTCGGCGTTCTCCGAGAGGAAACCGTAGCCCGGATGGATTGCGTCGACGCCGTGCTCCTTGGCCACGCCCACGATGCTCTCGATGTCGAGGTACGCCGCGACCGGGCCCTTGCCCTGCCCGACCTGATAAGCCTCGTCCGCCTTGTAACGGTGGATACTGAAACGATCCTCGTGTGCGAACACCGCCACCGTCCGGATCCCGAGCTCGGTGCCCGCGCGGAAAATGCGCACCGCGATTTCGCTGCGGTTAGCCGCCATCAGCTTCTGGACGGGCCGAATTGAAGGGGACGAAGAGGACGCGGAGACGGCGTTCGACGAGGACATGAGCGAGCGCCGTTTCTAGAGGCGCAATGCCGCAACGCAACGGCGATCCGCCAACCGCGTCATCTCGCTCACCCGCTGCGCCCGCGCCTGAGTGCCCCCCCGGATGCGATCGCTTTAGCCCAGCGCAATCAAACGCAAGGGTCTTGAGATTTTGGGGGATCAGGCCCACCGTGAAACGCTTGCACCGCTTCCGCCATCGGACGTGGCCCTCACCGTTTACCGCTCAACCCCAAGCACCCCATGCCGACGACTCCGGCCCGGAGCGCCCCGGTCCTCCCTTCGTTCTCCATGAAATCAATTCCTACGGATTCCCCTGGCTCGGTTCGCCCCACCGCTGGTCGACTGACTCGCCTTCTCGGCCCATGGCTGCTCCTCGGCTCGGCCTTGCCGGTCGTGCCGCCAGCTCCGCTGCACGCCGCGTCCTCATCCGCGAACGCGGCCACGGCAACAGCGCCACGGGTGATCGGGGAGATCGAACGGCGCGATTCGGCGCTCGATGCCCTGCTCGCGCCCGATGCAGTGATCGAGCAATTGGCGGAAGGGTTCGACTGGTCCGAAGGGCCGGTGTGGGATCCGCGCGCCGGTCACCTGCTGTTCAGCGACGTACCGCAGAACCGGATTTACCGCTGGCATCCCACGGAGGGACTCAGCGTCTTTCTCGAACCGAGTGGATTCACGGGCCTCACCGAGAGCAAACGACGCCAAGGATCCAACGGACTGACCTTCGATGCCGCCGGTCGGCTGCTCCTCTGCCAGCACGGCGACCGCCGCATCGCCCGACTTGAGACCGACGGGCGCAGTTTCACGACCCTTGCGGACCGCTGGGAGACGCGCCGCTTCAACAGCCCCAACGATCTGTGCCAGGATGCGGCGGGACGAATCTACTTCACCGACCCACCCTACGGCCTCGCCAACGACGAACCGCGGGACCTCGATTTCCACGGCGTGTACCGACTCGATCCCGATGGAAAAGTGACTCTGCTCACCAAGGAACTGGAGCGCCCCAACGGCATCGCCCTGTCCCCGGACGGGAAACGGCTCTACGTCGCCAACTCCCATCGCCCACGGCCCGTCATCATGTCCTATCCGCTGGACCCCTCCGGCAGCATCGGTGACGGGACGGTCCTCTTCGACGCCACCCCGCTGTTCGCGAACCGGCCCGGCCACGGCGGCGTCCCGGACGGCCTCAAGGTGGACGAACGGGGCAACCTCTGGGCCACCGGCCCGGGCGGCGTACTCATCCTTCGCGCCGACGGACACCTCCTCGGGCGCATCCTGCCCGGGCATACCACCGCCAACTGCGCCTGGGGCGACGACGGCCGCACCCTCTACCTCACCTCCGACGGCGTGCTCGCGCGCGTCCGCACCCGCGTCGCGGGCCCACTCCGTTGAACAAAAAAAACGGCGCCCCACGTAGGGGCGCCGTCGGGGAAGAGCCGAGCGGTCGGGGATATGGCTGGACCGCTCAGATTGCCTCGTCACCCGTCTCGCCGGTGCGCACGCGCACGACCTGCTCGACCGGCATGACGAAGACCTTGCCGTCGCCGATCTTGCCCGTCTTGGCCTTGGCCACGATGACGTCGACCGCCTTCGGCACGACGTCGTCGGCGACCACGATCTCGAGACGCAGCTTGGGCAGGAAATCTACCGTGTATTCGCTGCCTCGGTACATTTCCGTGTGCCCCTTCTGACGGCCGAAGCCCTTGACCTCGGTGAGGGTCATGCCCTCGACACCGATGCTGGTGAGCCCCTCCTTCACTTCCTCGAGCTTGAAGGGTTTGATGATGGCAATGATGAGTTTCATGGTTGTTTCCTTTCGTAAGATTAGAGGATGTAGCCGTCCTCACCGTGCTCGCTGACATCGAGACCGGCAGACTCCACCTCCGGGGTCGGCCGCAGGCCGATGACCGCCTTGACGATGAAGGCGATGATCGCGGTGGCAACGACGCTCCAGACGATCGTGACGCCGATGGCCTTGAACTGCTCGAGGAGCAGGCCATCCTTCAGGCCGCCCACGACCGAGTTGGCGCGCTCGTCGGCGAACACGCCCGTGAGGATGGCACCGAGGGTGCCGCCCACG
>CAIOYO010000057.1 GCA_903862595.1 uncultured Opitutaceae bacterium | reverse complement strand
TTCCTCGCGGTCGGGTGATTCGAACACCAAAGGTGGCACCTGTTTCTCGTCGGGAAGGGTGAGGTGGAAGCCGAGAAACGCGGCGGTCCACTTGAACAGAATACGCGCCTCGTTGGCGCGGCGCACGTACAGGCCGATGCGGCGGTAGCCGCGCTCCCAGAGGCGGCTGGCCGAGCGCAGCAGGGAGCCGTGGTGGTCGGGGCAGATCGTGTGGAGGACTGGGCGAGACAGGCAGTAGTCGAGGCGAACGGCTGAGAGTCGGCTCCAGTCGGCGTCTGACCAATCCTGCGACTCCTCGAACGGCATGACGACGACGCCTTGAATGCCCCGGGTGAGGAGGACGGTATTCAGCCGTTTCAACGAGAGTTGTTTTTCGCCCACCCAGAATTGCTCCAGCCGGAAGCCAAGCTCCTCGGCACGGCGGGTGGCGCCCTCGAGCAGCGCTTGGTGGTAGCGGGCTCGCCGGGGATTGGCGGACTCCTCGGAGTTGAGCGCTCCGATGACGCCCCGCGAACCCTGGAGCTGCTGCCGCCGCAGGTCGGCCATGACCGAGCCCACCAACGGGTTGGAGCGATATCCGGCGCGCTGGGCGGCCTCCTGGACGCGGCGCTTTGTCTCGGCCTTCACGCGCGGGCTGTCGCGCAGCGCCTCGGACACCGTGGCGGCGGAGAGGCCGAGTTCGCCCGCCAGAGTGCGGAGCGTCGGGGGTGGGGTCATGCCGCCAGAGTGCCCCCCGGAGCGCCAAGCTCAAGAAAATGATCTAACGGTTCGACTCAAGGGGCGTTAGACTCCCCTGCGTCGATCTCTATTCCTACAGCGTTCGATTAACCCCTTCTCGTGCCGGTCACCCACCAAGGCCCGGAACCGGAAAACCGTTTGAACCGTCCGTTTGTTCGTACCCGACCCATACCATGAAACACCCTGTTCTGAAAGTCATCGCGCTGTTCTCGGCCGCCTCGGCCGCGTTCGCGCAGCCGGCCTCGACCACGGCTAAACCGGCCGCCTCGTCTGACGAGGTGATCAAGCTCTCTGAGTTCAACGTCTCGAGTGCCCGGGCCTCCGGATATCGCGCGCAGAACGCGATCACCGCGACGGGCTTCGGAGCCAATGTCCTGGACGTACCGGTCACGATCAACGTGCTGACCGGTGAGTTCGTAAAGGACATCGGTGGTAGCCTGCAGAGCGAGGCCCTCCGCTACGTCCCGGGAGTCGTGACCAACCCGAATTACGAATCGTACATCAATATCCGCGGCTTTTCGGGCCTGCAGTCGTATCGCAACGGCCAATATCGTCGCCAGCTCTACTCGACGTGGGGCATGGACCGCATCGAGGTGATCAAGGGATCGTCCTCGATCTTCTTCGGCCTGGTGCGGCCGGGTGGCGTGGTGAACTACATCACGCGCAAGCCGGAGTTTAACTCCGAGGGTGGTGACGTGCGCGTCACGTACGGCAGCTGGGAGTTCAAGAAGGCGGAGTTGGAGTATCAGCGCGGCTGGGATCGCGTGGCGCTGCGCGTGGGCGCGGGCGGCATTGATTCCGGCGGCTGGCGCGACAACGACTTCAAGAACGAGCATTACCTCGGCGGTACCTTGATGTGGCAGGTGTCCGACACGGGCATGCTGAGCGTCGATCTGGAGACCGTCCGACGTGTGAATCAGGACCGTGAGTCGGCGGCGGTGCTGCGGAGCAACAACCGCTACCTCTTCAATCCGGCGGTTGCCGCGGGTACCGCGCCGCGCGCTTGGTTGAACGCGAATGGCTTCAGCACCGTTCCGACGTTCGACATGTTCGCTCCGGTGTTCTCCGCTGATGATCCCTATGGCCGGGAAGTGACGATGGGCAGCGAGACCTACTCCTTCTACCAGTCGTACACGGCTGACCTGGAATTCACCCAGAAGATCGGCGAGCAGCTCGTTTACCAGCTGCAGGGCAACTTCGCGATCGACGACTTCGAGATCCTGCGCTCC
>CAIOYO010000056.1 GCA_903862595.1 uncultured Opitutaceae bacterium | reverse complement strand
GGTCCCGCGGGCCTCCGCGGCGTTGAGGAGCTCTGCTTGCAGCGCGGCGTAGACCGGGTTGGCGTCCATCGAGCGCAACCCCTCGGCGAGGAGCGCATCGGCGTCGGTGGTGCCGAGCGCTCCGAGGGCGGTGATGGCGCTCTGCCGCTCGACGGTGGAGCCGGCGCGCAGCGCGTGGACGAGAAGCGGGAACGCCTCGGCCGCCGGCAGGTGGCTGAAGTGGGCCTGGGCGGCGGCTCGCACTTCCGCTGACGAAGCGAGACCGGCGGTGCGGATGACCTCGGCGCGGCGCGGGTGTCCCGCTGCGACCACGGCCTCGAGCGCGGCGATGCGGATCGTATCGCTGGCTTCGGTGCGGAGCGCGGCTGCAATCATGGCCTCGCTGCCCGAGGCGATGCGCAGCGCCCGCACCGCTTTGAGCGTCGTCACCACGACCGCGTCCGAGGGGTCGCGGAGCAGTGCGTCCAGCCTGCCGGCCAGCGCGGCGATTGCCGGGGCGGCGTCGCGGACGGGGAGGGGGCGGAAGACGCCGACAATCCGGTCGCGGGCGAACGGCTCTGGCCAGGAGGCGAGATGCTGCAGGGCCTCGGCCCGAAGATCGACGCGTTGCTGGGAGTCAGCCGCCACACGGGCCAGCGCCTCGGCGTGGTCCGGGTCGCCCGCGCGCGCGTTCGCGTTCAATACGCGCAAGGCGAGCAGGCGATCCTCCCCAAAGTCCGGCCGTGCGATCAGCGCCGCCAGCGCGTCCTGCGCTGCGACGATCGGGGCGTCATTGATCGCCCGGGCGGCCTCTGCCACGATGAACGGATCCGCGTCGTTGAGAAATGCTGCGATTGCTGGGTCGCCGAGTCGCCGGAGGGCGAGGAGAGAGGCGAGGCGCACGGCGACGGCTGGGTCGTGGGCGGCGGCATGGAGGAGCGTGAGGTTGCGACCGCCGACCAGTCCCATCACCAGCGCGTGGCGCAGCGTCAGGTCGCGATCCCCGTTCTCCCGCGCGCGCTCGAGCAACGCCGGCGCGGCGTCGCTTCGTCCCAGCTTGCCCAGACTCTGGGCGGCGAAGAACGCAACGCGCGGTGCGGCGGTGCGCACACAGCCCACGAGGGCCTCGCCGGCCTCCGCCACGCGCAGGTCGCCGACGAGCTTAGCCGTCTGGGCCTGGACTTCGACGTCGGGATCCGCGAGAAAACCGCGCAGGCCGTCGGCCACGGCCGGATCGGCGCGCCCGATCTGACCGAGGGCCCAGAGGGCGTGGATGCGCCCGAGTTGCACGGTGCCGCGCGCGGCGGCGAGTTGCAGTTGCGGCGCGACCGCGGCGCCGCGGGCGGCTAGGGCGAACTGTGCCTCCAGCCGAACGCGCTGGTTGGCGTGCGCCAGCAGCGCGATGAGTTCGTCGGTGGACCGGCCGGTGAAGCCCGCCGCGAAGAGCTGACGGGTCTCGTTGATCCGCGGATCCCCAACGGTGTCCCGGTGGGTCAGGGCATAAAGTCTACCGCGGCTCGACTTGGGCCAGCCTTGGCTCCAGTCCGAAAAGTAGAGTCGCCCATCGGGACCGAAGTCCACGTCGGTCGGAAGCGTGCCGGAAAGGAAGTTCTCCTGCAGTGTGAGCCGGAACGAGGCGCCCTCCGGCGCGAGTTGGTAACGGTAGATCGCGCTGTTGGTGAAGGAACCGCGGAAGTGGCACATGAAGAACGAGCCGCGGTAGGAGTCGGGCAGTCCGGTGCCTGGGTAGTGGACGAGCCCCGACGGGCCGTCCGGAGTGTTGGCGACGGGCGGTAGGATGTACGCGGGCTGGCCATCGAAGCGCGGTAGCCAGAGGTGTTCGAGGTTCCACGGGCCCGCCTTGCCGAGCGGGGCATGCTGGTACCCGACGCGCCAGCCGCTGTCGGCGCCCTCGACGATGTGCACCCAGCGTTCGATGTCGCCTTGGTCGCAGTCATTGTCCCCGGTGAACAGGTTGCCGTAGTCGTCGAACGCCAACTCCTGCGGATTACGCAGGCCGGTGTGCACGAGCTCGAGCTCCGAGCCGTCCGGGTTGCACCGCAGCACAGCGCCGCAGTCGGGAAGGTCCAGTACGGTGCCTTCTTTGGTGCGCACGCGCGCGCCGCGGTCGCCGAAGGAGAAGTAGACTTTGCCGTCGGGCCCGAGAATGAGGCCGTGCGAGTCGTGGCCGGTGAATCCGAAGCGCACGCCGTAGCCCTCGCTCAGCGACGTGCGGCCGCGCGAGCGCCCGGCGGCGTCGGCCGGATCGAGGAGCCACAGGTGCGGCATGTTGGTGAACCAGACCTTGCCGTCGCGGGCGAGCACGCCCGAGGCGATGCCGTCGAGCGCATCGTTGAATCCATCAGCGAAGATGCTGGAGCCATCCGCGACTCCGTCGCCGTTGGTGTCCGTGATGCGCCGGACGATGTCCGACTCCCGCGAGAGCTCGGCATGGCCGTCGGTGCCGAAGAGTCGGAGGATCAGTGCACGGCGGTCCTCGGTGGAGCGGCAGGCGAGGTCCTCCTCCAGCATCGACATGTAGTCGCGGATATCGAGCACGCTGGAGCGATAGCGGTAGGTCTCCGCAACGTAGGCCGTGCCATCGCGGTCGAAGGTGAAGGCGACCGGGTTGGCGAGCAGCGGCTCCGCCGCGTACAGGGAAATCGCGAAGCCCTCGGGCAGGCGGAAGCGCTGCATCGCCGCGCGCGCTTCGTCGGATGCGCCGGCCACCACGGGCGTCGGACTGCGGTCCGCCGGTTGAAGACTCAGGCGCCCCTTGGCGGTGGGCTCGGCGGCGGTGGCGGTGAGGGTGGCGGCGAGGCCAAGCGCCGCGAGCAGGCCGAGGCAGCGAGAAAGGCGGGTGCGGTGGAGCAGGTCGCGAGGCATGCAGCCGCGAGGCTGGGTCTTTCTTCCCGCGTGGCAAGCGGCGAGCCGCTCGCCCGCGAAACGCTTGCCGGCATCGTGGGCGGCGGAGTAGGGTGGTGGTTTCCGCCGTGCCCTCCTCCCGCATGCTTCATGAGTCCCTGCGCCGCATTGGTGCGGCTGCCTCGGAAGTGGTGATCCTTTGCGATGCGCTGGAGGATGTCCCGCTGTGGATCAAGGATGTCGACGGACACTACCAGTGGGTGAACCGCTCCTTCTTGCTCAACTTCGGGCTGGAGCGGCGTGAGCAGGTGCTGGGTCGGACGGACTACGATCTCTGCGCGCCCCATCTGGCCGAGCTTTACCGGGTCGACGACGAGCGCGTGCTGGCCGGCGAGTCGATTGTGGGGCGGGTGGAACTCATCGGCCGCTACGATCACACCTCCCGCTGGTGCTCGACGACCAAGATCCCGCTGCACGCTGCGGACGGGACCGTCGTGGGGACCGCCGGGATCACGCGCCCGACGGGCGACGCCGCCAAGGCGACCCCTGGCCAGCCCCTCAGTCAGGCGCTGCGACTCATTTCCGAGGAGGTCGGACGGCCGCTCTCCAACCTGCGGCTGGCGCAGGTCTGCGGACTTTCGCTGCGCGCCTTCGAACGCCAGTTCCTTGCCAGCTACCAGTGCACGCCGCAGCAGTTCGTCCGTCAGTTGCGCGTCCGCATGTCGTGCCAAGCCTTGGTTCAGACTCGCAAAAGCTTGGCGGAAATTGCGACAGATTACGGGTTTGCGGATCAGAGCCACTTCAACCGGGAGTTCCGGCGCCTCCGCGGGGAGACGCCGCGAAGTTATCGTGAGCGGCACGCCGATTGACGGGCTGCCGCTTTTCTCCCAAAAAATGCCGTCGCGGTTCTAGCCAAGTCTGCCCTCATCGAGTAGGCTTTGCCGGTCGTTTTCTGGCGTACCCCATGCCCCTGACGCGTCCCCTTGTCACCCCGATGATTCCGCGATCGGAGCGTACTCCGTCCGGTGTGTTTTGTTTCTGACTTTCCCATGCGTTCCGTCACGTCCCTGAAGACTGTTCGTTCCAACGTCCGCTCGCTCGTCGAGGCCGCCCTGGCCGACAGCGGTGGCCTGCTCCGCCTCGCGCCCTGCTGGGTGCCGCGGTCCTTCCTGCAGCCCGGCAAGCGGCTCAAGCTGCACCCGGACGATCTCTACGCCTTCGGCCTGAACCGCGGCGGCATCGACGAACGCTGGTTCGCCTCGACGACCCCGGCGGCGAACGAGAACCGGACGCCGGACGAGGGCCTGAGCTATGTTGTGGCCGGCGGTAACCGTTTCACGCTGCAGGATGCGGTGGCCGAGTGCGGCGCGGGTCTGATCGGCGACGCAATCTGGAACAAGTACCGCAAGTGGCCGGTGTATTCGAAGTTCTTCGACAACATGGGCCCCATTCCGCACCACATGCACCAGTCGCAGGCGCAGGCCGCGCTGGTCGGGCAGGAGGGCAAGCCCGAGTCGTACTACTTCCCGCCGCAGCACAACAACGTCGGGAACAACTTCCCGTACACCTTCATGGGATTGGAGCCGGGTACCACGCGCGCGCAGGTCCGCAAGGCGCTGGAGAACTGGAACCGGGGCGACAATGGTATCCTCGACCTGTCCCGCGCCTACCGGCTGAAGCCGGGCACGGGCTGGCTCATCCCGCCCTGCGTGCTCCACGCCCCGGGTTCGCTCTGCACCTACGAGCCGCAGTGGGGCTCCGACGTCTTCGGCATGTACCAATCCCTCGTCGAGGGCCGCGAAGTGCCGTGGTCTCTGCTGGTGAAGGATGTTCCCAAGGACCGCCACCAGGATCTGGACTTCATCGTCGATCAGCTCGACTGGGAGGAAAACCTGGATCCCAACTTCAAGGATAACCATTATCTTGAGCCCGTGCCGGTGGCCGACACGCGGAGCGAGGGCTACGTGGACCGCTGGATTGTCTACGGTCGCGTCAAGGGAGCCCAGCTCTTCACCGCCAAGGAACTCACGCTCGAGCCCGGCGCGAAGTGCACGATCAAGGACAACGGCGCCTACGGCCTGATCACGGTTCAGGGCAAGGGCCGGATGAACCGCCTCGCGCTGGACTGCCCGAAGTTGATCCGTTTCCACGAGATGACGGAGGACGAGGTGTTCTGCACCGAGGCGGCCGCGAAGGCGGGTGTTACGTTCGAGAATACCAGCACCGTCGAGCCGCTCGTCATGCTGCGCTATTTCGGCCCCGAGGTGAATCCCGATGCGCCAGCGATGGGCGCCTATCGTCACAACGCCTTCTAAGTCTTCCCCCTGCCGCCCGCCTTCACCTTTCAACCCCGATCACCCATGCCTGAGAATAACTTCCCCAAACTGCACAACGCCATGTGGCCCGGCCTCGTCGGCAAGGGCTCGCCGGGCGCGGAACCGTTCATCGCACTCGATACCATGCTCGACCTCACCGCGAAGGCGGAGGTCAACGGCGTGAAGTTCGACGGCGTCGATCTGTTCCTTTACAACCCGCATACGGACATCGACATCTCGGATGACGGGATCAAGGCGTTGGCCGACAAGATCCGTCGGCGCGGTTTCACGGTCGGCTCCGTCGTGGCGCCGGTCTGGTTCGACGCGTCCGCGATGGGTGACGCGACCAAGCGCGCGAACTGGGTCACGCTGGTCCGCAAGGCGATCCGCATCGCCGCGCGGCTCCGCGAGCTCGGTGTCCGTCCGTACGGCATCGTCCGCATCGATAGCGCGGCGTCCGTGAAGGACTGGGACGCCAATCCCAAGGCCAACACCAAGCTCATCGCACAGACGTTCCGCGAGGCGGGCAAGATCGCCAAGGGCGAGGGTGAGCGCCTCGCCGCCGAGGGCGAGATCTGCTGGGGTGGCATGCACTCGTGGAAAAACATGGTGAACCTGCTTGAAGAGGTCGCCATGCCGAAGGTCGTCGGCTTCCAGGCCGACATGTCGCACACGCTTCTCTACACGCTCGGCGAAAACGCGGAGCAGCATCGCATCGTGCCCAAGAAGTACCACTGGGAGCCCGAGGCGTTCCATGCCGCGATGAAGAAGCTCACCGCCGCGCTCCGTCCGTGGACGATCGACTTCCACGTCGCGCAGAATGACGGAACCGTGCACGGTTCCGGCGAGCACGAGAAGACGGGCCGTCACTGCGTGGCGACCGACCCGCGCGGCAAGCTGAACATCGCGCGCGATTCCGGCTATTGGCTGCGCGACGGTCAGGGCAAGGTGACGAAGAAGATCAAGCACATCTGCTGGGACGGCTGCATGTTCCCGAATGAGGTCATGCTCAAGCAGCAGACGTGGAACGACATTCTCGCCGCGATGATCCAGGTGCGCGAGAACCACGGCTGGTACCAGAAGGACTAAGCATCCTGCGCTCCGCGCGTTTTCTCTATGAAGACCCTCAATGTTGGCATGATCGGCTACGGCTTCATGGGCCGGGCCCACTCGAATGCGTTCCGCAAGGTGCGCAATTTCTTCCCGGGCGAGCTCCAGCCCGTTCTCAAGGCCGCCTGTGGCCGCGACGCCGCCAAGACCAAGGCATTCGCGGAGACGTGGGGCTATGAGTCGGTGGAGACGGATTGGCGCAAGCTGATCGCGCGTCCCGACATCGACCTGATCGACATCGCGGCGCCGAACAACGTCCACGCCGAGATCGCGATCGCCGCCGCCAAGGCTGGCAAGATGATCCTTTGCGAGAAGCCTCTCGCGATGAATCCCGCCGAAGGCGCTCAGATGGTGAAGGCCATCGAGAAGGCCAAGGTGCCGAACATGGTCTGGTACAACTACCGCCGCATCCCGGCGGTCACCCTCGCCAAGCAGCTGATCGACGAGGGCCGGTTGGGTAAGATTTTCCACTACCGCGCCAAGTTCCTCCAGGACTGGACGATTTCCGCCGAGGTCCCGCAGGGTGGTCCGGGGACGTGGCGCCTCGATGCCGCCATCGCGGGCAGCGGCGTCACCGGCGACCTGCTGGCGCACTGCATCGATACCGCGCTGTGGCTCAACGGCTCCATCGACACGGTGTCGGCGATGACCGAAACGTTCGTGAAGCAGCGCAAGCATGCCGCGACCGGCAAGGTGTCAAAGGTGCTGATTGACGACGCCAGCGCGTTCCTCGCGCGCTTCAGCAACGGGTCGCTCGCGACCTTCGAGGCCACGCGCTATGCCCGCGGTCACAAGGCACTCTACACCTTCGAGATCAATGGCGAGCATGGCTCGATCTTCTGGGATCTGCATGATCTGCACCGCCTGCAGTTCTTCGACTATCGCGATCCGGGCATCGTGCGCGGCTGGCGCTCCATCCACGTCAGCGACGGCGACCAGCCGTACATGAAAAATTGGTGGGTGCCGGGCCTGCAGATCGGCTACGAACACTCGTTCGTCCATCAGGTCGCGGACTTCCTCCGCGGCGTCGAGGAAGGCAAGCCGGCGGCGCCGACCTTCCGCGATGGTCTCGCGACCGACCTCGTAACCGACGCGGTCCTCTCCTCGGCCGGCTCCGGCCGTTGGGTCAAGGTCAAGTCCCCGAAGTCCTGATTTATCCGTGGGTCCGGAGCGATCCGGGCCGACGTTCCTTCCTCGATGCCCGCCTGCCGGTTCGACGGCGGCGGGCATCCGTCCGATTAGGTTTCCTCTCCCGCTTTCTCATGTTCCTCCGATCGGTTCTTCCCCTCGCGTTGCTCGCCGTGTCCGCCTTGTCGCTGGCCGCCGCCCCGTCCTCCTTGGTCCTTACCCCTCCCGGCGGCGTGACGCCCCGGGCGCACGTCGTGTTGCTCGCGGGCGACGAGGAGTACCGCAGCGAGGAGGCCCTGCCGATGCTCGCGAAGATCCTCAGCCAGCGTCACGGGTTCAAGTGCACCGTGCTGTTCCCGCTCGACGCGGACGGCGTGATCAATCCCAACCACGTCCGGTCTCTGGCGGACGCCGAGGCGCTGGACTCGGCGGACGTTCTGGTGATGGCGCTGCGTTTCCGCGCCTGGCCGGATGCCGAGATGGAGCGTTTCATGAAGGCGTTCGCGCGCGGCGTCCCGATCGTCGCGCTCCGAACTTCAACGCACGTGTTCAACTTTCCCTCGTCCAGTCGCTGGAGCGAGCTGTCCTGGAACCAAAAAGGCGGGCGCTACCCAGGCGGGTTTGGCAAGGCGGTCCTCGGCGAGACCTGGGTTTCGCACTGGGGCGACCACAAGCGGGAGGCCACTCGCGGCGTGATCGAGGCGGCGGCCGCCGGACATCCGGTACTCCGCGGCGTGTCCGATGTCTTCGGCGACAGTGATGTCTACGAGGCGTATCCTCCGGCCGATGCGACCGTGCTGCTGCGCGGGCAAGTCGTACGGGATCTCTCGCCCCAGTCGCCCGGCGCCACTCGCTCGAAGCCCCGCGCGTCGGACAAGCAGTCCCAGCCGGTGAACGACCCGATGATGCCGATCGCCTGGACCCGCGTTTACCGGCACCCCAGCGGCGTGGAAAACCGGATTGTCTGCACGACTATGGGCGCGGCGACCGATTTGCGCAGCGCGGACCTGCGCCGCTTGGTCGTCAACTCGGTCATCTGGCTGACGGGTCAAACCGTACCGCCGGCGGCCGACGTTGAACCGGTTGATCCGTATCATCCACTCAACTACGGTTTCAATGGCTTCCGCATCGGGCTTCGTCCCGACGATTACCGCGTGGGCGGGGTGGTGCCGGCTGGAGCGCAGCGCATCTTTGACGGCCGCAGCCTCGGCGGCTGGCAGGGAGACCCGAAGCTTTGGACGGTTGAGGACGGGGCGATCACGGGTCGCACCACCGACGCTGCGCCGATCGAGGAAAACGCTTTCCTGGTCTGGAAGGGTGGCGTGGTGCGCAACTTTGAGCTGAGGCTCCAGTTCCGCTTCCGTGACGTGAACGAGAAACGCACGGCCAATTCGGGCGTGCAGTACCGCAGCCGCGTGCTCGATACCGCGAAGGGTATCGTGGGTGGCTACCAGGCGGACATGGACGCCGGGGGGCGTTACGTGGGCATGCTCTACGAGGAGCGTGGGCGCGGGATCCTGTCCAAGCCGGGCGAGCGCGTCCGTCTCTCGCCGGTCCCGGCGGGTGGCAAGTTCGCGCCGGAAGTGCTCGGAGCCACGGCTCCCGCGGATGCGGTTGCAGCGGCATTTCGTCTGGAGGATTGGAACGATCTGGTGATCACGGCGGTCGGAAACCGTCTCGTGCACCGGGTCAACGGCGTGATCACGTCGGACGTCACCGACCTCGATCCCAGTGCGGCCGCGAGCGAAGGCGTGCTCGCGCTTCAGCTGCACAAAGGACCGGCGATGACGATTCAGTTCCGCAACCTCGGCCTCACCCCGTTGCCGTGATGCCTCGTGGGGTGCTGCGCGGAGTGGTGGGCTTCCTGATGGCGGGCTGCGCGCTCGCGGCCGTGGCGGCGGAACCCGTCCGGAAGCCGCGACGGGCTCCCGAGTTGCCTCCTCTCGAGGCGCCGGTTGACGGGAGCGCCGTGCAGATCGCCTCCGATTTCCGGCTGGAGTTGCTGTACACCGTCCCGCGGGACGTGCAGGGATCGTGGGTCGCGTTGACGGTCGATCCGCAGGGACGACTGATCGCGGGCGATCAGTATGGGGGGCTCTTCCGCATCCGCCCGCCGGCGCTCGGGAGCTCGGAACGCGCCTTGGTCGAACCACTTGAGACGGGCTTGAAGGGTGCGCACGGAGTCCTTTATGCGCAGGGCAGTCTTTACGTCGTGATCAACGAATCGGAGCCAGGAGGAGTCTACCGCCTGCGCGACCTCGATGGCCAAGGACGTTTCGGGCCTCCGGAACTGATCCTTCCTCTGGATGGAGGCAAGGAGCACGGAGCACATTCGGTGATTGCCGGACCGGATGGGCGCTCGCTGTACGTGGTGAACGGAAACTTCACCGAAACGCCCGCCAATCTGCGCGCCGGTGGCCCGGTAGCGTGGGCCGAGGATCACCTGCTCGCGAGAATGTGGGATCCCCGCGGACACGCCAAGGAGCGGTACGCGCCGGGCGGGCATATCCTGCGCGTCAATCTGGACGGCTCGAATCCCGAGTTGGTGGCGATCGGATTTCGCAACACGTTCGACGCAGCGTTTGATGCGCGGGGAGAACTGTTCACCTACGACTCCGATATGGAGTGGGACCTCGGCACGCCCTGGTACGTGCCCACTCGGCTGAATCACGCGGTGCGGGGCGGCGACTTTGGATGGCGCAGCGGAGCGGGCCGACATCCGGACTACTTTCCGGACACGCTGGGCACGGTGATCGATATCGGCCCAGGTTCCCCGACGGGAATGGTCTTTGGAACCGGCGCCCGGTTTCCCGCGCGGTATCAACAGGCCTTGTTCATGGCCGACTGGACCTATGGCACTCTCTACGCCGTGCACCTCAGCGCGAACGGCTCGACCGTGGCCGCCAAGGCGGAGGAGTTCCTCGCGGCCAAGCCACTGCCCCTGACGGATCTCGTGGTCAACCCGCGGGACGGCGCGCTCTATCTGGCGACCGGCGGACGCCGCACGCAGTCGGCCCTTTACCGTGTCACCTACGTCGGGCCCGAACCGACGGCTGCGGTTCCCGCCCCTGAACTTAGTCCTGCAGTAGAGCGTCGTCGACGATTGGAGGCCCTGCAGGAGCCGTTGGCGGCGGGCCGTGATGTGGCTCCGATTTGGTCGGCGTTGGCGGAGGAGGATCGCACGCTTCGGTACGTGGCGCGCGTGGCCTTGGAGCATCAGCCGGCCGAGCTCTGGAGTGAGCGGGCGCTGGCGGAAACGGATCCACGGGCGGGCGCGGAGGCCTTGCTCGCGCTGGCCCGTCGCGGCTCCGGCGAGCTACGCGAACGGTTGTGGGCCGCGCTGGAGCGGCACGACCTGGCGGCTCGGAGGGGCGAGGAGCGGCGCACCCTGCTGCGGGCGTGGCAACTCGCGTTCGTGCGTCTGGGGGACCCCGATGCGGCGTTGCGCGATCGCTTGGCCGCGCGCCTGGTGGGCGTTTTTCCGACGGACGATCCCCTGGCCAACCGCGAGATTGCCGCATTGCTCGTGTACCTCGATGCGGCGGCCGCTCCCCGGCTGCTCGTGCCCCTCCTGGCGGTCGCAGAGCCGCCGGAGGACGTCACCCACACGGAGGCTTTGATCGCGCGGAATGACCGCTATGCGAAGGCCTTCGTGGCGAATGCCCAGAGCCGGCCGGATCGTCAGCAGATCGCTTACGCCACGGCACTTCGACTGGCGCGCTCGGGCTGGACTCCCGAGCTGCATCGCGAGTTCTTTACTTGGTTCGCCCGCAGCAGCGAGTGGCGCGGAGGTCTCAGTTTGCCAGGATTCGTCCAAGCGATCCGCCGCGATGCCCTGGCGCGCGTGGCAGACTCGGCACTGCGGGCGGAGCTCGACGCAGCCTCCAAGCCGCCTCCTGCGACGATGAGCGCAGCGGGCCTGCTGCCGCAGGGGCCGGGTCGCGATTACACCCTCGAGCAGGCGCTCGACGCCGTTTACATTCCTCTGATCGGGCGTGATTTCGACCGCGGGAAAGCCATGTTCCAGGCGCTGGCTTGCACGGCCTGTCATCGGTTCGGCGAGATCGGAAGCGGGGTGGGGCCAGACCTCACCGGAGCGAGTAATCGTTACTCGGTCCGCGACCTCCTGCAGGCAATCGTGGAGCCCTCTCACGTCATCAGCGATCAGTATGGCAGTGAAATCTTCGAACTCGCGGACGGCTCCGCCCTCGCCGGGCGCGTCGTGGGCGAGGACGGTGTGGCGCTGCTCGTGCTGACGAACCCCTTCGCGCCCGATGACACGACCCGGATTGCCCGCCAGGCGATCAAGGCGCGTCGCACGAATCCCGTCTCGCTGATGCCCGCTGGACTGATCAATTCGCTCAACGGCGGCGAGCTGCAGGACTTGGTCGCGTACATCCTTTCCGGCGGCTCGCCCCGGGACGCGATGTTTCGGCGACTCAAGAACTGAAAATTCACTCCGACGGGAACTGTGTCGCGGGGCTTTACTTCGGCCCGGCGAGGACTTCTATGGCGTTTGAACAGCCCCGTTCGCCCCATGCCGAGCTCCTCTTCACCCCGTGCTGTCTCGTGGAAAAAACAGTGTTTTTATGAAATTTCATCGAGAGTGGCGGTTTTCGGCTGGGTAGTCCTCGCCCTGTGCGTGGCCGGTTGCGGGCCGCGGGCGGCCGACCCCGCTGTGACGGTGTCGGCGGAGGCATCGGCGGTCCAAAAGGGACCTGCGGTCGAAGCAACGGCGGTGGCGGTGACAGTGAAGGCAGACGCGCCGGGCAAGCTCGCGTTTAACGAGCACATCCAGCCGATTCTGGCGGAGAATTGCTATCACTGCCACGGACCGGACCCTGGCTCGCGCAAGGCGGGCCTGCGGCTCGATCGCGCGGAGTATGCTTTCCGACCGCTGGACAAGTCCGGTCCTGCGATTGTGGCGGGTGAGCCTGATCGCAGCCCGCTGGTGCAGCGGATTGAGTCAACGGATGATCGTGACCGCATGCCGCCTCCCGAGGCGCACAAGACCCTGAAGCCTCAGGACGTGGCGGCGTTGCGGCGGTGGGTGGCGGAGGGTGCGGAGTATCAAGAGCACTGGGCGTTCATCGCGCCGAGCCGGCCTGCGGTTCCGCAGGGTGGGGCGGCCGCGGGTGCGGCGACCCCGATCGATGCCTTTGTGCGCGCGGCGCTGCCGGCGGCGGGGTTAGCGCCTTCGCCCGAAGCCGAGCGGCCGGCGTTGCTGCGTCGTGTCGCCTTCGACCTGACCGGTCTTCCCCCGACTCCGGAGGAGGTGGAGCAATTCCTGAACGACCGTGACCCGGGGGCTTACGAGCGCGCGGTGGATCGTTTCCTTGCGAGCCCGCGCTTCGGTGAGCACCGCGCGCGTTACTGGCTCGATTATGTCCGGTACGCGGACACGCATGGTATCCACTTCGACAACTACAGGTCGATCTGGCCCTATCGAGATTACGTGGTGGATTCATTCAATCGCAACAAGCCCTTCGATCGCTTCGTGGTTGAGCAACTGGCGGGTGACCTCTTGCCGGCCCGTTCGATCGAGGAAGTGGTGGC
>CAIOYO010000055.1 GCA_903862595.1 uncultured Opitutaceae bacterium | reverse complement strand
CCGGAAATCAGGGCGTGGGTGATTTCCAGATAGATCTGCGCGACAATCTTGAGGTCGCTCTCGACGAAGCAATCGAGGGCCTCGCGCACGCTGCCCTCGGTCGAGTTCTCGATCGGGATCACCGCATAGTCCGACTCTCCCTTCTCCACGGCCGTGAACAAATCCGCGATCGTCGGCATCGCGTGGTACTCCACGCTCGCACCGAACTTCTTCATCGCGGCGGCATGGGTGTTCGTGGCCTCGGGCCCGAGGTACGAAATCACCAGCGGCTTCTCCAGCGCGATCGCCGCCGACATGATCTCGCGATAAATGGCCTTGAGCGCGTCGTCCTTGATCGGACCACCGTTCAATTCGCAGACCTTGCGCAGGACCGCGTCCTCGCGCTCCGCGACATAGATCTGTCCGCCCTGGCTGCGCTTGAGCTTGCCGATCTCGGCCGCGAGCGCGAGGCGCTCGTTCAGCAGGTCGACGATGCGCCGGTCGAGGCCATCGATCTGGGTGCGGATTGCGGAGAGGTCCATTAGGCGGAAGACGGAGTGGCTTCTGCGGTGCCTTCCGGCTCCGACGCGGGCGTGAATGAGGTCGTCGCATCCGCAGCCGGAGACTCCTGCTCGACCGAGACCGGCTCAAAATTCGGCGATGCACCTTCCCCCTCTTCCAAGGGGAGGCCCATCTCGGCGTCGGTGACCGGCTTCGGGTTGATCGCACTCTTCAACCACTCGTCGATCTGCCGCGGGGAAAGGACGTCCGAGGAAGGGAGCTCGACCAAGGATTTGACGCCGACAAACTCGAGGAACTTGTCCGTCGTGCCGTACTGCAGCGGCCGTCCCGGAAGATCCGCGCGGCCGACGATGTAGATCAGCTCGCGCTCCAGCAGTTTGTTGATCCCAGCCTCCGCGGAAACGCCGCGGACGGTTTCGATCTCCGTGCGGGTTACCGGCTGTCGGTACGCCACGATGGCGAGTGTCTCGATGGCGGACTGTGTGAGTTTCACCGGCGGCGGCTCGTCACGCAGGATGCGAATCCAGCGGCCGAAGCGCGGGTGCGTGACCAAGCGGAAACCGGTCGGTCCCTCGATCAGCAGCAAGGCGTCATCGCGCGCGCGAAAGTCCTCCGCAATCGCCTGCATGGCCTCGCGGATCTGGGTCGCCGTGACGAGGGACGGCACGTCTGCGTAGAGTTCATCATCGGCCGGAGTGGCGACTTCGGCAGCCTCGGCCACCACTTCCGTCGCCTCACTGGCCGCGGGCACCGCTGCCGCCGCGTCCGTCGCCTGAGCCTCTGCCGGCTCGCCGGCGGCCTCCGGACCGGGCTCCTCGGTAGCGCCTTCCGCCGGAAGCAGCGGGAGCGCCGCTTGGTCGTGGAACCGGCTGAACACCGTCTGGATATCCTTGATCGAGAGGGGCTGATTTGACGAAAGCAGCAGCGCCTTGAGGACTTTCTGGAGGTTAAACGCCATGCAGGGAGAACCCGGAGTGATGCGGGCGGAGCCCATCGAAGCAACCCCGAAAGCAGGCCATGCCCGCAGACCGACAAAACACCACTTGCCGCCACCCGGCCCGCGTGATTTCTTCTCCCGCCCTTTGCGTTCATGAGCTCCGCCAAAAAAAACATCCGTCCCTTCTCCTCAATCGTCCTTGATGGTCCCGACCGCGCCCCCAATCGGTCGATGCTGCGCGCCGTCGGCTTCTCCGACGCCGACTTCAAGAAGCCGGTCGTCGGCATCGCCTCGACCTGGAGCATGGTGACGCCGTGCAACATGCACATCGACAAGCTGGCCCAAGAGGCCGAAGCCGGCGCCAACGCCGCTGGCGGCAAGGCCGTCGTTTTCGGCACCATCACGATCTCCGATGGCATCTCCATGGGCACGCCGGGTATGCGCTACTCGCTCGTCTCCCGTGAGGTCATCGCAGACTCGATCGAGACCGTCGCGGGCGCCGAGGGATTCGACGCCCTGGTGACGATCGGCGGTTGCGACAAGAATATGCCCGCGTGCGTCATGGCCATGGCGCGCCTCAACCGTCCGAGCGTCTTCGTCTACGGCGGCACCATTCTTCCCGGCATTCATCCCGACTCCAAGAAGGAGTGCGACATCGTGTCGGTGTTCGAGGCAGTCGGCCAGTACGCGGCGAAGAAGCTCGACGACGCGGGTCTCGCCAAGGTCGAGGGCTGCTCGATCCCCGGCCCCGGCTCCTGCGGCGGCATGTACACCGCCAACACGATGGCCTCTGCGATCGAGGCGCTCGGCCTGAGCTTGCCCAACAGCTCCGCCCAGCTCGCCATCGGTGCGGAGAAAAAGGATGACTGCCGCCGCGCCGGCGAAGCCGCCGTCGCCCTGCTGAAGGCGGGCATCCGCCCCCGCGACATCCTCACGCGCAAGGCGTTCGAGAACGCGATCACGGTCATCATCGCTCTCGGCGGCTCCACCAACGCCGTTCTCCACATGCTCGCGATGGCCCACGAGGCCGGCGTAAAACTGAGCATCGACGACTTCACCCGCATCGGCAAACGCGTCCCCGTCCTCGCCGACCTCAAGCCTTCCGGCCGCTACGGCATGGCCCACCTCGTGCGCATCGGCGGGCTCCCGCCGTTGATGAAGATGCTCCTCGAGGCCGGCCTGCTCCACGGCGACGTCCTCACTGTCACCGGCCGCACCTTGGCCGAGAATCTCCGCAAAGTCGCCCCCTACCCGGCCGACCAGGATGTCATTCGCCCGCTGTCCAACCCGATCAAGGCCGATAGCCATCTGCGCATCCTCTACGGCAACCTCGCTCCGGAGGGTTCCGTCGCCAAGATTTCGGGCAAGGAGGGGCTGCGCTTCTCCGGCAAGGCCATCGTTTTCGAGTCGGAGGAAACCGCCCTCCGCGGCATCCTCGACGGCAAGGTCAAGGCCGGCCACGTGATCGTCATCCGCAACGAGGGACCGCGCGGCGGCCCGGGCATGCGCGAGATGCTCTCCCCGACCAGCGCCGTCATGGGCAAGGGTCTCGGCAAGGAGGTCGCGCTGATCACCGACGGCCGTTTCTCGGGCGGCAGCCACGGCTTCGTCGTTGGCCACATCACGCCCGAGGCGGCCAGCGGAGGCCCCATTGCAATCATTCGCAACGGTGATCCCATCACGATCGACGCGGTCAAGAATGCGATCTCTCTCGACCTGCCCGCGAAGGAAATCAAGGCCCGCCTCAAGGCGTGGAAGCCGGGGAAGTCCAAATTCACGCGGGGCGTGCTGGCCAAGTTCGCCCGCCTCGTGACTTCCGCGTCTGAGGGCGCCGTCACCGACAAGAACCTCTAACTCCGCCGAGCTCGCCACCCACCGTGGTGGCGCCTTGAGCCCCTTCAACCGCACCGACTCCGCGCTCGATGACCTGGGACCGCTTCAAGCAACATCACCTGCCCTTTCCGTCGCTCGGGCTCGCGCTCGACATCAGTCGGGTGCCCTTCCCGGATGGGTTCCTCGCGTCGATGGAGGCGCCGATGCAGCGCGCGTTCGCCGAGATGCAGGCGCTCGAGGCCGGGGCCATCGCCAATCCCGACGAGGGACGGATGGTCGG
>CAIOYO010000054.1 GCA_903862595.1 uncultured Opitutaceae bacterium | reverse complement strand
TCGCACGTTGCCCGGAGAAGTGACGTTCCGTCCCCTCGCCGGCCCGGCCCCAGAGAGTCGACTCGTGGTGGGCTGGAAGCAAACCGAGTCACTCGATCCCGCACTCGCGGCGTTCGTCGCGCTCGCGACGGAGACACCGCGCCGCACTGGGCTCAGTGCTCGGTCCCTCCCACCAACCGGCGCTCGTCCGCGGTGAGCGCGACGGCGATCAGCATCCGCACGGCCTCCACCTGCACCGCCAGCGGCAGGCTGGGCTCAGCGGGCCGCGCGGCCGCCTGCTCCGGAAGCCACGGGACGTGTACGAATCCGGCCCGTACGTCCGGACGATTGGCGAGGTGATGCCGCACTCCGTAGAAGACATGATTGCAGACGAACGTCCCCGCCGTCTGCGAAACCGATGCCGCGATCTCCCGCTTCCGCAGGGCTTCCACCATGGCCTTGATCGGCAGCGTGCTGAAGTACGCCGCCGGCCCATCCGCCACGATCGGCTGATCGATGGGCTGCACGCCCGCGTTGTCGGGGATGCGCGCATCGTCGACGTTGATGGCCACGCGCTCGACCGTGATTCCCGTCCGCCCACCCGCCTGGCCAAGGGCCAACACCAGCACCGGCGAGGTCTGCTCGATCGCGCGGATCGCCGCAACGATCGCCTGTCCAAACACGCAGGGAAGGACTCGTCCTTCAATCCTCGCCCCGGCAACGTCCGCTCCCGCCAAGGCCTCAACGATCCGCGCGGAGGGGTTGATTGGGTCACCGGCAAAGGGCTCGAAGCCGGTCAAAAGCACACGAGGATGATCCTTCATCGCACCGTCACGTTGGCGACCGGATCTCGGCCGCGCGATCCCTTTCCCCGCTTCCGTCACGGCGCCGCGAGACGGACCCCCGCATCAAGCAAGGCCGCGCGCACCGCCCGCAGCAGCGCTGCGGCCGCCACGCCGTCGCCATGCACGCACAGGGTCGCCACGCGCACCGGAGTCGCTCCCGGGACCACACCGGACCTCACGCCCTCCCGCACAAGGCGCAGTGCCTGGCCTACTGCGGCATCGACGCTCTCCAGCAGCGCACCGGGACGTCCGCGCGGCGTAAGCCGCCCGTCCGCTTCATACCCGCGATCCACGAAGCCCTCCGCGACAAAGGAAAGTCCGCAGGCCTTGGCTGCCGCCTCTTGGGCTCCCCCCGCCAAACCGAAGAGGCGCAGCGCGGGATCGACCGCCGCCACCGCCTCAGCGATCGCCCGCGCCGCCTCCGGGTCCCGCGCCGCGCGATTGTAGAGCGCGCCATGGGGCTTGACGTGACGGAGCGGGGCCAGGGCCCGCACCGCTTCCACCTGCCAACGCACGGAGGCGGCAATGTCGCTAGGGGCGAGCGGCAAGTCCACGCGTCCGAAATTGGCCCGATCCTCATAGCCGGGATGCGCCCCGATCGCCACGCCCGCCGCGCGCGCGCGCGCCACCGCCTCCGCGAGCAAACGTCCACCACCGGCGTGCCCACCGGCGGCCAGATTCACGGACGTGCAACCCACCATGAGCTCGGCATCCGCCGGTCCCCCTTCTCCCAGGTCACAATTTAGATCGACGATCATCCGCATCCTTTCGTCGCGAGGGCCACGCCGTGTCGCAGTTGCACCAACGCCGCCTCTTGTCGTCGTAACGCCGCGTGCGCCTCGGCGAGCGTCACCCGCACGAAGCGAACCCGATCACCCGGGCGCGCCTGCGCCACGATCCCGCGGTCCGCCGTGATGACCTGGGCGATCTTCGGGTAGCCTCCCAACGTAGGCCGATCCGCGAGCAGCACGATCGGCTGCCCGTCCGGCGGCACCTGCACCGAACCGAACGCGACTCCCTCGGAGATGAGCTCCCGGGGCGCCGGCAAGCGCACCGCCGAGCCCTCGAGCCGTACGCCCATTCGGTCAGAACGCGCACTCACGCAGAACTCCGTCGCAAAAAAGGCCTCGCCACACCCTGCGCTGAACCACTCCGCCTGCGGTCCATCAAGGGCGCGTAAGCTCCTCAGCGCACCCTCCGGCAGGTTCGCCGGCAGCAGGGTCGGCGCCACGCTCCACGCGCGCCCCGCCCAGCCCCGCCGCGGATCAATGCTCGCACTGCCGCATTCCAAGCTGTCACCCACCTGCAAGATCCGCCCGGCCAACCCGGGCCAACCCGAGCGGGGCAGCATCGCCGCGCTACCGAGCACGCGCGGCACCTTCAGGCCACCGGCAAACGCGACATAGACCCTGGCCCCGCCCGAGAAGGTCGAGAGGTCGATCACCTGTCCCGCCGCCACCACGACCCGGCGCAACGAAGGCCAACCCACCACGGCCGCGCCGCCCAGTGCGATGACCGTGTCTTCCGCAACGCGCAACACCGGCCCGCGCAGCGTGCACTCCAGACCCGGAGCCGACTCGGCATTGCCCAGCAGGGTGTTCAGCACCCGTAGTGCAAAGGGATCTGCCGCACCGCCAGGAGGAACGCCCTGCGCCGCCCAGCCCGGACGACCGAGATCCTGCACGGACGTGAATGCTCCCGCCGCGAGCACTTCGATCATGGCGCCCTCTCCGTTTCCCGCACGAAGCGCACTCGATCACCGACGGCCAGCAACGCGGGAGAATCTCGCTCCAACGAGAAAAGCTCCGCCTGCGTCCGCCCAATCAGGTGCCAGCCGCCCGGAGTCGCCTGCGGGTAGACCCCGGCTTGGCCGGCGGCGATCGCGACACTGCCCGCCGGCACGCGCGGCCGAGGCGTCGACCGCCGCGGCAGATGCAGCTCTGTCGGCAAGCCCAGCAAGTAGGGAAAGCCCGGCGAGAATCCGACCGCCCCCACGACGTAAGCCGCACCGGAATGGAGCGCGACGACGTCCTCTTCCGATCGCCCCAAGGCGGCCGCCACCGCCGGCAAGTCCGGCCCCGCATCCCCACCGTAGCGCACCTTGAGCACCACTTCGCGCGGCGGGGCCGCCTCAGCCGGCGCCACCTCGGAGGCTTGCGCAAGGCAGGCCGCGATCCATTCCTCGATCCGAACCCGCCCCTCATCGCCCGCCAGGCGCAAGGGATCGAAGTAGACCGTCAGGGTTACAAACGCCGGAATGCATTCCAGCACTCCGTCCAGAGGCGCTGTCCGCATCCGGGCATGCAGGGCCTGAATCCGGCGAACGGCGGCCACGTCGGCCGACGCCGCCAGTTCCACCACAAGGGCAGAATCTCCAAGGGGCCGGCAACGCATGCCACCAGACTGCCCCGCCTCCCCGGTGGGGCTCAAGCCCAGTAGTCACCTTTACAGACCCAAGGGCTGCATCTGCAAACGTCCGGTTAGAGTTGAGTTTTGCCCGGGCTGCGTTGCCTTGGAACGATCATGAAGCGACTCCTTCCCGCCTCGACTGCGTTGCTCCTGTGCCTCGCCGGCTCCGGGTGCAGCGATCCGAAGATTGAGACTTACCGCGTCAAGAAGGACCCGGCTGCCACCCCCACGGCCACGACGGCAGAGACGACGCCAGCCCCAGCGCGCGCCGCTCCGGCGCCCGCCGCCGCTCCCGCACCCGCGGTGCCCGCGGCACCGGCTGCCGCACCCGCCACCACGGTCGTGGCCGCCGATCGCGCCGCGATGGCTAACACCGCCGTCGCCACCGCCTCGGGCCAGGGACTGCAATGGACCGCACCGGCGAACTGGACGGCCAAGGCCGGCAGCGCGATGCGCAAAGGCACCTATGCGATCAAGGGAGCCGGCGGCGAAGCCGAACTCGCGATCACCGCGTTTCCAGGCGATGTCGGCGGCGACTTGGCCAACGTGAATCGCTGGCGTGGTCAGGTCGGCCTCGGGCCGATCGGTTCCGCCGAACTCGCGTCATCGATCAACCGCTTCCGGGCCAACTCCATCGACATCGCCGTCATCGACATTCTCGGGTCGAACGGCCAACGCATCCTCGGCGGCATCGTGCCCTTCGCGGGTTCAACCTGGTTCTTCAAGCTGACCGGCCCCGATGCCGTCGTGGCGGCGGAGAAGCCGGCGTTCGTGGAGTACATGAAGACCGTTCGCACCCCCTGATCATGTCCGACCTTCGCCGCTCATTTCTCGATTTCTTCGTCTCCCTGAAGCTGACGATCGCGCTGCTCGCGCTTTCGATCATCCTCGTCTTCTGGGCCACCCTGGCGCAAGTGCGCCTCGGCGTCTGGGGAGTCCAAGAGGAATTCTTCCGCACCTTCTTCGTGCTGGGTCGCCTTCCCGGCACCGACATCCCAGTCCCGATCTTCCCGGGCGGCTACTTTCTCGGCGGACTCCTGCTCATCAACCTTCTCGCCGCCCACACGCAGCGATTCCGCTTCACGTGGCGAAAGTCCGGCATCTTCCTGACGCACGCCGGCCTCATCCTGCTGCTCATCGGCGAACTCCTCGCCGGGCTACTGCAGCAGGACTTCCAGATGCGCCTGGATGAAGGCCAGACGAAAGACTATTCGGAGAGCTTCCGCTCGAACGAACTCGTCATCGTAGACGCTTCCAATCCGGAGTGGGACGATGTCGTCGCCGTCCCCGAGGCGCTGCTGGCCCGGCAGAAGGAACTGCAGCACCCTCGCCTGCCCTTCCGCGTAGTCCCCAGGGCCTATTACCCGAACGCGAACCTCACCATGAAGGACCCGGCGAAGCCGGCGGGAGCCACCGCGGCCCCGGCACTGGCTTCCCGCGACATCGGTGAGCGCGTGGACGTGACGCCGCTGCCGATCACGTATCGTGACAACGAGCGCAACCTGCCGAGCGCCTTCGTCGAGCTCATCGGTCCCGAGGGCTCCCTCGGCACCTGGCTTGTCTCGACCATGATGGTCCAGCCCCAGTCCTTCGATTACGCCGGCAAGACGTGGCGCCTGCAGATGCGCTTCGCGCGCGAGCAAAAGCCGTTCGCGCTGACCCTGCTCGACTTCAGCCACGACCGCTACGCCGGCACGGAGATCCCGAAGAACTTCTCCAGCCGGGTCCGCATCCAGGCGGAGGACGGCAGCGAAGACCGCGAGGTCCTGATCTACATGAACAATCCGCTGCGGTACCAAGGACTCACGTTCTACCAAGCGGGCTTCGACAACAACGACCGCACGACGGTGTTCCAGGTCGTGCGCAACCCCAGCTGGGTGCTGCCCTACGTGGCGTGCACGCTCATGACCCTGGGGCTGCTGATTCAATTCAGCATTCACCTCGTCGGCTTCGTGCGCCGGCGCAGCGCCGGCGGCACCGCCACCCCGTCGGCGACGGCCGCCTGAGCCACGTTCCCGTCCTGGAGATCCGAGCATGAAACGATTCCTTCCCCTTCTCGCCCTGGCCCTCGCGGTGGCCTACGTCGCCACTCCGTTCTTCCGTGGCAAGCCCCGCTCCGAGTTCGACCTCGAGGGCTTCGGCAAGCTTCCCGTGCTGGTCAACGGCCGCCTCAAGCCGATGGACACCGTGGCGCGCACCTCCCTGCTGATGTTCCAAGGTCGGCAGAACATCACCACGCCCTCGGGAGAACGGCTGCACCCCACCGCGTGGCTCCTTGATGTCCTGTTCCGTGCGGAACTCGCTGACCGCTATCAGCACTTCGAGGTGGTCCACCCGGACGTGCTCGCCCTGTTCCAAATCAAGGAAGAGGACGGCGCGGGAAAGAAGCGCTTCTCCTACGCGCAACTCTCGCCGCGCCTCGCTGAACTGGACCGCCAGGCTCAGCTCGCGGCCCAGACCGAGGCGCAGCTCCGCAATCCGTTCCAGAAGGCAGTCGTCGACCTGCGCGAGCACTTGGTCCTCTACAATCGCCTGAAGCAGTCGTTGATCCCGCCCGACAGCAAGGACGTGCTGGCGGACTATCAGGCTTGGGTTCAAGGCATCGACGCCGGTGTGGCGGCGGTGCGGGCCCGCGAGCAGAAGCAGCCCTTCGACGAAGCGGCGGCCAACGCGATCCTCTCCAGCGGTCAGAAGTTCGAATTCATGGCCAACATGGGCTACCTGCTCACCGTCGCCCCGCCCGCCTCCGCGGCCGATGCGAACGCCTGGAAACCAGTCGGCGCCGTCCTGCTCGAGACCATCCAGACCCGCCAGCTCCACCCCACCGCGATGGCCTACGCCGGACTCGCCGTCTCGTGGCGCATGGGGCAACCCGAGCAGTTCAACACCATCGTCAAGCTCTACCGCGCCACCCTTGAGCCGCGCTACACGGAGCGGCTGGTGAAGTCCGACTTCGAGACGCGCTTCAACACCGCCGCCCCGTTCTATCATGCGACCGTGTTGTACGTGATCGTCTTCCTTCTCGCCGTCTTCTCGTGGCTGCTCTTCCCGCAGGCGCTGGGTCGCAGCGCGCTCTACCTGATGGCGCTGGCGTGGCTCCTGACCACGGCCGGCATCGCGACCCGCATGTGGTTGGAGGGACGTCCTCCGGTGACTAATCTCTACTCGTCGGCCCTCTTCGTCGGCTGGGGCACCGTGGGGCTCTGCGTCATCCTTGAGGTCCTCTACCGCAACGCCCTCGGCAGCGCGGCGGGCGGGGTGGTCGGCTTCTGCACGCTGATCATCGCCCACTACCTCTCGCTCAGCGGAGACACACTGGAGATGATGCGCGCCGTGCTCGACTCGAACTTCTGGCTCGCGACCCACGTCGTGATCGTGACGATCGGATACTCCGCAACCTACCTCGCGGGGTTCCTCGGCCTGATTTACGTGTTCCGCGGCCTGTTCACGCGATCGCTGGACGCCCGCACGGCGGACACGTTGAACCGGATGGTCTACGGCATCATTTGCTTCGCGACGCTCTTCAGCTTCGCTGGCACCGTGCTCGGCGGGATCTGGGCGGACCAGTCGTGGGGACGCTTCTGGGGCTGGGATCCCAAGGAAAACGGTGCCCTGATCATCGTGCTCTGGAACGCGCTCATCCTGCACGCCCGCTGGGGCGGCTTGGTGCGCACGCGCGGGCTGATGGCCTTGGCGATCTTCGGCAACATCGTGACGAGCTGGAGCTGGTTCGGCACCAACATGCTCGGGATCGGCTTGCACAGCTACGGTTTCATGGACGCCGCCTTCTACGCCCTGCTCGGCTTCGCCCTCACGCAGCTCACCGCGATCGGCTTGGCGAACCTGCCGCAGCGTTTCTGGCGCTCCCGCGCCGCGCTCGCCGGAGCACGCTGAACCCCGGTCCCGCCGGTCCGCGGATGCGTCGGACCGGCGCCCTTCTCCCATCTCCCGCGCGACTCAGGTCGCACGGAGGGACGATCCGGTAAAGTCGGCAGCCTAGCTCGCCGACTTGAGCAACTCCTCCGCGTGGGCCAAAGCCGACTTCGCGGTGCGATCGCCCAGCATCCGAGCGAGCTCGCCGACCCGCGCCTTACGGTCGAGATGCAAGGGCTCGATGGTGACCACCGCCCGGTCCTTCGTTTGGTCCTTCACCACCACGAGGTGGCTGTTTCCTTGCGCGGCCACCTGCGGGAGATGCGTGACGCAAAGCACCTGATGCGTCCGTGCGATCAGGGCCATCTTTTCGCCGACGACGCGGCCAATCTCGCCGCCGACGTTGGCATCAACCTCGTCGAAGACCAGAACCGGGACGTCGTCGAGATCGGCGAGGACCGTCTTGAGCGCGAGCATCACCCGAGCCAACTCCCCGCTGGACGCGATGCGGTTCAACGGCAAGGGCGCCTCCCCGACGTTAGGGGAAAAGAGGAACTCCGCGCGACAATCGCCCTCCGGCCCGAGCTCCTCAAGCGGAGCGAGACGAATGCGGAAGTCGGCCTTGCGGAAGCCGAGCTGGGCGATGCCCTTGGCGGCGATCGTCGCCAGCTCACGCACGGCGCGCTCACGAATGGTCCGGAGCGCCGCCGCCTCGCGCACCGCCTGGCGATGCACCTCCTTGGCCTCGGCTTCGAGACGAGCGAGCGTACCTTCCACATCGCCCTGCGACTCGAGGCGGGTCCGCAACTCCTCGCGCGCCGCCGCGACCGAGGCGACAGCGGGGCCGTGACGCCGACGGGCCTCGAGCCAACTGTTCATCCGCGCCGTCAGCGACTCCGCCTGCTCCGCGTCAAAATTGAGGGACTGCCCGAGGCTCTCGAACTCTGCCCCGAGGTCCGCGAGTTCGAACGAGGCGCTCGCCAACCGATCCGCCAACGCCGCACTGGCGGGGTCGATCGCCTCCAGCGCCCGCGCCTCACGGACCAAGGCCGCCACTCGGGCGGTGACGCCCTCCTCGCCCGTCAGTGACGCCGAAAGCGACGCCGCCAGACCGGTCAGCTCCTGCGCACGATTCATACGCTGGAAATCGCGTTCGAGTGCCTCGACGGATTCCGCCGTGAGGTCGAGCAGGTCCAGACGCGCCAGCTCGTTCTGCAGAAACGTGAGTTGGTCCGGGGAAAGTCGCCCTTGGGCCCGGACGCGCTCGGCGTCCCCGAGCAGCCCGCGCCAGCGTTGGTAGTGACCGCGATAGCGCTGGCGTGCGTCCGCCGCGCGACCGAACAGATCGAGGAGTTCGAGCTGGCACCCCTCGCGCAACAGCCGCCGGGGCTCGCTCGGGCCATGGAAGTCGATCCATACCTCACCTAGGCGATGCAGCGCGGCGAGGGTCGCGAGACTACCGTTGACCGTAATCTTGGGGGCCTTCTCTCGGGGAACCGTGCGGCGCAGCAGCAGGACGCCGTCCTCCGTTGCAGGAAGCTCCAATTCCGCAAGGACCGCGTCAATCCGGGTGGGATCCGAGAACAGGAGTGATGCCTCGACCTCGCACGCGGCCGCCCCCTGTCGGATGATCGTCTTCTCCGCCCGCTCTCCCGCCAAAAGGCTCAACGCGCCGAGCAGGATGCTCTTCCCCGCGCCCGTCTCGCCGGTGACCACCGTGAAACCCGCCTCAAAATCCAGCGACACCTCCTCAAGGAGAGCGAGGTTGCGGATCCGCAGCGACTGGAGCATCCCCCTACCCCACAAAATTCCCGGGAGATTTCAAGCGAACGGTTCGCCCCGAGTGCGGGGCAGCCTCAGCGCACAAACCATCTCAAGGCATGCCGGGAGTGGCTGCGCCGGTACTTCAACGTGTAAGGATCGATCAGCCAGCGTGCAACCTGGCCATCCGTGCGCGGCAGCAACCAACCAAAGTCCCACCCGCCGCTGGCGTAGCGCAGGGGCACTCCGGGCGCCACCCGGACCACCGGCTGCGAAGCGGCCATGAACTGCTTCCGCTCCGTGTAATGGAAGCTCGAGCCGCAGTGGACGAACACCTCGTGCGCCAGTTTGGAGCCGGGCGAAAGATCATCGCAGAGCCCGGAGAGCGCGACCTTGACCTCGCAACCAGCAGCAACGGCGGCAGCGAGCCGCTCGACCGAGCCCGATCGTACCGCACCCTTAGCATCGTGCGCCAAGACCTCAGTCCAATCATCGCGCACCCAGAATCGATAGACGTCGAAGGCGTAGACGAAGTTGCGACTCGGCGCATTGGTTCGCTCGTCCCACGCATCAACCAGATGGTACTTCGGCATTCCCCACGTCGCCACGCGGCGCGCGGCTCCCTTGCGCCCGGTCACCCCGCGTCCGTCCAGGTACGGGCGCGCGACCGCTTGCGAACCATCCTGATTGTACAGAAAGAAGGACAGCGAGGGCCGCGGTCCGAATCCCTCGGGCGGAACGATCGGATGGCGAAGATTCATAATCCCCGCCACCCAGCGTTTCCGCAACAGGTAGGTGATCCGGAAATCGGACATCTCTTGGACGAGCTCGTCACAGTCCGAGTGCGGATCCACGTGTTCGTCGTGGCGGAACTCCGTGTAGACCCGCAAATCCGCCCCAGCTCCAATCGCGGAGGCGAGAGCAGACGCACTTCCGCGCACGGGCCGGCGCGCCCCGTCGAGCTCAAGGACGCAGCGCCAGCCGCGGGGGGTAGGATGCTTCTTCGGGGCCGCAGTCTTCACACAGTGGGGAACTTCGCGTACGACCCTACGAGCACGGCAAACGCGCCGCCAGCCTCCATTCGCACTCCCGGCATCGCCCCGAGATCCCCGCCAAACCGATTGCGCCGGCCTCGCAGGTGCCTCCAGCCGTGGGCGACCGGCAGCCACACTGCCGACGGTGGCGATCCCAAGCCGCCGCCGCCACTCGTGATCAAGGCCGTTCTGCGACGGAGGAAGAAGACGTCGCCGGCACTCTTTTCAGGCAAGGGATTGGAGGCCGGCACGGAGGTAGCCCATGGCGAAGGCCATGCCCGCATGCCACGGCGCGGCACAACTCATCTGCGGGGCATGGTCGGGGATGATCACTCCCTCAAACCGGTTCCTCTTCAGGATCGCGAGTACGCGCAAGACATCGACCTCGCCATCGTCGATGAAGGTCTCCTTGTAGTGCGGCACCTTGTCGCGAACGTTGCGAAGATGGACGTATCCGAGACGATGCTGCCGCGCGTACTGATCCACGACGTCGTAGATGTCGCCCTCGGTCATCTCCGCCAGCGAGCCGACACAGAATTCCAGCTGGTTCGACGGGCTCGGATTCAGGTCGATGACCCTCTGGTACATCGAAGGCTGATAAACGAGCCGCGCTTGCCCACGGATCGTCGGCATCGGCGGATCATCGGGGTGCAACGCCAGACGCACCCCGGCAGCCTCGGCGACCGGCAATACCTCCGCGAGGAAGCGCTCCAAGCGCGACCAGAGCTGGGCGTGCGTCACGGGGGGAATCAGGCCGGCATCGCGGGACGGAGCAGAGGAATCCACCACCATGTTCCAGACCAGTCCGTTGGGCATAGGCAGGTCGTATGGCCCCTCCATGCCGACGGACGACGCGCCACCCCGAGCGTAGCGGCCCTTCGTGCGACCCGCCACACCGGCAATCGAGAAGTTGTAGCCCATGATCGGAATCCCGACCTCACCCATGCGGCGGAGAATGGTCTTAACATTCTCGATCTGCTGCGGACGTTTCGGCCCATCCAGCAAGATATCGCCCCAATGTGCTGGGTCGAAGTTCTCGATCGCCTCCAGCGTCAGTCCGGCGTCCTCCGTCGCCGCACGCAGCTCGCGCAGCTCAGACACCGTCCAGAGCCGCTCCGGATCACCCGCCAGCCCCCACCCCCAGTCGCTGCCCAGCGGTTGGTCATCCCCGGGCGAGTGCCCGACGCCACCACGGAAATAGTCCACCAGATGGGCGACGATGTGGGTCGCGCCAGCCTGCTTGGCAAAGGCGAAGTTCTCTGCCGTCAGCATGTGGCGATACAGGCCGAGTCCGAGCTTCATGGGAGGAGAGGAGGATTGACGAGATTCGAGGGAAATCGAAACGCCGGCCCGAGACCCGAGACCGCTCGACGATCGTTTCGCGCATCGGCGTCGCCGCAAGCTCCCGAAGGGTCCACGTCCGAGGTACGCAGGGTGATTGGGGCTGACCTCATCGACTAGACGCCCGGCCTCGGCGGGACCGACTTGTGGCGGGAGGGAGCCCCGATCGCGGGAAGCGGGCCACCCGATCGGCGGAACGCGCGCGGAGACATGCCGACCGTGCGCTTGAACAGTTTCGAAAAGCGGTAGGGATCCAGCACGCCGCTCCGCTGCCCCACCTCCGCGATCGAAAGCGTGGTGCCGTGCAGAAGTTCCCGCGCCTCACGCATCTGGCGCTGCAGAATGTAAGCCTTCGCCGACACCCCGAGATGACGGCGGAAGAGTTTCAGGACATGGGAGCGACTGCGGCCGATGATGTGCGCCAATTGCTCCACCGTCGGCGATTCCGTGATGCACCGGTCGATGTACACGAGGAGACGCTGCAATTCCTCCGGACGCCGCTCGGTCGATTGCCCGCCACTGCCGACAAAACGCCCCAGCTCCCGCACGATCAGTAGACCGAGCGCTCGTGCTTCATCCTCCTGACGGGGCGACTCACGGAACCAGCGTGTCACGTAGTTCAGCAGTCGACCGAGTGAAGAATCCGATTCCAAGTGGAGCCGAACCACTCGGTCCAAACCAGGCCACACCGCATCCCGCCGGTCCGGCGAATCGTGCAGCAACTCAGTCTCTTCATGCGGCACATTCGCAACCCAGGGTGCGCCCTCGCGCAGCCACGGCACCACATGCACGTGCGCGGTGAACATCGGCTCACGCTCCCCCGCGAGATACGAGATATGCCTCCCCCAGGGCAGAATATAGAGATCGTGCGGCTCGAGCGAAAAACGTTCGCCGTTCACCTTGAATGATCCGTATCCACTTTTGCACCAGAAGAGACCACGGCTCTGAACACATCCGTTGACGTGCGACTGGCGCGGCGCGAACTGGAACTCTCCCGCCCGGCACACCGCCGGAGTCCCAGACTCGCCCAAGGACCTCGTGCGGCCACTCGGGAGGACGTCCGACTTCAGACTCTTCGCCATGCGGCCGACAGAGTTCGATAAGTCCGCTTTTGTCCATGAGATTCCATGCCGCTGCGCTCCGCCCAGTGGGGGCGAGCGTGGGTCTTCGGCCGCAGCGTCCGCAATTGAACAAGAGTATCCGCCCCCGTCCATTCCGTCCGGGGCCCCGCTTTCGGTATGGTGGACGAAGCCGCAACGCCATCGCCCCGCTTCCGGCGCACGGCCTCCCCCTACCATGAACGCACCCTGCCATCACGTCCGCCGCGCGTCGCGAATCGCGCTTCTCTTCGCCGCCACGTTCTCCTCGCTCCTCGGTCAAGTCGCCCCGCGCACCAATGAATCCACCTCCGAGGTCGTACGACTGGATCCGTTCAGCGTAAGCGCGGGAGCGGACGAAGGGTACAGCGCCAAGTCCAGCGCGTCCGGCCTGGGCTTTGTCGTCGATGTCGCGAAGTTGCCGATCACCGTAAACACCCTCACCCCCGCCTTGCTCGACGATCTGGGCGTGGTCAAAGTGGAGGACGCTCTCCGCTACGTGAGCGGTGTCAGCAACGAGGGCCGTACCTCGAAGACGGAGTCCTACATCCTCCGGGGATTCGTCACCGGCGCCAACCTCCGCAACGGTGAGATCTTCAGCGTTCCGACCGACATCGCCGTCATCGATCGTGTCGAGGTCCTGAAGGGACCGGCGTCGATTGTCTACGGCGTCGCCGATCCAGCAGGTGTCGTGAACTCCGTGACCAAGAAGGCGTCGATGCGTCGCGCCGCCTCCTCATCGTTGCTGTGGGATGAGTACGGTTCGGCCCGCGCGATCGTGGACGTGAACCAGCCGTTGGTGTCGAACCGCGATGTCCGTCTTGCCGGCCGGTTCGTCTTTGCCCACGGGCGGGAAGGTTTCGCACGCCCGAACGAGTTCCGCGACCGGACAATTTTCGCGCCCAACTTTCGCCTCGAACTCGGCCGCAACACGGTGGTCGACCTCGACCTCCACCACACGAAGGAGAACGGCCGGATCAATCGCATCCAGATTCCGTGGGATCGCGGCAATCCTCCCTACGACGCGAGCATTTTTGCGAACGGCCTCGTGCCGGTGACGCGTGACTTCACCTGGGTGACCCCGAACGACGACTGGGACTTCCGCTCCGAAGGGCTCGATCTCCGGGTGACGCAGCACCTCAGCGATCGCCTCACCTTGCAGGTCGCCTTCGTTCGATCCCAGATCGACCGCGAGCACTACTTCAACCTCGGCAATGGTCGCCTCGCGCCCAACGCACAGGGCGAGTACCTCGCAGGCAATACGCAGATGGTCGTTGAGCCGTCCAACATCGACCATCGCGGGCTCTCCGCGAAGCTGTTGTGGGATACCATGATCGCGCGGACCAACCACAAGTTCACGCTGGGCTTCCGCGACAACTGGGACGTGAACTACGAGTACGCGTACTACGACAACGCGGTTCGCGCTGACCCCACGCTGCGCGTGATTGCCGATAGGGCCGGTGGGCGCACGGTGCGTTTCCAAGGAGCGCCGCGCACGGTGTTCCGGCTGACGGATCCGAATGTACTCACGCTCTCGGGCACCACCGCGGCGACCAATCCGAATCCCGTGACCGTGCGCAGCGCCTACGCCTCCGACTACATCACGATGCCAGGCGAGAAGCTGAACCTCCTGCTCGGCGTCTCCTACGTCGACATCGTGACGCAAAAAAAGAGCAAGGTCGTCCCGCAAGCCGGCTTCGTCTACGACCTGGGCCGCGGCGTGGGAGCCTACGGCCTCTACTCGCAGTCGGCCAAGGCCAATGGCCCCGCCAGTACGCTGAACCCAGCGCTGGGCTTCCTCCCGCCGGAGGAAGGCGAAGGCAAGGAGATCGGGCTGCGCTTCGATCCCGCCGCAAGCAAGCTGACGGGAACGCTCGCCCTCTTTGAGATCAAGCGATCCAACATCGTGCAGTTCCTCGGAGGCGGCCTCTTCACGCAGAACAATAACATTCCCAGCGGCGAAGAAATCTCCCGCGGCGTGGAACTCGATCTGATCTATTCCCCGACCCCTGAGTGGACCCTGCTCTTCGCCTACGCCAACACCCGCGCCTACATCAGCCAGCAAGAGATCAGCGTGACCCCGGACTACAATGGGGACGGCGTCTCGGATGCCGTCGGCCTCGATAAGGAGGGCGTCGCCCGGAACGACGTTCGCGTGTGGACTAGCTACCGCCTCGACCAGGTCCCCGCGCTGCGCGGGCTGACGATCGGCGGCGGGCTGACCTGGCGCGAGGGCCCCATCAAGCAGTTCGCGGGCTACATCCAGCGCAAGATCGAGGAGAAGGGCGATCCCACGCGAGTCGATCTCTTCATCGCCAAGCGGATGAAGCTCGCCGGGCGAGAGTTCAAGGCGCAGGCCAACTGGTACAACGCGACGGACGCAAACTACCTCGACCGGCGCGGGTACATCGTGCAACCCTCCACGCTCACGTTCACCCTCGACACCAAGTGGTGAGAAAACCCCACCGTGACCGACGGCCAATCTCTCGATCCACCGACCGACGGCGGGGGCCCACGCGCCTCCGGAGGCCGCACGCATGCCGCACGGGCGGCGGTGGGCCGTACACCCGCTGAACGCGATTCCTCGGAGAACCGGCAACTCGCATCACGCTCCAGAGTCAGCCCCCCGCCCACCCCATAGGCCTCATGCCCCGTCCCGCTTCCGCGCCCTCAATCGGGGAACGTCCGAACATCCTGTTCGTGATGACCGACCAGCAGCGCTTCGACACGATCGCTGCGCTCGGTCACCAGCCCGCGCACACCCCCAATCTCGATCGCCTGGTGCATCGCGGTTTCGCTCTGACCAAGGCGTACTCCACGTGTCCGGTGTGTGTACCGGCGCGCTATGGACTCATGACGGGCTACGAACCTTCCCAAACGGGCTGGTTCAGCAACTGGCAGACCGTACCGAACGTTCCGGCAGCGTGCGGCGACTACCTGCCCCAGACGCTCGCGAAGGCCGGCTACCGGACCTTCGGCCTCGGCAAGTTCCACACGGAGCCCAGAAACGAGGATCTCGGATTCGAGGTCCACGAGTATTCAGAGGAGCTCTGGCCGTCTGAGGCCGACTTCCTCGCCGATGACTACGTGCAGTGGCTCCGCTCCCGGTCGACCGACTTCCGCCATCTCGAGCAGGTGCACGGGGAACGCACCGACATGTACTACGCCGCGCAGTGCCGCGCCCAGCCGGCGGAGCTTTGCGTGGAGTCTTGGCTGACGGAGCGCACGCTGGCCCAGTTGGAGACCGGTGATGACCAACGGCCTTTCTTCGGGTTCGTTTCATTCGTCCAACCGCATCCTCCGTTCGCGCCGCCCACACCCTACAATCGGCTCTTCAACCCCGACGAGATGCCCTCGCCGATTCCCGGCGACGCGCAGATCGATACGGCGGACGACTACCTCGGCTGGATGAACCACGCTGTCTGGGCGGACGACATCAGCGCGGGGCAAGCCCGCCAACTCCGCGCACGTTACTTCGCCTCCATCACGTTCATCGACGACTGCATCGGACGTATCCTCGATGCCGTCGAACGGCGGAGTGACGCGGACAATACGTTGATCTGCTTCTTTTCCGACCACGGCGACCTGCTCGGCGATCACCGTGCATGGCAGAAGGAAAGCTTCTTCGAGGCCTCGTGCCGGGTTCCCTTCCTCGTCAGCTGGCCCCGCCGCTGGCCAGGTGCGCGGCGCTTTGACGGGCTGACCTCGCTGACCGATCTGTTCAGTCTAGCGACCTCGGCAGCCGGGAACGCTCAGCCGCGCGACGGACAGGATCTCCTCGCCGCGCTGGACGGCAGCACCACGCCACGGACCCATGTGTGCGGCGTGTTCGGATCCCCAGGCACCCCCAAGTTCAAAGCGATGATTCGCGAGGGCGACTGGAAGTACATCTGGCTGGCGAACGGGGGTCGCGAGCTGCTTTTCCACGTTGCCTCCAACCCGCGCGAGGACGTGAACCGCATCGCGACCGATCCGTCGATCGCCACCGCCCTGCGCAGCCGGTTGATCACGACGCTTTCCGATCGCGAGTCCACCCGGGCGGCGCTCGACGGCTTGGCGCTGCGGGCCTTCCCCTTCGCGCCCTTCCCGCGTCAACGCATCAAGCAGTTTGCGCGTGGAATCACGGATTTCGGACAGGGCGGCCCCCTCGGATGACCGCCCCTTCTGCGACGCAGGGTCCAGCATCCTCCGAGCCGCCACTGCCGCTGCGGGTGCGGACGGCCTACGGAGCATCGGCCTTCGGCGAGAACCTCGCGATCAACTCGATCAACCAGCTCGCGAACGCGGTCTTCAACCTCACGCTCGGCGTTCCTCTCCTCTTGGTGGGACTCGCCCTGTCACTTCCCCGGCTGATCGACGTCTTTCTCGATCCCTTCATCGGTAGCTGGAGCGATCGGCTAGTCTCGCGTTGGGGCCGCCGCCGTCCCTTCATCCTCGTTGGCGCCCTGCTCTGTGCCGCGGTTGCCACGCTGATCTGGTATTTTCCCACCGGTCGCTCGGTGACGTTCTACTTCTTCTGGCTGCTGGGCGGCTGCGCGTTGATGTCTGTCGCGTACAGCGTGCTGATCGTGCCGTACGGGGCGCTCGGACTCGAGCTCGTGACCAACTACCACGAACGCACCGCACTGATGGGCACGAAGTCCATCCTGCATAAGGTCTCCGGGGTCGTGAACCAGTGGCTGCTGAAATGGGTGCGCGAGGCGGGCGAGGGCAACTTGATCGCGGGCGGACGCATCTGCGCTCCGATCATCGGCGCGACGATCGCGCTGCTGGGCGTGATCACCGTGTGGAAGGTGCCGGAACGCCCGAGCACCGCCCCCTCGAAAGCCGCCCCGCGCGTCTCCTTGCGAGACAGTTGGACCCTCACGCTGGGTCAGCCGAATTTTCGACGACTCGTCCTCGCTCAGGTCTTCATCTACATGAGTTTCCTCGTGATCGATACGACGGGATTCTACCTGAACGTCTTCTACGTCCACGGGGGCGATATGAGCGCCGGAGCCGCAATGAAGGGCTGGTACGGGATGGCTTTCCAGAGCTGCGGCATCCTTGCCGTCCCATTCATCGTCCGCCTCTCCCGCCGCATTGGCAAACGCACGACGTTTCTCTGGTGCGCGCTCAGCATCGCGGTCGGCGGCGTGGCGAAGTGGTTCTGCTACGTCCCCGGCGCCGGGTGGTGGATCGTGCTGCCGTCGGCGCTGATGGGGCCGGGACTGGTCTCAGCCATGGTGCTGGCACCATCCATGACAGCGGATCTCTGCGACCTGGACGCCGCGACCTGCGGGCGCCGCCGCGAGGGCATGTTCAACTCCGTCTTGGCGTGGGCGGTGAAGGTTTCTGTAACCGGCTCCATCCTCCTTGCCAACGTGGTGCTTCACTTGGTCGGGTGGAAAACCGAGCTGCTCGCGAATCAAGCCGAGTCCACGTTCCTCGCGATGCGCGTGTGCTTCGTTGGCGGCACGGTCGTACTCGCCGTGCTCGCCGCCACATGCATCTGGCGGTACACCGTAACGCCCCAGGACGTGGAGGATGCCCAACGACGGGCCGCCGGCCTTGCCTGAGCGTCCTTCCTCACCCGGCGCCGCCTCCACCCTGGCCGTTTCGTGAAGTGATGCGTCGCACGGTTGGAGCTTGCCCCGCACTCCCGCGCCCTTCTTACCCAAGCCCATGATCCGTCAAGCGTTCGTGATGTCAGTCAATCCCGGACAGGAGGCGGAGTACGCGCACCGCCATCAGCCGATCTGGCCCGAGTTGGAGCGCACGCTCAAGGAGCACGGCGTGCACAACTATTCGATCTTTCTCTGTGCCTCATCCCGCCAGCTCTTCGCCTACGCGGAAATCGAAAGCCCCGAGCGCTGGAATAAGATCGCGCAAACCGAGGTCTGCCAGCGGTGGTGGCGCTCCATGAATCCATTGATGCCCAGCGGCCCCGACCACCGACCGATCTCCGAACCGCTGCGCGAAGTCTTCCACCTCGACTGAGGTCAACCGCCCTCCGCCGCCGCGCGCACCGAGGAGCCCTCGGTTCACGCCTTCACCGAACTGCCCCCCCCGGGACCGCGACCCCGAATCGACCCCTCCATGAACCCCTCCCCGACCTCCTTGGCCAGCCGGTTCACGCAACGCGCAGCCGCGACTTCCACGGTCGACCTCGGTCCCCGGCGCGGCGAGGTCTCTCCGATGATCCGCCTGCCTGCGGCGGGCTGGCTCCTCTGCGCCATCGCTCTCCTCCTGCCGGCAAACATCGCCCTCGCCGCACCGGTCAAGCTGCACGACGAGCCGCCCATCCGCATCACAACCGTCGCACCCGGGGTGCTGCTGGTCGACTTCGGTCGCGTCGCCTTCGGCAATCTCCGGTTCTCCCCGCCGGCGGGAGCGGGCGGCGCGCTCACCTTTCACTTCGGAGAAGCCATGCGGGGCGGTCGCATCGACCGCAAACCGCCCGGATCGGTGCGCTATGCTTCGGTGAGCATCCCCACCATACCATCCGTCCCGTTCGTCGTCGCACCCGCCGCCGACGCGCGCAATACGCGCCAGGTCGCACCCGACGAGAAGCCGGACAAGTTCGGTCACATCGCCCCATCGGCGGTCCTGACCCCGGCATCCTGGGGAGTCGTGCTGCCCTTCCGCTGGGTCGAGATCGAGGGCTGGACCGGAGACCTTCCGCCCGAGAGCCTGTGCCGCCAGTCCGCCTTTGCCGCGAACTGGGACGACACGGCTGCTGCGTTCCACTCTTCCGACCCGCTCTACAATCGAATCTGGGACCTTTGCCGCTACTCGATCAAGGCGACCACCTTCGCGGGCGTGTATGTCGATGGCGACCGTGAACGCATCCCGTACGAGGCAGACGCCTACCTCAACCAGCTCTCGCATTATGCCACCGACAACGACGCTCAGTTCGCACGCGACACCTACGATCACCTGATGGCGAATCCGACGTGGCCGACCGAGTGGGCCACGCACATGATCTTCATGGCCCACGCGGATTGGATGCAATGGGGCGACCCCCAGTGGCTCAGGCCGCGCTATGAAGCGCTGAAGTCAAAGCTGCTGCTCGAGCGCGCTCGGCCTGATGGATTGATCACCAGCACGCCAGCGCACATCCGCAAGGGCGACCTCGTTGACTGGCCCACGACCGAGCGCGATGGCTTCGAATTCACGCCCGTGAACACGGTCGCAAACGCGTTCTACCTCCGCGGGCTGACGCTTATGGCGGAGCTCGCGCGGGCGCTTGGGCACGAGACCGATGCAGTCGAATTCGCCCGCCGCGAGCACGTGGCCCGCGCCGCATTTCAGGAAAAACTCTTCGATGCCAACCGCGGCGTCTACCGCGACGGCGAGGGCACCGAGCACGCGGCCCTTCACTCCAGTCTTTTCCCACTCGCCTTCGGCCTCGTTCCGGAGTCCGAGCGCCCCCGGGTGACGGCGTTCGTGCTCTCGCGGGGCATGGCTTGCTCCGTCTACGCCGCACAGTACCTGCTCGAGGCCCTCTTCGAGAACGGCGCCGCGGATGCCGCGCATGCGCTCATCAACGCCCCGGGTGACCGCAGTTGGCGCCACATGGTCGAGAGCGGAACCACGATCACCTGGGAAGCCTGGGATCAGCGCTACAAGCCGAATCAGGATTGGAACCACGCCTGGGGCGCGGCACCCGCGAACCTTTTTCCGTACTTCGTCGTGGGTGCCCGCCCCCTCGCCCCGCGCTGGGCACGCGTCCGCGTCTGCCCCCATCCCGGGCCGCTCACCGAGGCAAGCGGCACGATCCCGACTCCCCACGGTCCGCTGCTCGTCCGCTGGACCAAGACGAACTCGTTCCAACTCTCGATCACGCTGCCGGTAGGAATGACGGCAGAGATCGCCCTTCCGGCGAGTCCGAATTCGAGCGGTGTTCGACGCGGCAACCAGATCATCCCGGCACGCCGCGTGGCGGATCGTTGGGTCGTTGCCGATGTACCGCCGGGAACGCACGCCTTCGAAGTCCACTGAGACTCCCTGGACCATGAGACGTCTTCCAATCGCCACTCTCTTCCTCGCACTGGTCGCCTTGCCCGTCTGGTCTGCGGTCGCGGATCAGCCCCCGCTCAACATCCTGGTGCTGTATGCGGACGACTGGCGAGCCGACACACTGGGCGTCGCCGGCAACCCCATCGTCAAGACCCCCCACCTCGATCGCCTCGCGGCCGACGGGCTGCGCTTCCGCCACAACTACGTCACGACATCAATCTGCGGCGTGAGCCGGGCGTCGCTCCTGACCGGTCAATGGATGTCGCGACATGGCAATCCCGCCTTCGCCATGTTCAAGACCCCGTGGGCCGAGACGTACCCCGGTGTCCTGCGGACGCACGGCTACCGGGTCGGCCACATCGGGAAGTGGCACAACGGCAAGTTCCCCGCCCAAGCCTATGATTTCGGCCGTTCGTACCAGACGACGCACTGGCAGACGCAGCCGGATGGGTCGCAGATCCACGTCACCCAGAAGAACGAACAAGATGCCCTCGAGTTTCTCCGCACGCAGCC
>CAIOYO010000053.1 GCA_903862595.1 uncultured Opitutaceae bacterium | reverse complement strand
GCTTCTGCAACAGGATCGATCCAGCGCGGAATTCGTGCATGAGCGGCGGATGGCTCGCCGGGCCGGCGATCATCACCAGCTTGCGTTCCACCGGTACCGCCAGCGCGAGCGGAGCGAGAAACCAGACCAACAGGGACCAAAGGCCGAGCGTTCGTTTCATGGGGGTAAAGCCGTGCCAGCGAGTGATCAGGCACTCAAGGATGCGTTGCGGTGGTCCGGATCCCGACTCAGCGCGGAACGCCAGCTTCCAAGGAGAAAGCTCGACCCGAGACGCATCGAGATCGCCTTCCTCACCGGCGCGGGGGCGACGACGGACTCTTCCCTCCCCACCACCCGTGCGCCCAGCGCACGCGGCGTCAGAACGTCGGGACAGAGGGTCATGCCGCCTAGGTCGGGCCAAGGTTCGGGGTTGTCAAGTCCCGAGGGTCCACGTCAGCCACGCGGATCGTTTCCCCGACTTGCGCCCGCGCCGCCGAGCGTGCATCACCTTCACCGGTTACCCGCGCCGGACCGCTCACGGCAGACCCGCTCCCCTTACCCGATCCGTTCCCCTGGGTTCCCTCTCTTTCTTATGTCCCAAACGACGCCTCCGTTTCCCCTCTTGACCCGGCGCGTGGCGCTTCGCCACAGCGTGACCGGATTGCTCGCCGCCGCCGCCGCCCCGACGTTCTTCTCCGGTCGGCTCTGGGGCCAGACTGCTCCGTCCAACCGCATCCACCTGGGCATCATCGGCAACGGATTGATCGCCCAGTCCCACGTGGGCGCATTGCTCGGCCGGGACGACTGCCGCATCATCGCCCTCAGTGATGTTTGGCAGACTGCGGCAACGCGCATGCAGGACCGCATCGCGAAGGTCTACGGCGCCGGCGGTGCGCCCGCGATCCATCGCCGCTTCGAGGATCTGCTGGCGCGGGCTGATATCGACGCGGTGTTCATCTGCACGCCCGATCACTGGCACGCCCCCATCGCCAAGGCCGCGCTGCTCGCCGGCAAGGACGTGTACTGCGAGAAACCGCTCACGCTCACGGTCCGCGAGGGACGCGTGCTCGTGGACACGGCCCGCAGTTGCGGCCGTATCCTGCAAACGGGCACACAGCAGCGCTCGAACGCCGCCTTCCGCAAGGCCGCGACGATGATCCGGTACGGATGGATCGGTGACCTCCTCGGGATCCGCGCCGTGCTCGGCGAGTTCCCACTGCCGAAGGCCTTGCCGGAAATGCCAATCCCGGCGGACCTCGACTACGACCGCTGGCTCGGCCCGACCCCGTGGCGCCCGTACCATCCCGATCGCATCGTCGGCAACTACGGCGGCGGCTGGCGCGTGTACAACGAGTACGGCGGCCGGAAGAACGGCGACTGGGGCGCGCATCACTTCGACATCATCCAGTGGGCCCTCGGCATGGATGCGTCGGGCCCCGTGGAATTCATTCCGAAGGGATGGAACGGCACGCCGTGGCAGACCCACCGCTACGCCAATGGCGTTGCCGTCGAGCGGGTGGATCAAGTGCCTTTCGGTATGATCGAGTTCCGCGGCACGCGCGGAAAGCTCTGGGTCGGGCGCAACGACGTGCTGCTATCCGACCCGGCTCCCCTCGCCGCCCAGGTCGTGCCGCCGGACCAAGACCATCTGTACGCGAGCGACGACCACCACACGGACTTCTTCCGCAGCATCCATTCACGCCAGCGCCCGATCTGCGACGTGGAGGCGGCGCATCGCACCGCCACGGCCTGCCACTTGAACAACATCGCCGAGTGGGTCCGACGGCCCGTGCGCTGGGATCCGGCCAAGGAGGAAATCATCGGCGACCCAGTCGCCAGCCGCTTCCTCGATCGGCCGCGCCGCGCACCCTACGCCACCTTCTAAGCGTCGCCCGCTCGCTCCCGCGCCGCCCGCCCCCACTCCGTTCCGCGTCCATCGTTCCATGACGTCTTTTCCTTTTCCCCTCCGTCAGTCGGCCCGCTTCGCCTGCTTCCTGATCGCCCTGCCCCTCGCCGCCCAGACGGCCGCTCCCAGCACCAAGGCCGGCCCACCTCCGCGTCCCGCAGACGCCAAAGCCCTCGGCATCGCTTCACGCGCCGATTATCAGGACGACCCCAAGCTTTTCGATAAGCTCGATTTCGAGGTCGCAGCCGTCGGCGGCGACGCGGCGCTGCTCCTCGATCTCGAACAGAAGCTGACCGATCTGCTCAACGCGACCACCACCACCGCCGCCGCCCGGCAGGCCATCGCGGAGCGACTCAGCCGCGTGATCGCGAGCGATCCGTCATCGCGTTCGCCGGCGCTGCGTCTGCTCGGACCCTGGCTCTCCGATCCCGCCCGCCAAGAACTGGCCCGCCTCGCCTTGGAATCGGTACCCGGAGAGAACGTCGACAGCGCTTACCTGCGCGCTCTCCGCCGCGCCGAGGGTCCCGCCCGACTCGCGCTGGTCCAGTCCGTCGGAGCCCGTCGCATCGCCAAGGCGGCCCCCACCCTCGGCAGCTTGCTTCGGGACGCGGATCAGTCACTCGCCGGTGCCGCCGCCGCCTCGCTCGGGGCGATCGCCACGCCGCGCGCGTTCGGCATCCTCAAGGAACACAAGACTCCGATCACCCCGGCAGTCCTCAGCGCCCGGCTCGACGCCGCGGCTCGCCAACCGACGAGCGTGGCTTCCGCGGCATACCGCGAACTCGCCTCCGACCGCTCGGCCCCCGATGCCATCCGCCAACGGGCTTTTCGCTCCCTCCTCACCGTCTCCCCCAAGGAGGCAACGGGACTCATCCTCGAGGCTCTCCGGGGCACCGAAGTCGCGCGGCGCCAGGTCGCCCTTGAGGCCATCGCTGACCTCACGGACCCGAACGCAGTCGCCGCGTTGACCGGCGCACTTCCCGCGCTCGAGGCGTCCACTCAGGCCGCCGTCATCGTCGCGCTTGGTCGGCGGGGCGACACCGCTGCGGTGCCCGCCATCATCACGGCATCGACCACCACCGCTCCAGAGCCGCGAGTCGCAGCCATCGAGGCCCTCGGCGCCTTGCCGGGTGGCCCGGAGTCGGTCCGGCGCTTGACCGATGTGATCGTCGCGGGCGGCTCCGACGCCAAGGTCGCTACCCAGAGCCTGTCGATCCTTCGCGGCAACGGTGTCGGCGAGGCGATCGCCGCCGGGGCCCGCACGGGCGAGACGGCCCGACGCGCCGTCCTCGTCCGGCAACTCGGTCTCCGCGGTACGTCCTCCGAACTGGCCTATCTGCTCGGTCTCCAAGCCGACCCGGCGCTTGCCGTCCGGCTCGCCGCCCTTGAGGCCCTCGATATTCTCGCGACGACCGAGCACGAACGCGCCTTGATCACGTGGGCAACCACGGCGACTGATTCGTCCGAGCGCACGCGCGCCGTGCGCACCTTCCTCGCCGCCGCCTTGCGCGCCCCCGACACGCTCGACCGGACGCGCTTGCTGGTCAGCGAGCTTGAGCGCGGCGACCGCGCGACGCAGCTCCTCTTCCTCCCGGCGCTGCCTCGACTACCGAACCCGGAGACGGTTGCGGTCAGCGGCCGTCTCGCCAGGTCCGCCGATGCCGAGGTCGCGGAGGCCGCGCTCGCCGCGCTCAGCCGCTGGCCCAACAGCACCGCCGGCACCGCTCTTGTCAGCCTCGCCGAAGAGCGCCCCGCGGTACAGGCCCGGGCCAGCGACGCCGCGACGCGCCTGTTCGAGCGCGATGCCGGAGCCCCCAGCCCCGAGCGCATCGATTCGCTCACGCGACTGCTGCGGCTGTCGCCGGATACCGCCCTGCTCCGCCGTCAGCTGCTGCTGCTGAGCCGCGCCGCCGATGCGCGCGCGCTCACCGCAGTCGAGAGCCTGAAGGCAAGCCCCGACGTCGCCTCCGAGATCGAAGACACCCTGCTGGCGATCCGGTCGAACGTGACCGGCGCCCCCGTGCTCACCGCTTCCGATCGCGT
>CAIOYO010000052.1 GCA_903862595.1 uncultured Opitutaceae bacterium | reverse complement strand
TCCTCCGCAGCTGATGCTCACGGCATTCATGATGCCGTAGCCGGTCGCGCGCCATTCGGGCCGCGTGATCTGACTGAGGATCGGCATGTTGTTGCAGTCAAAGAATCCCCACCCCAGTCCGAACACCATCAGTCCGATGATCGCCATCGAGAGGGTCCCGGCGTGGCCGACGCTGAAAAGCGCCGGGAGAAACAGCACCATGCCGACGGCGCTGGTGTAGATGCGTCCGCGCTCACTTCGCCGCATCCAGCGATCGGCGAGGATGCCGCCGATCACCGCACCCACCAACGACGCCAGTTGCACGTAGAGGATCGCACTCACACCCGCCTTGCCCTGCCCTAGGCCGAACTTTTCCCGGAGGATCTCCGGCATCCAGTCACGCACCACCCAACCCGCGATCGCGGGCAGCGTGAAATAGAGGACGAGCAGGAGAAAGTTGCGGTTGGTGAGCAGGCCACGGATCGCACCGGCCCCCGCCGGGCCCGCCGTCTCCCCGCCGCTGCGCGCCGCCGGCGCCGGGTCACGCAGCGCCGCGATCAGCGGGAAGGCGTAGATCACGCCAATCATGCCGCACACCGAGAACGCCCAGCGCCAGCCATGATCCGGCGAGTCCGCCGCGTAACCCGCAAATCCACCGAGAATCTGACCGACGTAGATTCCCATCTGATGCACCCCTACGGCTCGCGATCGGGTCGCCGAGGGATGATGGTTCGCGATCATCGCGAGGGCCGCCGGGATGTAGAACGCCTCGCTGATGCCCATCAGGGAACGCGCCGCTACGAGTTCGTTGAAGCTCGTCACATGCCCCGTCCACCACGTCACCAGCGACCAAGTGAACAGGCTGCCGCAGATCACCCAGCGTTTGCTGTAGCGATCCGCCACCCATCCCGCGAAGGGACTGAACAAGGCATAGGTCCATTTGAAGCAGCCCAGCACGAAGCCCCAGTCGGCCTTGTTCGCGATCGACGGAATGTCCGCGACCATCGAGGCCTTCATGGTCGCGAGCATCTGCCGGTCGAGGTAGTTCAGGAGCGCGACCGGGACGAGAAGGATGACCACCAGCCACGCGTAGCGCGCCGGGGTCATGACGGTAGAGTCATTCATGGGGTGGGGTTCGCTGGCCGACCCGCGCGAAGCAATCAGCGGGCCTTGTGTTCGTGCCGACTTTGCCTCCGCGGGGCGAGCCAAATTGGCCTCGCCCTTCCGCGCGGCCGCGACATCGCCCTTGCGCCAACACCACTCAGCGGATCACCTGCTCGGCAGCTCACCCATGCCATCTCCGGATTCACCGCTGCGACCCGCCGTGTTTCTCGACCGCGATGGCACGCTCAACGTTCCGGTGGTCATCCATGGTCTGCCCGAGCCACCGCGCTCCGTGTCGGCGTTTCAGCTTTTCCCCGACGTTCCTGCGGGATGCCGCGCCCTCGCCGCCGCCGGCTTCGTGCTCGTCGTCGCCACCAATCAGCCCGACGTCGGCCGGGGCACGCTCGCCACCGAGGTGGTCGAGGCGCAACACGCCCTGCTGCAGCAGTGGATTCCGGAGCTCTCACGCATCGAGGTCTGCTACGACTCGGGCCGCGACCCCACGTCCCCCTCCCCACGCCGGAAACCCGAACCCGGCATGCTGCTCGATGCCGCCCGCACGCTCGGGCTCGATCTCACCCGGTCTTGGATGATCGGGGACCGTTGGCGCGACGTCGATTGCGGCCACCGGGCCGGAGTCCGCACGGTCTTCATCGACTTGGGCCATGCCGAGACGCTACGCAGCGCCCCGGAATTCACGGTGCCGTCGTTCGCCGAGGCCGTCGCCGTGGTGCTCCGCGAAGCCCGCGCGACGACGTTCCCCTCAGGCGCCTAGCACCAAGCCGCACCCCGGCTGTCGCTCCCGCACAGGCCACGATCCGCTCCGCCGTCCGCTGCGGGACTTGGCGGGGCCACCCCCGAATGGGAACAGGCGGTCGGTCCCGACCGATCAGACACGCCCGGGTCTTTCGGCCCGTCAGTGGGCTTGGGATGACTCCCCGTTGCCCGCATTCGCCGGCGGGCGACCGCCCTCGAAGCCGGCCGGCGCGACGCCCGCACTTCCCTCGGTGACCAAGCGTAGAAGGTGAGCCAGGGCCTGCTCCCTTGACCATCCCCGCGCCGCCATGAGTTGGTCCGCGCGCCGCGCGAGCTGACGCGCCATCGTTTCCGCCTGATCCGGCGCCGCCCCCAGACGAAGGCACAGGGCCCGCAGTTGATCGTTCTCCGGAGTCATGCGCACGAGGTTGCACCGCAAATCGAGGTCCGCAAGCGCGAGCCTGCCGCCTCGACAAGCGGCACCCCGCCCGCGTGGGTCCGGTCAGACTGGGTCGCCCACCGCCAGCGTCTCCGGCTCCGTCTCCGCCAGTGCGAGGCCGCGCGATGGGTCGAGGTGCAGCAACGTCAAAAGCGCGTAGCCGACGAAGCCGCCGACGCCGTCCGACGCGCGCGAGCGCAATTCGCCCACGCGACGTCCGCCCTGAAACAGATCCTTGGCGGCAGGTCCGGGTACTTCCCCCGCTCCTCGCACGCGGTGCAGGCGACGACGCACCTGCCCCATCGCGCGCAGTCGCGCGACCGTCTCCTGCCCCAAGTAGCATCCTTTCGAATACGAAATGGCATCCTTCTCCAGGCCGCCCTCGTTCGGCAACTCACCCGGACCGATGTCCTCAGGCACCCGGACGACGCCCGCTTCGATCCGTACCGCTTCGCCGCGCTCGGGCGAGAGCTCGGAAATCCCAGCGGACCACGCCGACACCAACCCAGCGGGCCCCACCCAGGCACTCCGCCACCCACCCGCCCGGGGATCACGCAGCAGCCATCCGCCGGCCCACGGTCGCACTTCTCCCACCTCCAACGCCTTACCCCCCAGACGCTCGCCCCAGTCCCCCGCCGGGCCCACGAGCCAGGCGGCCTCCACCGAGGCCGTCGCGTCCACGACCGTCACATCATCCGCAATGATGAACCGCTCCAATCGCTCGCGGAGCGACTCGCCCGCCGCGGCTTCGCACAACAGCCAATACTCCCTTTCCCCGACTCGGAGTACGAGACTGTCCGCCTCTACCCGCCCCTTCTGGGTGAGCCAAAGACCGTACGCTACCCGCCCCACCGGCAGCGCCACAACATCTTGCGAGCACTGCCCCTGAAGGAAGCTGGCCACATCGTCGCCGGTAACGTGCAGCCAACCGGCAGGCGAAAAACACTGGAGGCCAAGCGGACGGATCTTCATTTTCTATAAATCTCTAATAATCAACGTTTTAAGTACTATTCTGGCAATGCGCGGGGTCGCTTTACGAACAGCTTCTCCTGACTACCCGATTGAGCAACCGAGTTTTGGCTTCTCCCGCCTAGCGGGAGTTTTGGGGTAACCAAGCAAGAAAATGGTCGGTCGCTGAGGGGTAGGCGACCGGCCAACTTTTTTCGGCGTGGGGCGCCCTCGCCCGGGTCAAATCCGGTTTCGGGATGCGCCACAAGGGCGGCGGCAGTCCCGAGGCGCAGGCTTGCGCCAAGCGCCTCGGCTGGGGCAGGATCACCCTTTCATGCACCAGACCTCGGACATCAATGTCGTCGAGACGCGCGCCCTACCTTCGCCGGCCGAGTTGCTGCGCGAGTTGCCCAAGACGGCGGCACAAGCTGCTTTCATCACCCAGGCCCGAGAGGACATCCGGCGGCTCATTTTCACGGACGACAAGCGTTTCCTGCTGATCATCGGACCGTGCTCGATCCACGACACCCAAGCCGGCCGTGAGTACGCCCGCCGGCTCGCCGCGTTGGCGCGGGAGGTGCAGGACCGCGTGATGGTGGTGATGCGCGTGTACTTCGAAAAGCCCCGGACGACGGTCGGGTGGAAGGGCTTGGTGATGGACCCCCATCTGGATGGATCGCACGACATCGCGGCGGGGCTCCGCTCGGGCCGTGCCTTCCTGCGCGAAGTGCTGGACTTGGGACTGCCGACCGCGACGGAATTTCTCGACCCGATCACTCCGCAGTACGTCGCGGATCTGGTCTGCTGGGGAGCGATCGGTGCCCGCACCACGGAATCACAGACCCACCGCCAGATGGCTTCGGGGCTTTCGATGCCGCTCGGCTTCAAGAACGGCACCGATGGATCCATCCAGACGGCGATCAACGCGATCAAGGCCGCTTCCCAGCCGCAGACGTTCCTCGGGATCAATCTGGATGGCGCCGCCTCGGCCGTTGTCACCCGCGGCAACCCGGGCTGCCACATCGTCCTCCGCGGCGGAGCGTCCGGCCCGAACTATTCTCCGGAATCAATCGCGCAGACCGAAGCCATCCTTGCCAAGGCGGGCTTGCCCAAGTCGATTTTGGTCGACTGCTCCCACGATAACTCCGCGAAACAACCCGAGCGCCAGCCCGAGGTGCTCCGCGCCCTCCTCGCACAGATTTCCGCCGGCAACCAGTCGATCATGGGCGCAATGGTGGAAAGCAATCTCGAGTCCGGCTCCCAGCCCTTCCCGCAGCCCAAGGACAAGCTCCGGTATGGCGTGAGCATCACCGATGGCTGCATCGGCTGGGCCACCACCGAGGCACTGATCCGCGACGTGCACGCCGGCCTCGCTCCGCGTTTTCGCTGAACGCGCCCCGGGGCTCAGCCTCTCAGAGAGGCTGGCGCCGTTGCCACCTTCTCCTTACCTTCTCTTCCTCAGCCCGTTTAATCATCCCATGAAAACTCCGCTCCGCGTCGCCGTCACCGGCGCAGCCGGCCAAATCGGCTACTCCCTCCTGTTCCGCATCGCCTCCGGTGCCATGTTCGGGCCCGACCAGCCCGTGATCCTCCAGTTGCTCGAGGCGCCAATCGACAAGGCGCTGAAGGCTCTCGAGGGCGTCGCCATGGAACTCGACGACTGCGCCTTCCCGCTGCTCAAGGGCATCGTCCAGACGTCCGATCCCGCCGTGGGTTTCAAGGATGCGAACTGGTGCCTGCTGGTCGGCGCCAAGCCGCGCGGTCCGGGCATGGAACGCGCCGACCTCTTGAAGGACAACGGTCGCATCTTCATCGGACAGGGTCAGGTCATCGACGCAGTCGCCGCCGCCGACGCCCGCATCTGCGTGGTCGGCAATCCCGCGAACACGAACTGCATGATCGCCGCCAGCCAGGCCAAGCGTCTACCCGCCGAGCGCTTCACCGCCATGGTCCGCCTCGATCAGAACCGCGCCCAGACGCAACTGGCCAAGAAGGCCGGGGTCGATCTCACCGCCGTGAAGGATATCTTCATCTACGGAAACCACAGCCCGACCATGTTCCCGGCCTTCGGCCACGCTTCGATCGGCGGGCGTCCGGCCACCGAGGTGATCAACGACTTGCCGTGGCTCCAGGGTCCTTTCTGCGAAACGGTCGGCAAGCGCGGCGCCGCCATCATCGCCGCCCGCGGCGCCTCGTCGGCCGCCTCCGCCGCCAATGCGCTCGTCGATCACGTGCGCAGCCTCGTCACTCCAGGCGCGATCCATTCCGTCGCGGTCAAGGCCAACGGCGCCTACGGCTTCGACGCCAACGTCTGGGCCGGAGTACCGGTCCGCACCACCACGCCGGGCAGCTATGAGGTCATCCATGGCTACGCGATGGACGACTTCGCGAAGTCGAAGATCGCCGCGACGAACAAGGAGCTCGCCGAGGAGCGCGCCCTCGTCGCCGACATGCTAAGCTGAGCCGACCCGCCTCCCGGCGCGCTGCGGGCAACCCACCGGGTTGCCGCAGCGCGGTCGGGAAGGAGGCGCGCAAGCCTTCGGGTGGACCAAGGCCCGGGCGGCGCCGATCCAGCACCCGATCCCCGATCGGACCACCGGCGCCCAAGACCACTTTGGAACCGCGCCGGGTTGACCTCCCGGCACGAGTGCAGGACGTTTACGCCATGCTGCGGTCCCCGCCCTCACGCCGCCTGCTGGCCATCCTCGGCGGCTTGCTGCTCGTCGCCGTCATCGTTTCAGGCGTCGGAGCGCATTACCCGCACGATTGGCTGCTGGAAAACGTACTCGTCGCGGTCTGCGTGATCTACCTGGCCGCGACATGGAAGAGCCTGCCGCTTTCGGCGGGTAGCTACGTGTTAATCTTCCTCTTTCTCTTGATCCACGAGGTCGGCGCACACTGGACGTATGCCGAGGTCCCTTACGATGCCTGGTCGAAGGCGTGGTTCGGCCATTCAGTGAATGCCGTGTTCGGCTTCGAGCGAAACCACTTCGACCGGCTGATCCATCTGATTTACGGCCTCATGTTTGTGTTCCCGTACCGCGAGCTCTACTTCCACGCGGGCGGGCGCCCCGGTATCTGGAGCTACCTGATCCCGATCGACCTCATCGCGAGCACCTCGCTGGTGTACGAGCTGATCGAGTGGGCCGCCGCCGTGGTCTTCGGCGGCGAACTCGGCATCGCCTATCTCGGCACTCAGGGGGACGTGTGGGATGCCCACAAGGACATGGCGATCGCCATTCTGGGAGCAGTGGTCTCGGTGGGCCTGCTCGCATGGCGCAACGCGCGCCAGGGCGATGATCCGAGCTTCACGTTCATCCAAGCCGCCAAACGTCGCCCGTGAACGCGCCCGCCCCTCTCTCACTCTACGTCGGCACCTACACCGACACTGGCTCCAGTCGCGGCATCTATCACGCCTCCTTTGATCCTGCAGCCGGGACCCTGTCCACCCCCACTCTCGTCGCCGAGACCCCCAATCCCTCGTTCCTCGCCTTCTCCCCGGACGTCGCGACGCTCTACGCGGTCAACGAGTCGCCCAGCGGCGTGCGCGCCTACGAGGTGTTGCCCGACGGGGCTCTCGCGCCCCGCGGCGATCCCGACGGTCAAGTGGTGGGCCCGTGCGATCTCGCCGTCGATCGCGCCGGGCGACTCCTCGCGGTCGCCGAGTACACGGGAGGGGCGACATCAGCCTACTCACTCGGACCCGACGGACGAATCTCGGCACGTGCTGGCCACCATCCGCATGCGGGACGCAGCACCCATCCCACCCGACAGGAAGCGTCCCACGCGCACGGGGTGACCTTCTCGCCCGACGGCCGCTTCCTCGCCGTCCCCGATCTCGGCACCGATGAGGTCCGCTGCTACGTGGTCGATCGCGCCGGCTCCACGCTCCGTCCGCATCCCCACGCCACGTTGAGAATCGCCCCGGGTTCGGGCCCGCGGCACGTCCACTTTTCACCGGACGGTCGCCATCTCTACGTCCTGAACGAATTGAGCAGCACCCTCACGGTCGCCGCCTTTGCGGCCAGCACCGGGCACGCCCGTACGATCGAGACGGTTCCGACGCTTCCGGTTGGCTTTAGTGGCACGAGCACCACTGCGGAGATCGCGATCGATGCGAGCGGCCAATTCATCTACGCCTCGAACCGCGGCCACGACAGCATCGCGGTGTTCACCCGCGATCCTTCGACCGGACGCCTCACCCCGCTCGAATGCGTACCCACCGGCGGTCGCACGCCACGCCACTTCGCCCTCGCCCCCACTGGAGATTGGCTGCTGGTTGGTAACCAAGATAGCGATACGCTCTCTATCTTCCGGCTGGACCCCGCATCCGGACGCCTCTCCGCGCACGGGACTCCCCTCGCCGTACCGCGACCGGTCTGCCTGCGTTTCCGGTCCTACCCGTGAACACGCGGGGCCACCTTGACGCCGCATGATCCGATCGGCGGCGGGAGTTTGACGATGGGCCCGGCTGGTGATTGATTCAGCCTTCCACTTGATGGCCGACTTCCTCGACACTCCTGCATCCAACAAACTTGAACGCGCGTTCCTCGTGGGCGTGCAGACCGCGGACATGGCTCCGGGAGAGGGCGCGGAACTGCTGGGCGAACTGGCCGAACTGGTCGAGAACCTGCGCTTGACCGTCACCCGTCAGACCTTGGTGAACCTGCGCCAGCCGACGCCGGCGCTTCTCCTCGGCTCTGGCAAGGCGGAGGAACTGGCCGAGCAGGCCAAGGCGGATGGGGCGGACGTGATCGTGTTCGACGAGGCCCTCTCGCCAGCGCAGCAGCGCAACTGGGAGAAGCTCTCCGGGCTCGCGGTGATTGATCGTCAGGAAGTCATCCTCGAGGTCTTCGCGGACCGAGCCCATACGCGCGAAGCGGTCCTGCAGGTCGCGCTGGCGCGCATGGAGTATTCCCTGCCACGCCTGACCCGGGCGTGGACCCACCTCTCGCGGCAACGGGGCAAGGGTGCGATGGGAGGCGAAGGCGAAACCCAGCTCGAGCAGGATCGCCGCATCGTCCGCGACCGCATCACCCACCTGAAGGCGGAACTGACCGAGGTGCGCAAACAGCGCTCGACCCAGCGCCGCCGACGCCAGCGGGTGCCGGTGCCGACGTCGGCAATCGTCGGCTACACCAACGCCGGCAAGTCATCTCTCCTCAACGCACTCACCGGCGCCAGCGTGCTCGCCGAGGACAAGCTCTTCGCCACCCTGGATCCCACCACGCGGCAACTGCAGCTGCGCGGAAACCAGAAGCTGCTCGTCACCGATACGGTCGGCTTCATCCGGCGACTCCCGCACGGCCTCGTCGAGGCCTTCAAGGCCACGCTGGAGGAGGTGGTCGTCGCTGACTTTCTCATCCACGTGCTGGACGTCACCAATCCGAACGTCGCCCAGCATCACGAGACCACGCTCGCCGTGCTGCGCGAGCTCGGTGCGGATGAGAAGCGCACGATCACGGTTTTCAACAAGGCAGATGCCGCAGACGACGAGGCACGCCAGCGCGCACACCGACTGGACCCGAATGGATTGCTCGTCTCCGCCAGGACGGGTCTGGGCTTGGAACAGTTGGTCGATCGCTGCCTGGAGCTGATCGCCGACTCCCTCGGCGCGAGCACGCTGCTCATCCCGCATGGCCGGTACGACATCGTGGCTCGCTTCCACGAAGTGGGCCACGTCCAGCACGAGGAGCAGCGGGACGAAGGGGTCTTCATCCAGGGACGTTTTCCACCCTCCCAAGCAGGCGTCTTCGCCCCATTCGTGCTTGCGGCCGACGACCCGCGAGCGGCGCCGCAGGACGCGCCCGTCTAGGAACCCGACCTTCCGAAACCGGAAAGGGCGGCGACGAGTGACTTCCGGCTGACGGGCTTCTCAACGTACTCGTCGAAACCCCTCGCCCAGCAGTCCGTCCGCATGTCTTCGGCGGGATGCGCCGACACGGCGATCAACCGGCAGCCACGCGAAGCCTCTCCCTGCTGCCACTGGCGGATTTCATCGAGCAGCGCGAAGCCATCCATCTCGGGCATCTCCAAGTCGATCAGCGCCGCGGTAAAACGCTCCGACTTC
>CAIOYO010000051.1 GCA_903862595.1 uncultured Opitutaceae bacterium | reverse complement strand
TCAGGTCCTCCGTGCGTATCCGGAGTTTCCCGAATTCCTGAAGCGGAAGCGGCGGTACGATCCCGACGAGCTTTTCCAGAGCGAGTGGTATCGCGCGTACCGGCTGATCGGCGACGAGACGGCCGCCGCGTCATGAGGGTCAGGGCGGAAGGGGGCTACTGCTTCCGCCAAGCAGCCCTACTCGATCTCGTAGACCTCCACGAGCGCATCGCCTCTGGGACCCTTGCCGTCGACCACCACGGTGTAGGAGCCAGATTCCAGGCGGATCAACAAGGCGGCGTCTCGGCTGCCCCCGACCAGTTGGAACGCCCCCACCTGGCCACCCGCCGTTGAAACCGTGGGCGAGAGCGAGGCGCTGCCCCAGTCGTCGTTGGTGGCCAACGCCGTCTGGCCCGAGAACACGGTGAGCTTCGGGTCGGCTTGCGGCCCGACGACACCGAACTCGCCCAGGGTCGGGCCAACCGCGCGGATCAAAAATGTTTTGGCACCCTCGACACAGACGAAGCCTGCAATCAGCTGAGAACCGTCACCGACGGCGCCGCGAGTGGCCACGTTCACCAGCGCAGGTCTCTGCGCCTCGACGAGGACAAACTCCGCGGGCGCTGAACCCATCAGCGTGGCCTGTCCAAGTGCGACTCCCCCGACCGGATCGAAGCCGAAGACCGCCGTCGTTCCCGAAGTCAGGGGAACCGTGACGACCTTATTCGCCAATTGCCCCACGCCACCGGCGATCAACCGGCCCTGCGAGAAGGCGGTCAGTACGACACGCCCATCCGAAAGCACCGTCATCTTGGTTTGCGCTACCGTCAGGTTTCCAGGCTGCGCGCTGGCGCCGGTGTAAACCGCTGTACGGCGTCCGTTGAGAGGCGACACCCGCGTGGCGGTAAAGCCTAAGCCAGCCCAATCACCATCCACGCTTTGTTCGTCGACGACAATGACCACGCGGGCATTCAACGAACTGGTCGCGATCCCGGTACCCGAATTGAGTGATAGCGTCGCGTAGTCGATCACACCCGTGCGCGAGTCGAAGAGATAGGCGGTCGCCGATGTCTTCGAAAGGGACTCGATGTAAACGTCACCCCCGAAAAACCGCTTGATCAGGAACCGGCCCGCCCCGGTCGGATCCGCCCAGATGGCTGGCGCGAAAGCGAAGAACAGGACGATGCGGGAGAGCATGGATCGCATCCCTGATGCTGAGTGCACCGCGGCTCGCCCAGCAAGCCAGATGACGGCTTTAAATCTAACAAATTACTCAAACGAAACGACTTAACAGGGTCAGGACCGAAGGAGTCTCCGCCTCCGACGGCAAAGGGCAAAGCCTGACCCCTTCCGACGGGGTCCAAATCAGAGCAGAGAGGATCAAAATCAGGGCGGAAGGGGTCGCATCGAATGAAACGCCGGGGAGGGTCAGGCTCTACCTGATTGTTGGCGTGCGCTTTCTGACGGATCCCTCAGCATGCGGAGGAGCGATGAAAGAGACATCTGGAAAGGCGGGCCCGGCCGGGACGACGGGCGACGACCTCCGCGGTGAAGATCAACCGGTAGGTCCGGCGCACCCACCGGCGATTGGGCGTGTTCACCGCACGGTCCGGCTTCGCGGCGGATTCCACCCTGAGCCACGGCCTGCACGGAAACATGACTGACGTCGTGAAAACGGAGTCTGCGACCGGCACCCCGGAGATCGGCCGACGCGGGAAGCTGGCGTGGTGGCTGGCGGCCGCGGCGGTGGTCCTGCTCGGCTTCGGGCTGCGGTACGCGTATTACTGGGAAGGATATAGTCACCCCGATGAAGCCATCACCGTCGAGGTCGTCGGGCAGATGCGACGCTCGGGGGACTGGGACACGAACTGGGCCAAGGCGCCGAACCTCCCGGCTGAATTTCGCTATGATCAGTACAACTTTTCGTCGCACCTGTATGCGACCTACTTTTTCTACCGTCTCGTCAAACTGATTCCCGGCACGGAAGAATTCCGCGGGCGGGAAGGCGGGTTCTGGGTGTACCGGTTGTTCTCGGTCCTGCTGGCGACGGCGGCGCTGGGACTGACGATCGGGCTAGCACAGCGGGCGGGTGGAGGCGGCGTGGCGCTTCTGGCGGGAGGGCTCACGGCGGTCGCCGTGCAACTCGTGCAAGACGCGCACTACTCGCGGCCCGATGCGTTCGTCACGGCCCTGACGGTCGCGGCGGTGGCGCTGAGCTGGCCGACATCGCGGTTGCGGGGCGCGGCGGTGGCGGGCGGAGCGTTCCTCCTTGGGCTACTCGTGGCCTGCAAGGTC
>CAIOYO010000050.1 GCA_903862595.1 uncultured Opitutaceae bacterium | reverse complement strand
GAGGTTCACCTCGACGTACCTGACCCAGTCGGCCGGCAAAGGGGCCCGCGCCTCGATCTCCGCCGCATCGATCGGCGCGGCACGCCACCGGAACAGCGTATCCGGAGTCGCCCACGCCTCCGGCGTACTCCGCCCGGCCGCGAGCTGCCGGGAGTCCGCCGCCGTTCCCTCATCCCGCAAACCGTGCGTAGCGCCGGAGCGGTCGCGATCTACCTCGCCGGACACCGCAACCGGGGCGAGCGCGGGCTCGACGGGTTCCGACCACGGTGCTCCCGCGTGCCAGACCGCCACTCCAAGAAAAAGGCCGCCGAGAAGCAGCCCGGCTCTCCGACCCCACGACCTGCGATTGGGATTGCGCACGCTCCGACCGTAGGCAGCTCGGCGACGGGCGCAACGTCGCCGCAGCGCAAAACACGGACATTTGGCTTCCGCAGGCCCCCTCCCAGCCTAGCTTTACCCTCAAGCCGAGCCCGCCCTGAGGCGATTCCTTCATTCCGTCCCCGGTTTCACCCGATGCCCCCGTCGTCCGCCTCCGCCCCTGCCCCCGCTGGCCGACCCTGCCCACTCTGCGGCGGCCCGGCGACGGAGACGCTCCCGCCCGCCCACGACGAACACCGGTCTTCCTTCCCACGACGGCAGTGCCGGACCTGTGGCACCGCGTTTCTCGATCCGCAGCCCACCGCCGCCCAGCTCACCGCTGCCTACGCGACGACATACTACGGAACGGGCACCACGAAGTTTCCCGCTCCCATCGAGCGCCTCCGCGAAGCCGCCGCGGATGGACGCGCGCGGCGGCTGCTTGCCGGTCTCCCCGAACACGCCCGCGTCCTCGACGTCGGCTGCGGCGACGGCCGCCTCCTGCGCCTGCTGGGTCGGCGGGCGCCCGCAATCGAGCTCCACGGCATCGAACTGCCGGGTCCAGCTGCCGACCGGGCTGCGACCGTTCCCGGACTGCACCTGCAGCGCGGATCGCTCGACGACGCGACCTACCCGGATGGGCATTTTGACCTCATCTGCCTCGTCCACGTACTTGAGCACCTGCCTGAGCCCGGAGCGGCCCTGCAACGCCTCGCGCGCCTACTGCGCCCGGGCGGGAGGCTGCTCCTCTCGTTTCCCAACGTCGCCAGTGCCCAGGCCAGGGTATTCGGCACGGCCTGGTTCCACCTCGATGCCCCCCGCCACCTCGTGCTGCCTCCGCCCGCCGCCATCGAGCACGTTCTCAGCCGCCGGGGCCTCGTGCCCGAAACGCTGCAGCATGCCTGCTGGGAGCAGAATCTCTACGGCTGGCTGCAGAGCGCGCTCAACGCGATCGACCCCGACCGCAACCTGCTCTACGAGCGGCTGAAGGGCAATCGTTCCCACCGGGCGAACCGCCGCATCGCACCCGCCATCCATGCCCTGCTCGCGGTGATTCTCATGCCTCCGGCGGTGCTCGCCGAAGTCGCGGCGACCCTCGCGCGCTCCGGCGCCACGGTGGAAATGACCTTCCGCAAACTGTCCTAACCATGTACCGCAACCACCGCGTCGCCGTTGTCATGCCGGCCTACAATGCGGAGCGCACGCTCCGCGCGACCTATGACGAAGTCGTCGACCAAGGCATCGTCGACGACATCATCCTCGTGGACGACGGCAGCCGCGACGGCACGGTTTCCCTCGCCCGCACCCTGCCCGGCGTGACCGTGCACGTGCACGACCGCAACCAAGGCTACGGCGGCAACCAGAAATCCTGCTACCGCATCGCCCTCGACCGCGGCGCAGACATCGTCATCATGGTGCATCCGGATTACCAGTACACCCCGAAGCTGATCCCCGCCATGGCGAGCATGATCGCGAACGGCCTGCACGAGTTCGTGATCGGCTCCCGCATCCTGGGAGGCTTCGCTCTGGACGGCGGCATGCCGGTGTGGAAGTACGTCGCGAACCGGTTCCTCACCGTGTCGCAGAACCTCCTGATGGGTGCAAAGCTCTCGGAGTACCACACCGGCTACCGCGCGTACTCCCGGCGGCTGCTCGAGCGCATGCAGTTGGACGGCTTGTCGGATGATTTCATCTTCGACAATCAGTTCATCGCGCAGGCTCTGTGGCGCGGATGCATGATCGGAGAAGTCAGCTGCCCGACGAAGTACTTCGCGGAAGCCTCCTCGATCAACTTCCGCCGCAGCGTGGTCTACGGCATCGGCTGCCTACGCGTCGCCGGCCGATTCTTCCTGAGTAAGAAGCTTGGCTT
>CAIOYO010000049.1 GCA_903862595.1 uncultured Opitutaceae bacterium | reverse complement strand
GCGCCATGGCTTGGCGCGTCTCGAGCGCGACGTGCTCTATTTCACCCCGGAAGGTCGGCGACGGGCCGGGGAGATCGTTCGGAATCACCGGCTCTGGGAGCTCTACCTGACGCAGTCGGCGAATTTTGCGCCCGACCACGTACATGATCACGCGGAGAGCATCGAGCACGTGCTCGGCGAGCCGGCAGTGCGGGAACTCGAGCGGCGGTTGAACCATGCGCGATGGGACCCGCATGGCCGGATCATCCCGAGCAGCACTGAGCTGGACCGGTCGGCCCCAGTCGAGGGTGGAGGAGGCCTGCGATGACACCGGGATGGGTGATGCCTGCATTCGATGCGCACGCGGCTTTGGTCGCTCCCTGGACGGAGCACCGGGATACCTTCGGCTGGGTTGGCGTTATGGGATTCAGCGTCGCGGCGGCCTGCGGTCTCATCGGGAATTACCTATTGCTGCGGCGGATGGCTCTGATGGGAGACGCGGTGAGTCACAGCGTGTTGCCGGGTTTGGTGCTGGCGTTTCTCGTGTCGGGCGGGCGCGGCACCGGTGCTATGTTCGCGGGCGCGCTGGTCGCTGGCCTTGTGGCCACGCTGGTCATCGATCTGCTGCAGTCGCGGACGCCGCTGAAGCAGGATGCGGCGATCGGCATCGTGTTTTCGACGCTGTTCGCGATCGGCGTGGTGCTGGCGGTCGCCTTCGCCGGGCAGATCGATCTGGATCCGGACTGCGTGCTGAATGGGGAACTGCTGTTCGTCGCTTTGGAGCCGCCGGTGACGTGGGGATCGTGGACGTTGGCTCCCCCCGCGGTCATTCGCATGGCGGTGGTGCTGGCGGTGGTGCTGGCGGTGATCGTCGGAGGGTACCGGGCGCTCTTAGTCAGCTCCTTTGATCCGGGCATCGCCCGCTCCGCCGGTGTGAATGTGCGCGGCGTGCGCCTGGGACTCATGCTGCTGCTGTCTCTGGTGGTCGTGAGTGCCTTCGAAGCGGTGGGAGCGGTGCTGGTGGTCGCGATGCTCATCCTTCCGGGAGCGACGGCGACCTTGATCACGGAGCGGCTCCCGCGGATGCATGGCCTTGCCGTGGTGCATGCCGCGGTGAGCGTGTGGCTCGGTGTGGGGCTGGCGGTGTGGTTGGATTGCTCGCTGGCGCCCGCGATCGTGGTGGCCGGTGCCTTGCTCTTTGGGGTCGCCTGGCTGCTGGGGCCACGGGGCGGCTTGCTTGTCCAGCTGTGGGCGCGCGGCCGGGTTCGGTCTTGAGCCCGCGAGATCCCGAGGCAAGTGTCGCGAGCCTGGTTTGGCGTGCGCCCTGCGTCAGTCCGGTTGCCCCGCATGAATACTCCTTCGGATTCCGTGTCTCACGCTGTCGCTGCGCCTGAATGGGCGCCGACCCGCCTCCGCCCGCTGCTGCGGCAACTGGGCCCAGGCTTGATCGTGTCGTCGATCATCGTCGGCTCGGGCGAGCTGATTGTGACGCCGAAGTTGGGAGCGGAAGTGGGCTTCCGTTTGCTCTGGTTCATCATTCTCGGCTGCCTGGTGAAGGTATTCGTGCAGATCGAGTTTGGGCGTTACGCGATCACGCGTGGACGGACCCTTTTGCAGGCGATGGATTCGCTGCCGGGTCCCCGGCTGGTGGTGTCGTGGTTGCTGTGGCTTTGGCTTGCGATGTTCGTCTGCGTGATGCCTCAGGTCGCGGGGATGGTGGGTGGCACGGCGACCGCGCTGCGCCTGGGCGGGATTGACATCCCGGTTTCGACCTTGGCCGTGGGCATCGGCGCGAGTTGCGCCCTGCTGCTGGTGTTGGGGCGTTACCGACTGGTCGAGACCGCGTCGATGGTGATGGTGGGCATTTTCACGGTTGGAACGTTGGTCGCCGTCGCCGTCCTGCAGACCACGCCCTACGCCGTCACGGGCGCGCAACTCGCCAGCGGCTTTACGTTCGGCTTGCCGGCCGACGTCGCGACGGCGTTCGGCGCATTCGGCATCATCGGGGTAGGCGCCACGGAGCTCATCTACTATCCTTACTGGTGCCTGGAGAAGGGCTATGGCGTGAAGGTCGGTCCGGATGACGGCACCGAGGAATGGCGCCGCCGGGCGCAGGGTTGGCTGCGGGTGATGCGGATCGACGCGTGGGTCTGCTTCGCGCTCTACACCACCACCACGGTGGCGTTCTATCTGCTGGGCGCGGCGGTGCTGCACGCCAAGGGCTTGTTGGTGGAGAACCAGCGCATGATCGAGGTCCTCTCGTTCATGTACCGTGAGACCTTTGGCGAATGGAGTCTTTGGATGTTCGTGGTGGGGGCGATCGCGGTCTTGTACTCGACGATCTTCGGGGCGACGGCGTCGAACGCGCGGCTGGTCGTGGATGCTGCCGGGCTCTTCACTCCGTTCCGTCCGCGGAGCAACGAGGAGCGGGTCCGCTGGGTGAAGGTGAGTTGCGTGGTGCTTCCGGCGATCTTCACCCTCGTTTTCCTGAGCTTTGGAAATCCCGTCCAGTTGGTCTTTTTCGGCGCGATCGCGCAGGGGCTGATGCTGCCTTTTCTCGCACTGGCGGCCGTGTACTTCCACCTGACGTCGCCGCACCGCGAGCTGCGGGCGAGCCGTTTCTCCTTTGCGTGCCTCCTGGTGGCGGCGACCGCGATGACCGCCCTGGGCGGCTATCAGGTTTTCGCGGAGCTCTCGCGCTGGCTGCGCTAGGACGCAGCCGCATTCGCGGACCGGCAAATCCGGCACCCGGCTCCGGGCGCGAAGTCAGGTGCGCGTTGCTCGAGGAGGGTGATGGGTCGCTGGCATCGCTCGCAAAGAATTGCGCCGCTGGGCGTGAGATCAGGCTGCACGCCGACCCGCTCATCGAACACGAAGCACTCGCCGTCGTAATGGGCCCCTCCGCATCGTTCAAAGTAGCGGAGGATGCCTCCGTCGAGCTGGTAGACGTCGCTGAAGCCGGCCTGCTGGAGAAACGGAGCGGCCTTCTCGCAGCGGATCCCGCCGGTGCAGAACGTCACGACTTTGGCTGTCCTCCAGGCTTCGGGCATCTTGGCTGCGGCTTCGGGAAAGTCCCGGAAGTGATTCAGACCAAGGTGATGGGCGCCCCGAAACGAGCCGGCCTGCACCTCATAGTCATTGCGGGTGTCGAGCAGGACCACGTCTTCGCCTTCATCGAGCCAGGCGCGCAGTTGTTCGGGGGAGAGTCGTGGTGCCGGGTGCGCGGCTGGATCGGTGCCGGCGGCACCGAACGCGATGATCTCGCGCTTGATCTTTACCTGCAGGCGGCGAAAGGGGCGGAGGGTGCCGGGGCTTTCCTTGGTCTCGAGATCCGCAAACGGGGGCAGGGATCGAAGCTGGGTCACGAACGCATCGATTCCTTCGCGGGTGCCGGCGACGAAGAGATTGATACCTTCCTTGCTGAGCAGGACCGTGCCGCGGAGGTCGGAGGCTTCCGCGAGCGAGCGGAGGGTGTCACGCCACGTCTCCAGTCCTTCGAGGGACACGAAGCGGTAGGCGGACACGTTGATGACGGCAGGCATGCGCGGGGAGTGAGACAGGGGCGCGTCGGGTGGCGAGCTCAGGCTAGCGAAGGCGGAGGGGAGGCGAGCCATGCGTCCAGCTCTGCATCGGTGCAGAGCGCGGTCCCGCCCCGGTACTCCGGGGCGAGGAGTTCGTTGAAGGTGCGGTCCGCGAACCGCTCGCAGTGGAGGAGGATCACGGCATGCTGGCCGGGCGCGCGGACCAAGCGACCGAGGGCTTGGTTGACCTTCTGCATTCCGGGGACCTGGTAGACGCGGCGAAAGGCGGCTTCAGCGGGCAGGGTGGACAGCGCGGCGAGGCGGGCTCGCTGGATGGCGTTCACTTCCGGCAGCGCCGGACCCACGACCATCGCGTGGGTCACGCGGCCTCCGAGGACATCGATGCCTTCCGAAAAGCTGGAGCCGAGGACGAGGAAGAGCGCGTCGGCCAACAGCAGCGACTCGTCGATCCACGACTGGAGGTCCGCGAGGGTGCCGGATCGGGGCTGGAGGGCCACGCGCAGCGCGGGGTGCGTACGCTCAAGCTCGCGCATCACGGCCTCCGCGTACCGGTAACTGGGAAAGAACACCGCGACCGCCGTCGGCGACGCCGCGCGCAGCCGGGCCACGGTCCTCGCCGTCTCCGGTGTCGTCTCCGCGCGTCGCCGGAATCGCGTATCAACGCGGAGGTCGTAGCCGACGCGAAATGAGCCGGACCGCCATGGGGCCGGCGCCGTCACCTTCAGCAGAGCCGGTTCGCCTGCGGTTATCTCCACTCGTGGCAGGCCGAGCGCAGTGGAGAAGTCACCGACCTCGCCCACGGTCGCGCTAGCGAGGATCACGGCGCCGTAGCGGCTGAGGGTCGCACCGATCGCGCCTGCGGCATCCAGGCAGGTCAGGCGCAGTTCGCCGGGACGGGGGCTCCAGACCAGTCGGGTGATCTCGGGATCGTGCATCCACTGGTCCAGCTCGGCCATGGCCCAGAGGATCTCGGTCACGTCCAACGGCAGGTCGGGCAACGGGGCGGCGGCCAACTGGTCGGTCACGCGTCGGACCGTGTCCGCCACATCATCTTCCAGCGCTGGATCGGCGGCGTCGGTCACGGGCAGCGTCGCGAGCAACTGCGTCCACGCCGTCCACGCGCGCACCAGCGCGCGGGGCGCGTCGGCGTGCTCCAACTCGGAGAGCGCGCGCTGCGCCTGCTCCAAGGAGACGAAGTGGGACCGCGCCTCGGCGGCCCGGCTGGGCAGGTTATGGGCTTCGTCGATGACGAGGAGGGTCTGGGCCGGGTCGAATCCGGGCTGTTCGTCAAAGAGCACGCGTGTGCCGGTGCCGAAGACGTAATTGTAGTCACCGATCCAGACTTCGTTGTAGGCGAGCGCGGTGCGCGTGATCTCGTAGGGGCAAACGGAGGCATCGCGCCCCGCTTGCCGCAGGGATTCGAGGTCGCGCGGGTGATGGTCGAGCAGGTAGAATCGAGAGAGTCCGCCGGCCTTCCACCGGCCCGTGAGGTCCTGCAGGTAGCCGCAGTGTTCGGTCGTGCAGGCAAAGTGGGCGTTGATGCAGTGCTCGCTCTTGCTGCGAACTTGCCAGACGGCGGGGCTGGAGGAGGGTAGTTCACCGACGCGAGGGGCCGTCATGCGGGCAAGTGTCTGCGTCACCTGCAGTTGACCGGTGCCCTTGCTCGTGAGGTAGATCAGGCGACGCTGGTGGCCTTGCTGGAGGCGACGCAGCGCGGCTTCGAGGAGAATGCCGGTCTTGCCGAAGCCGGTCGGGGCTTCGAACGCGATCACGCGGTTCCGCTCCAGCGCGTCGGCAAGAGCGCGGCTGGCGTCCGCCTGCCCAGGTCGCAGCTCGCTGAAGGGCGCATGCACGCGCAAGCCGCGAAGGCGCTCGCGCGAGCGGTGCTGTTCATCGAGGAACGAGGTGAGTTGCTCGAGCCGCTGGGTGAAGAGGAGCTCGTCGGTGCGATCAAGCGGCAGGGTTTGGAGGATCCCGGTCGCGATCTCGACAAACACCAGTTCGGCCGCGAGGGCGGGCTCCGCCGCGTCCATGCGCCGCAGCGCGGCGTAGGTGGCGAGCTGCACGATGTAGGAGCCGTAGGTCTGGCGGAGGGTCTCGGCGCTGGCCGGTAGCGCGGCCGTGATCGTCTTCACCTCCCGCAGAAGAACGGGCCGGGGCGGCTGGGCGGGGACCACTTGATCGATCCGTCCGGTGAGTTCGATCTTCCAGCCGCGGTGCACCACGGCCGCGCGGATCGGGACTTCAAAGAGCGCGCCGCTCTCCGTCGCTTGTTCGCGCTTCCGCAATTCCTCATGCCACTGTGTCCCTACTTTCGCCCGCCATGCCCCCGACGAATGCGTCGCGCGGCCGATGCGCTCCGCCGCGAAGTCGGCGAGTTCGCCGACCGAAAGCCGTGCGCAGCGGGAATCGAGATCAAAGTCCATGCCGACTTACTCTAGTCGACCGAGAGGTCGGTGTGTCCCTGCAGGTACTCCTTGAGCCGTGCCAGCAGGCGCTCCGCGCGCTCGGTTTCCGAGGGATCGACCGCTGCGAGCGGGGTATGGAGCAGGCGATCGGCCGCTCCTCGCAATTCGCTCGGCAGCGTCGGGAACCAGTGTTGGGCGACGGGATAGCCTTCGTCCCGCGCAAGCCGGTAGGTCGCCTTCAGTCGCACGATCGCCGGGGGAGCACCGGAAGCGAATGCGGCGAAGGCGTCGCCGAGCAAGCGGTACACGGGAGCGCGGGATTCGGCTGCGACGTCGTTGCGCGCCACCAGCGTTGCAAACGCGGAGGCGTGCAGCAGGCGGTCGTAGTCACGTCCAATTTCCGCAAACCGGCGCAACAGCCGGACGTCACGAATGAACCAGCTCTGCCCTTGGTTCGACGACTCGGCGGAGAGCGAGACCTCGTCAAAAAGATCGAGATGCGGAATGTCCGCCTTGCGGCTGAGGCGATGGAAGAGGGAGAGTCGCCCGCGGTCCGCAGAAAACACGGTCAGGGGCTGAAACCGGTCCGTCGCCGGACGTCGTCCGAGGATCCAAGCATCGGTGGAAAGCGTCGGATGCGGCACGACGGCAGGCCTGAACTAGGGTTGTCCAGCGGGCTTCGCCGCGCCGTGGGCAACGGCGGTCGCAGCATCCGGGGCCGACGTAACTGGGGTCACGGCGCCGCCGGAGATCACCATCTTCATGCCGTCGCCCACGCTCATCTCCAGTTCGGTCACCTCGTCGCGGGGGACCATGACCAAAAATCCACTGGTCGGGTTGGGAGTCGTAGGGACGAATACGGTCCAGAGTTCACGACCTAGGCGTTCTGCGGGCTCACCGATGCTGCGGTTGGTCAGAAAGCCGATCGACCACAGTCCTTGACGGGGAAACTGGATCATCACGACCTTGGAAAAGACGTTGCGATTCTGGGCGCTGAAGGTGGACACGACTTGCTTCACCGTCGTGTAGACGATGCTGACACCGGGGATCCGGAGGACGAATCGCTCGGCGATCTGTCCGAAGAAGCGGCCCAGCACGTAGCGCGAGACGTACCCCAGCAGCGTGACGAGAATCAGCACCAGCAGCGTCGAAAGGACGTTCCACGCAATCAGCAGGCTGGGGTGGTCGCGCAGCGGCTCCGGCAGTCCGAAGAAGAACAGGGGGCGAAACGTGCCTCCGACCGCGTCGACAAGCCAGGCGAAGACGATGTACGTCACCGCCAGCGGGGCGAGCAGGGCGAGTCCCGTGAGGAAGGAGTTGCGAAGGGAGGCGAACGTGGACGAGGAGCCGGACATGAGGGGTCAGGAGTTCACGACCGATTGCGCCGCGGCGCAATGGGTTTTCGCGCGGGTGACGAGGCCCCTGCCGTCCCGGTGCGGGTGGTGCCCGAGGGCTTCGTGAGGGTGAGCCTCGCTCCGGCCGTCTCGATCGCCCCGACCACGTCGGACGCGGGCAGGGTGTCGGTCACGATGGTCATCCGTGGGTCGAAGGGACAGGTGAGGGCCAGGGCCTTGCGTCCAAACTTGGTGTGGTCGAGGGCGAAGAGCGAGCGCTCGGCGGCGGCAATCATGCGTCGCTGGGCCGACACGATGAGCGCGTTGTGATTCCACACCCCGGCAGCAGTGATGCCGGCGCTGCCGAGGATCGCCAGATCCGCGTGGATGTTCGCGAGTGATTGCTCGCAGAGTGGACCGACTAGCACGCCGACGCGGCTGTAGACGGAGCCGCCGGTCACGATAGTCTCGACTGAGCCCACCTCCCCGAAAAGCGCTGCGATCGGCAGTGAGTTGGTCACGACCTGCAGTCGCCGGCCGGTCAGGAGTCGCGCGACCGCATACGTCGAGGTGCCGCCGTCCAGAATCACGGTCATGCCGGGTTCGACGCGCTCTGCAATCAGGCTGGCGATGGCGAACTTCTCATCCGCCATCCGCTGGTCGCGGGCGATGAAGTCATACTCGCGGTTGAGCTCGTCAGTCTCGATCAGTGACGCGCCGCCGTGATGGCGCCGCAGGATGCCGCGTTCCTCCAGCTCGTCGAGCGCGCGGCGAACGGTGGAGAGCGACGTAGCGAAACGGCGGGCGAGGGAGTGCAGGTCCGCGTAGCGATGAGCGCGGATGTACTGCTCGATGAGGTCGACTCGCTGCTTCTGGGTCATGCGCTTGGTGAGATCAGACGCTGAAAGAGGGAAAGGTAGGCGTTGGTCCGGCGCTCGGTCGAGAACTCCTCGCGCGCGAAGGCCGCGAGGCGTTTGCCCTCCTGCTGGCGCCAGGCCGGATCGTCGACCAAGCGGCGCAGCTCGGCGCGGAACCGTGCGCCATCGTCCATGGGAACGGTGACGCCGCCACACTCCGGCACGCCGGTGGCCGCATAAGCGAGCGAGGGGAGACCGTGCGCGTGGGCCTCGATCAGGAAATTGGAAAGGGACTCGCGTCGCGAGGTCATGAGCGCGGCATCGGCGGCAAGGTAGAGCGAGGTGGGGTCAGCGACGAATCCCAGGAAGCGGATGCGGTCGATGATCCCCAGTGCTCGGGCGAGACGCTCGATCTCCGGACGCGTGGGGCCATCCCCCGCAAGCCAGAGCTGCCACGGAGGCGTGGCCGGTAGCTGAGCTAGGTGCTCGATCAGGGCGCGGTGGTTTTTCTCCGGGCGGAACATTCCCACCCAAAGAAATACCAGCGTGTCAGCGCCTGCTCCATGGCGCTCGCGGACCGCGGTCCGCGCACCCGGGTCCGGGTGCGCGAGCGGCGGAAAGACCAAGGCGTTGGGAATGACGCTGAGCCGTTCGCGCGCGACGACGCCCGTTTCAACCAGGCGTTGCCCCGTCTCGGTACTGTTGGCCACCACGTGGCTCACGGTCTGGAGCGACCGACGGTACGCCCAAGGCAGCGGCTTCCCAGTGCGCACGGTGGCGACGACCCGCGCGGACGGAAGTCGTCGCGCGATCCAGCCCGCCCAGCCATTGGCCATGCGTCCGAGGCAGAGCACCACGTCGGGCGCGATCGCCCGGCTGCGCCGCGTCAATCCCGGCGCAAACCAGTCCCAACCGAGATCGAAAGGCTGGAGGCAGATGCGCTGCACCTGAGGCGCGGGTGCGTGCGCGAGCGCGCCACCGGGGCGAAACGTGAGCAGGGTGGCCTCGTGTCCGCCCGCCGCGAAGGCGTTGGCCAGCAGGCAGGCTTGGCGCTCGGTGCCGCCGCTCCGCAAATGATCCTGTACCACGAGGATTTTCATTCGACCCTTCGCCCGCGCCGACACAGGATTGCGACCTGATGAGTCATCCATGGGTGCAGCTGTTGGTTCGTTGGTCCATTTTGGCGTTGGGCGTGACGCTCGCGTCGCATTTGGTCCCAGGCATCCGCTATGACTCGCCCACCACGTTGCTCGTGGTCGTGCTCCTGCTGAGCCTCTTCAACGCCGTTCTCCGGCCGGTCCTGGTGTTGTTCACGCTGCCCTTCATCGTGCTGACCATGGGGCTGGGCATGCTGGTGATCAATGCGTTGTTGTTTCTCTTTGTGGGACGGTTGGTCGAGGGTTTTGAGGTCGGCAGCTTTTGGTCCGCGCTGGGCGGCTCCGTGATCGTCAGCCTGACGAATATGATCCTGTCGTCGATCATCCGTCCGCGGCCTCCCCGTCCGGGTTCCCGCCGGGGGGCGCCGCCGGCCCAGGACGTGATCGACGTCTGACCTGTTTTCCACTTGCCCGGCTTTGCGGCGGCGCCGAAAGTTTCGGCATGGCTGATTCTCTCGAGTACGACCTCATCGTGATTGGTGGTGGCCCTGCGGGCTATGCCGGGGCGATCCGCGCCGGGCAGCTCGGCAAGAAAGTCGCTTGCATCGAGATGGAGCGCGCTGGTGGCACGTGCCTGAACTGGGGTTGCATCCCCACCAAGGCGCTGCTGAAGAGTGCCGAACTTTATCAGAAGATGCGCAAGGCGGAGGTCTACGGGTTGAGCGCGAAGGAGGTCTCCTTCGACTTTGCAAAGGTGATGGAGCGTTCCCGCGGCGTGGCGGCGCAGATGGCCAAGGGGATCGAATTCCTCTTCCGAAAGAACAAGGTCGATTACCTCGTCGGTAAGGCCCAAGTCTCCGCTCCCGGCATGGTGAGCATCACCGAGGGCGAGCACCGCGGGAAGTTTCTCAAGGCGAAGCATGTGCTGATCGCCACGGGCTGCAAGATGCGCCGGATCCCCGACCTCGCCTACGACGGCCAGCGCGTGCTCACGTCCCGCGAGGCCCTTGCCGGCACTCAGTTGCCGAAGTCCGTGGTCATCGTCGGCGCCGGAGCGATCGGCGTCGAGTTTGCGTACTTCTACAATGCCTTCGGCACAAAGGTCACGCTGGTCGAGATGCTGCCCGCAGTGCTGCCGGTCGAGGACGAGGAGGTCTCCAAGACCCTCCAGCGTTCCTTGGAGAAGCAGGGCATCCGGATCCTGACCGGTACAAAGTGCGAAAACTTCCGGGTCGGCGCTTCATCCGTGAAGGTCGACTTGGTGACGGGTGAGCAGCGGCAGGAGGTGGAGGCCGACGTGTTGCTCTCCGCCATCGGCGTGGTGGCCAATCTCGAAGGCTTGCTCGGCCCCGCCGTCAAACTCGAGCTCGACCGGAACTACGTGAAGGTCGGCGACGACTATCAGACCTCGGTAAAGGGGATCTATGCGGCGGGCGACATCATCGGACCGCCGTGGCTCGCGCACATCGCGACCTTTGAGGCGGTCAATGCCGTCAACGGGATGTTCGGCCATGGGCATCCCAAGCGCGTGCGTAATTTCCCGGGCTGCACGTACTGTCAGCCGCAGGTCGCGAGCACGGGCCTGACGGAGCGTGCGGCGAAGGAGAAGAAGCTCGATTTCAAGGTCGGCAAGTTCCCCTTCACCGCTTCAGGCAAGGCCGTGGCCTCGGCCGAGAGCGAGGGCTTCGTGAAGGTCATCAGCGATGCTCGGACGGGCGAGATCTATGGGGCCCACATCATTGGCAGCGAGGCGACCGAGCTGATCGCCGAGTATGGTCTGGCCATGGAACTCGAGGCAACGGTGGAGGAAATCCACCAGACGATCCACGCCCACCCCACGCTCAGTGAGGCGAGCATGGAAGCTGCCGCCGCCACGACGGGCGAGGCCATTCACATCTAGGCGGCGATCAAAGGCGTTGATCGTCGGCGCTCGGCGACGCGTGGCTCCGCACGAGGGTCTCGCCGAGCGCGCGGATGCGCTCGCGCAATTCTGCGGGCTCCAAGGCGATCACGTGACCGCCCCACTGCAGGACGATCCGCTGCACTTCCAAGAGGTCCGCGAGGGTGAGCGTCAGATCGAGGCTGCCATCGGGCTGGGGGTGGAACGCCTGCGACTCGTGGAAGAATCGGTCCCGCACATCGTCGGCGGCGAGACGTGAGAAGCGCAGCCTGACATGGTGCGTCTCGCGTCCGTTCATCACGCTCAGAGCGGCGGCGAAATAGCGGTCCACCGAAAAATCGCGGGGCCGCTCGAATGTCTTTCCCGTCGGCGTGACGTCGGCGATGCGGCCGAGGGCGAAGGTACGCATGGCGGAGCGCTCGAGGTCCTGAGCGATCAGGTACCAGCGTCCCTCCCGATGAGTGAGGTGCAGTGGTTGCACGCGCCGCACGGCTGGGGCGGGGGCGCCGAGTTTGCGGTAATCGAACGAGATCTCGTGCTGTTCGGTGATCGCACGCGTCAGGAGATCGAAAACGGTCAGTTCATGCAGCGCCGGGGCGATGAGCTTGAAGGAGATGAGATCGCGGGTCGGCGCGTAGCCGGTCATTTCGTCCAACGGTGCGAGCAGCTTTGCGAAGGCCGTCTCCAATTGGCCGTGATACGGTGTGCCGCGGTACTGTTCGATGGCGCGTTGGGCGACGAGCAGGGCGAGCAACTCGCCTTGGCTCACGGCAATGGTCGGAAAAGAATGGACCTCCTGGGTGAAATGGAAGCCGTGCTGCGACGCGTCGTACTCGATCGGCAGGCCGAGTTGGTCGCGCATGTAGTCGATGTCGCGTTGGATCGTCCGCGACGAGGTCTCCAGTTCGCGGGCGAGACTCGCGCAGTTGGGGTAGTCCTCTTGCTTTAGTCGCTCAAAGATCCGGAGCATGCGTCCGGACGGCACGCGGCTGCGCACGGCGCGGGGGGAGGGGGCGTGGGGGCGGGACGCGGAACCGGAAGAGGCAGCAGAGGGAGGCATCGACGAAGCAAGGGGTATTCCCCTACATGCGGAGGCCGCGTCCCGTGGCGAGCCTGATGTCGTCACCCGAGTCGATGTGAGCGGCGTTCCTGCAGGTGAGGTGCCTGCACTGTCGGGGTGGGTGCGGATCAGCACGTCGTACCAGGGTGGTTTTCCACCGGGACGCCGATGCTGCGCTCTGTCGTCTGTGGATACCGCTCTGAGATCGGTCGGGTGAAAGGAGTGAGTTTCATCGTCTGCCGGGCCCATCCTGGAGCGCCTGCGGCGCGCGTCCCATGCCTCCGTGCTCATCGTGGGACTCGCAGATATGTTACGTTTTTATTCGTACGTAGTTTTACCTTTCAGGCGTGACGTTAATGTGCTTTCTAGGTGATAGCGAATGGCTTGCGAGTGCAGCTGATTTCGCTCTTTGTCCAAAACCCACCCAACTCCGCTCTCAATGTCACCACGCTTTCTTTTCCAATTGTTGGCGGTGCTAGGTTTAGGAATTCACTCCGCCGTTACGCTCAGCGGAGCGGTCGCGACGCGCCCTTCGGCTGCACAAGCCGCACGCGAGCTGCACGAAAGCTCGGACGTCGTGTTCATGGTCAACGGCCAAGCACGCCATTTGGTGCTAGCTCAGCAAGAGGTCGCAGTGCTGAAACGTGACCACGAACTGCTCCAGTTACCGGATGGCGCGGGCTTCGGTGAGATCGATGCTGAACACCGGTTGATTCAATGGCCGCTCGCGTTGTCAGTCGGGGACTGGCTTGAACGCGTGGATGCGCCCCAAGCCGTGCTCGATGGGCCTGGTGGCAGGCTGGTGCGCGAGCCAGTGCGCATGCTGGCACCCGTGTTCTACGAAAAGGGTCGGGAGGGAAATCCGTCGGCCCGTCGGGTGGCAACCACCCAGCTGCTGTTGGTGGGCGTGACTCGCGCGGAAGCTGATACGGCGGCCTCCGCCTCTGCCGCCAAGGCCGTTACCCCGTCGGTCCGCGACGATCTCTGGATCCTCACCTACGATTCGGCTTACCGAATGGTCCAGGCGGCCATTGGTTTTCAACGCCAAGGTCTTCGGGCGGAGCCCCAGTTGACCCGCCGGCTCGTCAAGCGAGTCGCGCCCAACGATCCCCTCTACAACCAGCAGTTTTACTTCAAGAACACCGGGCAGAATGGCGGCACCTCCGGAGAAGATATCAACGTCGAAAGCCTGTGGCCCGTTTCGAGCGGACTGGGTGTTACCGTCGCGGTGGTGGATGACGGCTTGGAGATTACCCATCCGGACTTGGCACCCAACGTGGCTCAAGATACCAGCCTCCATCGTGACGTGGTCGACGATGACAGTGATCCGACCCCGCCTGATGCAAAAAATCATGGAACCGTCTGTGCTGGATTCATCGCGGCTCGCGGGAACAACGGGATTGGCCTGACGGGTGCCGCGCCCCAGGCGAGACTCTTGGGTGTGCGTCTTCTCGGCGAGGGTGGAAGCACCGCGGCTACCGACGTGAAGGAGGCAGCGGCCTTAGGGTGGCGAACCGACGTGGTCCAGATTTCCAATAACAGTTGGGGCCCAGACGATGACGCTGTCACGGCCTCCGGGCCTGAAACCGCGGCCATCGCCGCGCTTCGTGCTGGAGTCGAATCCGGCCGTTCCAACCGGGGCGTGCTCTACTTCGTAGCGACCGGCAACGGACGGGATGAAGGCGACCACGCTGGGTACGACAGTTTCTCTGGCAGTCGCTATGTCTTCGCCGTCGCCGCAACCAACAGTCAGGGGCGTCAGGCTTCGTTCAGCGAGTCCGGTCCGCAGGCGATCGTGTGCGCTGCTGGTCAGACCCTTGAGGAGAGCGAAACGCAGCTCCTTGCCACCGATAACGTGGGGCCACGGGGTGCGAACACCAGTGCCTCGCCGGAGGGAGATTATACCACCAGTGGCACTCAGGGTACGTCTTACTCGACTCCCCAAGCGGCCGGTGTCGCAGCCCTCATGCTACAGGCCAACCCGAGTCTCGGATGGCGCGACGTGAAGGAGATTTTCATTCGCTCCGCCCGAAAGAATGACCCGACGGATACGGAGTGGGTGATCAACGGCGCTGGATTTCATTTCAATCACAAGTATGGC
>CAIOYO010000048.1 GCA_903862595.1 uncultured Opitutaceae bacterium | reverse complement strand
GTCACGGGTGGCCGAGGAAGACGGCGGCGAGCAGCGCGCCGAGCGCGAGCACGGCGGTGATCCACCAACGCCAACGCAGGCCGGACGGACTGGCGGAGCGTTTCCGGATCGCCGCGTTACGGTCGGAGTCGTCGTCGGGCAGATCCACCCCATCGAGGTAGGCGGCCTCCTCGTCCCAGCCGCTGCGTTCGTCGGCGCCGCATTCTGGGCAGGCGCGGGCGCGCGGCGGAACCGCCGTGCCGCAGACGGGGCACTCGGCGGGCGGGTGGCGTGGCATGGATGGGTGGGCGCCTAGACGAGCGACCACGGACTGCGGGCGGCGCGGCCGCGGAGACGATTGGCGACCGGATCGTCGGGGAACGATTCGGTCACCGGGTCCCAGCGCAACTTACGCCCGAGCGTCATGGCGATCTGGCCGAGATTGCAGACCGTGGTCGTCCGGTGGCCGATTTCGACATCGGCGACGGGCCGGGCGCGGGAGCGGATGCAATCGAGGAAGTTCTCGTGGTGATTGTCGCTGCGGGCGAGCGTGACGCTCTTGCCCGGCCGCTGCATCTCGCGGAGCAAGTCGGGGGACGAGGCGGACATCGCGTTGCGGGCGATGTCGATCCAGCCCCGCTCGCCGATGAAGCGGACCGTGCCGCCGCCGTCCTGGCGCGTGCGGCAGCTCATCGGAATGCCGTTGGCGTAGTGGCAGGTGAAGTCCACGTGCGTAGCGCACGTGAAGAGCCCGCTCGTCGGGAAGTGGCCGTGGCCCTCGACGGCGATCGGACCGCTGTCATCGGCGTTGAGTGCCCACTGGCCGATGTCGAGATAGTGAGCGCCCCAGTTGGCCACCTGGCCGTTGGCGCAGTCGGCGATGAAGCGGAAGTTGTAGTGGCAGCCGGCGGAGTGGTAGGGGCGCCACGGCGTGGGGCCGAGCCAGAGATCCCAGTCGAGGGTGGCGGGGACGGGCTCGGGAGTCCAAGAGGACCCGATGAAACGATTGTTGGGGGGGATGGAGACCTCGATGCGCTCCAGCTTGCCCAGACCGCCGCTGCGGACATAGCCGGCGGCGTCGAAGAAACGCTTCATCGAGCGGTGCTGGGTGCCGTGCTGGACGACGCGCCCGTGCTCGCGGGCGGCGGAGACGAGGGCGCGGCCCTCCTCGATGGTGAAGGTCAGCGGCTTCTCCACGTAGGCGTCCTTGCCGTGGCGGATGGCGTCGAGCGCGATCAACGCGTGCCAGTGGTCGGGCGTGCAGACCCAGACCGCATCGACATCGGCGCGGCGGGTGACCTCCCGGAAATCGTTGACCGAAGAGCAGCCCCGGGAACCGTAAGCGGCATCGACGAGGGCGGCCGCGCGGTCGCGGCGTTCGCGGTCGACATCGCAGACGGCGACGATTCGGACGCGCTCGGGGTAGCCGAGCAGCGTCTTGAGGTGGCCCTCGGCGATGTTTCCGGTGCCGATGATGGCGACGTGGATGAGATTCGACGGCGCGGCGGCTCCGCGCAGCTTCGCGGGCAAGATGAGCGGTGCGGCGGCGGCGAGGGAGCCGAGCTGCAGAAACCGGCGGCGGCCCATGGTGGACGCGGGAAGGGAAGAGGGAGGGTTCATGCGGCGGGACCGGTGGAGGCGGGACGGAGCAGGGCGAGGGCGCGCGTGGCGATCGCGCGGATTTCAGCGTGCTCGCCGGCATCGCCGGCGAGACGCGAGAGCGTTTCGCGAGCGCCGGGGCTCCGGCGGGCGCCGATGGAGCCGACCAATCCGATCCTCGCCCGACCCGAGAGGGAGTACAGGCCGGCGAGGAGAGCGGCGTCCGCTTCCGGGCCCGGGATGCGCTCCAGTGCCACGCGTGCGGCGTCGGCGGAGGCCTCCGCGGCGAGCAAGCGTCCCAGTACGGGCACGGCGGCGGCGGAGCCGACGAGCGCCAACTGGCTGCAGAGGAAGTCGCGCCCTGCGGCGGTTACGGCCGGGTCCGCGAGGGCGCGGAGCAGTTGCGCCTCCAACTTTGCCAGACCGGCGACCGGCGTGCGGCCGACCTGTTCGCGGATGATCGCGGCGAACGAACCATCGCCGCCGTGTTCCAAGCGGACGATCTGGCTCCACGGATCGACATTCGGGCCGGCTTCGGCGCCGACCACGACGACGCGGTCGGGTGAGGGAGGGGAATCGGGAGTGTTCAAGGGAGAGTGACGATGGAAGAGTGAGGGGAGCGTCTCTTGCGGCAGTGATGCGGCATTCGGCGAGCGTGCGCCGGCCGATGACCCGATCGAGCAGGGCTTGGATCAGCCCTTCGGGCTTGGAGCCGGCGGGGCCGGTGTGGCGGCGTCGGGGGCGGGATCCATGCCCTTCTTCACGAAGGCGACGGCGCCCTCCTTTTCCTCCTTCAGCCGGATGCTCTTCTGACCGCGCGTGTCCTTACCGACGAAGTCGATCGTGGCGGCG
>CAIOYO010000047.1 GCA_903862595.1 uncultured Opitutaceae bacterium | reverse complement strand
TGTCCGGTCGCGAAATCGCCGTCGCCGCCGCCTGCGGTTGCGCCTCGCTGCGCGTCGCCGCCCTGCCGCGGATCGCCTTGGTTTCCACCGGCGACGAACTCGTCGAGGTCGGCGCCCCCGTCGCGCCGCATCTGGTGCGACGCAGCAACGATCTCGCGCTGCGCGCGGCCCTCGTCCACGCGGGCTACCCGCTGGTGCAGCGGTTCCACTACCGCGATGTCCCGCAGGAGATCGAGACCGGGCTCCACGGGGTACTCGCGGAGTTCGACGTGGTCATCGCCACGGGCGGCGTCTCGAAGGGCCGGCACGATCATCTGCCCGCCACGCTCGCCGCTCTAGGCGTGACGAAGGTCTTCCACGGGGTCGCCCAGCGGCCGGGCAAGCCGATGTGGTTCGGGGTCAGCCGACGGCGGACTCCGGTGTTCGCCCTGCCCGGCAATCCCGTCTCCTGTTTCGTGTGCCTGCACCGCTACGTGCTCCCGGCCTTCGCCCACGCCAGTGGCCTCGCCGCCGCGCCGGAAACGTGGGTCAGCCTCGCGTCACCGGTCGAGGGTCTCGCGCGGATGACTCGCTTCCTGCCGGTGCGGCTGCAGTCGCAGCCCGACGGTCGCCTCACCGCCGCACCGGAGGCCAGCAACACGTCCGGGGACTTCGCGGGTCTCATCGGCACCGATGGGTTCGTGGAACTGCCGCCGCAGGCCACAAGCTTCCCCGCCGGCCACGTCGCCCGTTTCTTTCCCTGGGCCTGACGCCCTCACCTGCTTCCCTTCCCGCCGTGTTCTCCCATCTCGATTCCCAAGGTCGGCCCGCCATGGTCAACGTCGGCGCCAAGCCGGAAACCGCCCGCCTCGCCCGCGCCGCCGCCCGGGTCCGCCTGCCCGCCACCGTCGCGGCCCACCTGCGCGACGGCGATCTGTCCACGCGCAAGGGTTCCGTGCTGCAGACCGCCATCCTCGCGGGAATCACCGGCGCCAAGCAGACGAGCGCGCTCATTCCGCTCTGCCATCCGCTGCCGCTCACGGACTGCGCGGTGACGATTGAGCTGCACCCGCCCGCCGCCGATGGGTCCGTCATCGCCGCCATCGAGTGCCGCGCCGAAACCGTCGGCCGCACCGGCGTCGAGATGGAGGCCATGACCGGCGCCAGCATCGCGGCGCTCACGCTCTACGACATGGCCAAGGGTCTCTCCCACGAGATCGTCATCGAGTCCGTCCGGCTGCTGGAGAAGACCGGCGGCAAACACGTCTTCGGCTCCGCCGAGGCCCGCCCATGACCACCGTCACGCTCCACTACTTCGCCCTGCTGCGCGAGCAGCGCGGGCTGTCGTCCGAGTCCCTCACCACGGGCGCCGCCACGGCCGCGGCGCTCTACGAGGAGCTCGCCCGGCGGCACGGGTTCACGCTGCCGGTCACGCATGTCCGCGTCGCCATCAACGGCGAATTCGCCGCGTGGGACACCGCGCTGCGGGCCGGCGACGAGTTGGTCTTCATCCCTCCGGTCGCCGGGGGCTAGTCATCCCAAGGAACCCTTTTCGCCGCTGCCATGACGTTCAGGATTTCTCCGGAACCGCTCGATCCCGCCGCCCTCGCCGACCAG
>CAIOYO010000046.1 GCA_903862595.1 uncultured Opitutaceae bacterium | reverse complement strand
GCGCGAGAAGCCGGACCTGGTGGTCGTGGACTGGATGCTGCCGGATGGCCGCGGCTTCGACTTGGTGCGCATGGTGGGTCCGGAGCTGCCGCGGACGCGCTGGCTCTGCGTCTCGGGCAACGAGCAGGAGCATCTCGTGCGTGAGGCCATCTCGCTTGGGGTGCACGGGTTCGTGCTCAAGCGCTCGGACCTCGCGACTCTGCGTCAGGCGGTGATTGAGGTGGCGCGCGGACAGACGTTCTATTGCCCGGACAGCTCCCGGCTTTTGGTCGAGAGCCTGCGCAGCGAAGCAAACGCGGTGGCGGGGAACCTGACGGACCGGGAGCGCGAGGTGTTGCGGAGCTTCGCGCGGGGCGAGAACATCAAGGCGATCGCGGCTCGTCTCGGGGTCAGCACCAAGACGGTCCATAATGCGCTCGCCCGCGTGCGGGATAAACTGGGCGAGTACGAGCCCGCCGGGCTCGTCCGCTACGCGATCAAGCACGGCTACGTCGAGGAGCCTTGAGGCACCGGCCCGGGTCACTCCCGCGTTGACCGGGGGGAGGCGCCGCCTAGGGTGGCCCCTCTCCGACGGATGAACCGGGTGCACATCAAGACCTACGGGTGCCAGATGAACGAGCGCGACAGCGAGGCCGTCGCCTCGATGCTTCGCGCCCGGGGATATCGGATCGTCCCTTCCGAGGAGGAGTGCGACATCTTGCTGCTGAACACGTGCTCGGTCCGCGACGCCGCGGAACAGAAGGCCATCGGCAAGGCGGGCTACGTGTCCGCCCGCAAGCGCCGCCAACCGGATTTCGTTCTCGGGATCCTCGGCTGCATGGCCCAGAACCGCGGCGCCTCGCTCTTGGAGCAGCTCCCGGATGTGGACTTGATCATCGGGACGCAGAAGTTCCATCAGGTCCCGGGTTATCTCGACAATCTGCGCGCCGCCCGCTCGGCCGGCCTGCCGGTCGGGGAGACGATCGTCGACATCGCTGAGGAGGCCGGTTCGCAGAATGCCATCAAGGACCACCTTGTCCCGGAGGATTCCGCCGCTCCGCGCCAGGTGAGCGCCTTTGTCTCGATCCAGCAGGGCTGCAACATGGACTGCGCCTTCTGCATCGTGCCGAAGACGCGCGGTGACGAACGCTCGCGGCCGATGGATGATATCGTGCGGGAATGCACCGAACTGGCCGAGCGCGGGGTGCGTGAGATCACGCTCCTCGGGCAGATCGTCACCAGCTACGGCCGCCGCGACTATGCGCACACTGGGGGGATCACGCCCTTCGTCCAGTTGCTCGAGCGCGTGCATGCGATCGAGGGCATCGCCCGGATCCGGTTCACGTCGCCTCACCCGCGCGGCTTCAAGGATGACTTGGTGCAGGCCTACGCGCGCCTGCCCAAGCTCTGTGGCTACGTCCATCTGCCCATGCAGAGTGGGAGCGACCGGATCCTGCGGGCGATGAACCGGCCCTACACACGGGAGCGCTACCGCGAGATCGTGGCGTCCCTGCGGGCGGTGCGGTCCGACATGTATTTCTCGACCGACGTGATCGTGGGCTTCCCTGGCGAGACCGAGGAGGACTTCGTGCAGACGCGCGAGCTCTTCGCGGACTGCAACTACGACATGGCGTACATCTTCAAGTACTCCGTGCGCTCGGGGACGCCGGCGGCGGACATGGGCGACCAGGTGCCCGACGAGGTGAAGGAGGCACGGAATCAGGAGCTCCTCGAAATCCTCCGGCAGAACTCACTCCGCCGGAATGCCGCCCTGCTCGGCACGGTCGAGGAGGTCCTGGTCGAGGGGCCGGACAAGACCGGTAAGCTTTTCACGGGCCGCACCGCCGGCAATCGTGTCGCGATCTTCGCCGCGGACCCGCGCCTGGTCGGCGAGCTCGTGCCACTGCGGATCGAGCGTGCCTCGGTCAGCACGCTCTATGGCGAGTTGGTGCTGGCCGGCGTACCGGCGTAATTCCCCGAATCCGTCGCCTCGCCCTGCCTCTTCGCCGCCCTTTCTCCATGAGCCTCACCCTCGCGACGCTGCTGCCCGGAGTCTTCCTCTTCCTCGTCGGAGCGCTGCTGTTCTCGCGCAGCTCGCTGGTCGTGTCCGCTTGCAAGGCGATGCCGCGCTCCCGTGCGGCCACGGTGGTGTTCTTCGGCGGGGCGACGGTCTGGTTCCTCACTCGCATCTGGACCCTTTCGATGGCGGACTTCGGCGAGTATCGCACGGCGCTGCTGATCTTTTTCGCCCTCCTGGCGGTGCTGGCGTTTTCGCAGGTACCGGACTTTCTTGCGGTGCGGGGGCTCGCTGCGCTGATGCTGCTCGCGGCGACACCGTTGCTCGATGCGGCGTTCATGGAGTATCACCATCCCCAGCGCCTCTTCATGGTGTCGGCGGTGTACGTGGGGATCGCGCTCGCGATTTATCTGGGTGCGGTACCGTTCCGCTTGCGGGACTTCATCGAGTGGCTGTTTGCGACCGGGGAGCGTCCGCGGGTGATCGGGGCGGCCCTCGCCGTCTATGGCATCGTCCTGAGCGTGGTGGCTTTCACGTACTGAAGGGCTGCTCGCGCCGCCGTTTCATGAATCGCGCTCCTTCCACTCCCACGCCTGCTTCCGGGTCCGCCGCGATGGTTGCTCCGGTGCTGTTGGTGCTCGCCGGTCCGGCGGGTTCGGGCAAGACGACGCTCTGCGAACGGGCGGTGCGTGAGTTGCCGGGATTCTCGCGGGTTGTGACCACGACGACGCGTCCGCCCCGGCCGGGCGAGGTGAACGGGGTGCACTACCATTTCCTGAGTTCGGCGCAGTTCGATGAGCGCGTGGCGGCGGGTGCGTTCCTGGAATGGGCGTGGGTCCACCAGCAGAATCGTTACGGCACGCTCGCCTCCTCGGTGATGGAGCCCCTCGCGGCGGGCCGCAGCTTGATCATCAACGTCGACGTGCAGGGCGTGGGCAACTTCCGGCGCGCGGCGGCGGCTGACCCGCTGTTGCGGCGCCATTTGGCCACGGTGTTCATCAATGTGCCGTTGGCGGAGCTGCGGCAGCGGATGATTGATCGCGGGCAGGATAGCGCGGCCGAGATCGAGCGTCGCCTTGGCACCGCGCAGCGGGAGTTGGCGGAGGCAGCGTCCTT
>CAIOYO010000045.1 GCA_903862595.1 uncultured Opitutaceae bacterium | reverse complement strand
GGCATGCGGGTGTGGGCGGCGACCTTGATGTGATTTGCCGCGAAGCGGAGCGGGAGCGGCCTGGCTTGGAGGTAGCGATGACCGAGCCCGTGGGTGAGGATCCCGGCATCACAGAGATCCTGGCTGATCGCTATCGCGAAGTGCTGGAGAGTTTACCCCTGACCGCAGCCCCGCTGCCGTAGCGGCGAGGGATTTCTCACTTCCGGTCGGGGAAGGATTCGGTTCGAATGGAGGGATGATGTCGTCGGCTCAATTCCACGTGTTCAGCCTGCAGATCGACTCGCCGCTGCGGCGGCCTCGGCCCCTGGATCACCCGGACACGCGTCGTTTTCAGGAGTGGCTGTGCGATCCTGAAGGCTTTCGCCTCCGTCCGGATCAAGTCCGCATGAAGGCGTGGGATCAGCTGTACGGTTATGAAATTCTCGCGAATTTCTTTGGCGAGAATGGCTTCCTCGTGTGCACCCCGGATCGGGTGCGGGTGGGGGTGAAGAATGCGCGCAACGCGGCGGACTGGGAGATCATCCAGAGTGTGTTTGTGCGACTGCTTCAGCACGAAAGTCCGCCGGAGGGTGCGACGCGCACCTTCTCGGCCTCGGCGCACATCCGTCTCGAGGAGCCGCAGACCGCGGACACGTTCCTTGAGCGGTTCGCCGTGGTGCCCGGGGTTGAGCGTCCGGCGTCGCTGAGCTACGTGAAGATTGCGGACTGGGAGAAAGAGATCCGGATCGTGATCGAGCCCTCGAATGTGCTGCCGAAGCAGCTCTTTGTGTCGTGGGACAGCCAGTTTGGCGGGACGCAGGACTGGGACACGTTCGTCCCGTCGCTGCTGACGGTCATGGAGAATTCGGCCCGGATGTTTGATCTCGGGATTGCGCCCCTGCCCTAGGCGAAGGGCGGCAACGGCTGGGACAGTTTTTCGCGGTGTTTCGTGTGCCGCGGGTTGATCCGTGCGCGCGCGTGCCGATAGGAGCGGAGCGCGTGCGCATCTCCTTCATGAAACCCACTCAGGCGCAGTTCTTGCAGGCGTTGGCCCGGATCGAGGGTTTTAGCCCTGCGCCCCGGGTGCTGGCGAAGGCTCTCCGCCTTTTGCGGGATCCGATGTCTGACGTGGGCAGTGTGGCGGCGTTAATTGGTTCGGATCCGGCGTTGGCCGCCGAAATTCTGCGCTGTGCGAACTCCGCGTACTTCCGCCACGGCTCGCCGGTCGGTTCGATTGTGGACGCCGTGCAGAAGATCGGGATCCGCGAGACGGTGCGCCTCCTGAATGTCGCGGTGGCGCGCATGCTGACGGGGACGGATCTGAAGGCCTACGGCGTGTCGGGTGACGCGTTTTGGGCGGAGAGTTTGATGCACGGCCTCTTCCTGTACGAGGTTGCGGAGCGGACGGGGCGCGGTGATCCCGACGAGGCTTACACCGCAGGCCTGCTGCGGTTCATTGGTCGGCTCGCGATTGATCGTCTGGCATCGGAGCATCAGCGACCACGGACTGAGGGGGTGACGTTTTCGGAATGGGAGCAGAACACGGTGGGATTCCTGCATTCGCAGGCCGGAGCCCTGCTGCTCGGGAAGTGGCAGTTCCTGGAGCATCTGGTGCAGGCGATCGCGGGCCAGGATCATCCGGAGCGCCTGTCGCAGTCCAACTGGTTGGCGGACGCGCTGCACTTTGCCGCGAGTGTGCTGCCCTCCGATGGGCCCGGGACGGCGACGGCGGAGCCGCGGCTGGAAGCGCTGCTGCTTGCGGACGATGGATTCATGCAGAATCACGGCCTGACGATCGACGACGTAGGGCGTTTGTTGGCCACCACGCGAGAAGCCTTCGGCCAGGTGCAGTCTAACTTCTGATTTCTGCGGGTTCGGCGCTCGGCTGGGGTCGCTGGTTTTGGGTTTGAAGCTACGGGGTGGGGAAGCTCATCGTCTCTTCCGCGCCTGTTCACCCCGTAACGTCCGATTGCCGCATGAATATCCTCGGAGCCGCCACCCAGAATCACACGTACGACGCGATTGTCATCGGGTCTGGCATCAGCGGCGGATGGGCCGCGAAGGAATTGTGCGAGCGAGGGCTCAAGACCCTCGTGCTCGAGCGGGGGCGGGACGTAAAGCACGGGGACTACCCGACGGCGTTCACCGAGAACTGGGAGTTTCCTGGACGCACCAAACTGACGCCGGGCGAGCTGGCGGTACAGCACAAGCAGGCGCGCACCGGCTACACGACCCATCCGCAGTCCGCCCACTGGTTCGTCAACGACCTCGAGAATCCCTACAGCGAAGACAAGCCCTTCGACTGGATGCGCGGTTACCACGTTGGCGGTCGCTCGCTCCT
>CAIOYO010000044.1 GCA_903862595.1 uncultured Opitutaceae bacterium | reverse complement strand
GGGCGTGATCACCGAATGGACGGCGAGCTCACCCTCCGCGAACGTCTTTGCGGGTACCCGGCGGGAACTGCTTCGCATCGATTACAACGGCACGATCCACGGCCTGCAGGACATCGGCTTCAATCCCTACGCCAAGGCGGGGGACGAGGACTACGGCCTTCTCTACATCTGCGCCGGCGACGGCGGGGCGGTCTCGGCGGGTCGTCCTGACTGGACGCACCGGCTTTCGTCGCCCTACGGCAGCATTCTCCGCCTCGATCCGCTCGGAACCAATAGCCCGAACGGGCGCTACGGCATCCCGTCTACCAATCCCTACGCCAACGACGGGAGAGCGGATACCCTGGGCGAGATTTACGCCTGGGGCTTCCGCAACCCTCATCGGATCAGCTGGGATTCGCAGGCGCCCCATCGGGCGCTGATCGGCGACATCGGCGAAAACCAGATCGAGGAGGTGAATCTCCTCACCAAGGGCGGCGACTACGGCTATCCGGATCGCGAGGGCACGTTCGTGCTGCGGACGAATCAGACTAATGTCGTCTATTCCCTTCCCGCCGACGACGCGACCTTTGGATTCACCTATCCGGTTGCACAGTACGACCACGACGAGGGAGCCGCCATCGCGGGAGGCTACGTCTATCGCGGGGCCAACGTGCCCGCGCTGCGGGGCCTTTATTTCTTCGGCGATATCCCCGGAGGCCGGATGTTCTACGTCAAGGCCGATACGATCACCCCCGGGGCTCAGTCGACCATCTATGAGCTGGGTCTGACGCGCAACGGCTCCGACGCGAGGTTGACGACGCTCGCGGGGACCTCGCGTGCGGATGTGCGTTTCGGCATCGATCTCGCCGGCGAGGTCTACATCATGACCAAAGGAGACGGGCGCATCCGGCGGGTGGCGGCTCTGCCGGCTCCGCCAGTTGCGACGGGCAAACTGATTAACGTATCGACGCGTGGCCGGGTCGAGACCGGCGAGCGAATCCTGATCGCCGGTTTTGTGGTGGAAGGTGGTTCGCGACGCGTCGTGATCCGCGGCGTGGGTCCCGCCCTCGGTGCCTTCGGGGTCACCGGCTTCCTCGCGGATCCGGAAGTCATCGTGCTGCGTGGCGCAACGGTCGTCGCCACCAATGACAACTGGGGACAAGGCGCTAACGCAGCGTCGTTCGCCGCGACGGCGGCGACATCCGGTGCCTTCCCCTATACGGCCGGAAGCGCTGATGCCGGGCTCCTGCTCGATCTGGATGCCGGGGCCTACACGGTCCAGCTCCGGGGTAGAAACGAGACCACGGGTGTCGCGCTCGTCGAGGTCTACGAAGCCCGCTGAAGCCTGCCTTCGCGCGACCACCCTGCCGCGTCCTCCTCTTTTCCTGCCATGATTCTTCCCTCTGAGTTCCAACTGGCTCGCGTTCCGCAGCCGATTCTTTCTCCGGATCCCGCGCGCGCGTGGGAATCGCTCGTGACCACCAATCCCGCCGCGTGGCATGACGAAGCCACGGGAGAAACGCTTTTGCTGTATCGCGCCGCCGGCGACGATGCCGAGCATCGTGTGCACCTCGCCCTCGCGCGCAGCCGCGATGGGCGCACCTTCGTGCGCGACCCGGGCGGGCCGTCGGCCTCGCCCATTCCGCTGACCCCCGACGGGGGATGTCTCGAGGATCCGCGCATCATCAAGGTCGGTGACTGGTACTATGTCACCGTGGCTTCGCGCCCATTCCCGCCGGGCAAGTACTGGGATGAGAAAGCGCTCGCGGCGCGGCCGCACCTGAAGTTTCCCGGCCACTTTCCGGCTGCGTTGCGGCAGAATCTCACGTCCACGCATCTGTTCCTGACGCAGGATTTCCGGGAATGGATCCGGGCGGGCCGACTGACCGACCCGTCGTTGGATGAGCGTGACGTTGTGATCTTCCCCGAAACGGTGGCCGGGAAGTGGGTCACGCTGCACCGTCCGATGCAGTGGCACGGAAAAGGGTTTCCGAACGATCAGCCCGCGATCTGGATCGCAGCCACCGACGACTTGCTCGGTTGGAAGCAGCTCCATCTCCTCGCGAAGGCGGAGTTCGATTGGGAGCGGAAGGTGGGCGCCAACAACCCCCCGCTGCGCACCCCGCATGGCTGGCTCCAGATCTACCATGCGGTGGGCGAGGATAGACACTACCGTCTGGGCGCGTTGCTGCTTGATCTGGACAATCCTTTCAAGGTCACGCATCGCACCCGTCGCCCGATTTTCGAGCCACAGGCCACGTGGGAGACCCAGGGTCTCTACAACGGCGTATGCTTCCCGTGCGGCCATGCCGTGATCGGCGGCGTTTATCACCTTTACTACGGCGGTGGTGATGTGGTCTGCGGTCTCGCGACCGCTCCGTTGGATGCCTTGATCGACTCCCTGCTGCGTCAGCCGGTCGCCTGAGTACCGTCCGGACCGACTCGGACCGCTAAAAGTTCCGCGGCCACGGCGCCCATTCGGCGTCGTCGGCGGTACCAAAGCGTCGGTCGGGGCCGGCGGAGCGTATTTCCATCTGCATGCGGCTGAGCACGTGGAACCGAAAGGGCG
>CAIOYO010000043.1 GCA_903862595.1 uncultured Opitutaceae bacterium | reverse complement strand
CGACGCCTAGCCCGATCTTGAGGATCCACGGTGTGAGGAGTCCGCTAGACCGGGCTGTCCGGAAGCATCGCTCCTGGTGGCTCGAAGCGTGCGGCAAACGTTGCGACTGCGCGCTCCAGCATTCCGCAGTGACTGCTCTCGGAGCGGCCCTCGATGGGCGGTTTGCGGCGCTTGTCCGCAGCCTGCACTCCTGCACCAGCGGTCATGATTATGACCTCGCCTGGCCTCGGCTGTCCCCGCTGGTCCGTGCGAGAATGGCGGAGAGGGAGGGATTCGAACCCCCGGGACCTTTCGGCCCAACGGTTTTCAAGACCGTCGCGATAGACCACTCTGCCACCTCTCCGGTGGGGGCGTCGCATCTCCGGAGCGACCGGGTGCGGCGACCTTGGCTAGATCGTCGTTGAGGGTGCAAAGCGAGCGGCGCGCCGCAACGCCAAAACGCGCGGGAGTATGGCCGGGCACCGGCTGGCGCTGGCGTTCCGGCCGACGTGGCGCAAGAGTGGGAGAGCTTATTCACAATGGAGTCATTCCGCTGGACTCCCGGCGACGCGAGCGGATGCATGGAGTTCCTCCCATGGATTCTTCCCGCCCTCATCTTTTCGGTGTCCTCGCGGGCGTTTTTCTCGCCGCCGGGATCGCGTTCGCCTCCCTGGTCCTCGCTGGCGCGTGGACCCGCATCTCCGAGTCGCAACTCATCTCGGTCACCGGATCCGCCCGACGCAGCGTGCGCTCCGATCTCGTGATCTGGCGCTCCTCGTATCAGGTCGAGGCGCCGACGTTGCTGGCCGCTCAACAGCGGCTTCGCGAGGACTTCGCGAAGGTGCAACGCTTCCTGACGGAGCGCAGCCTGCGAGAAGTCGCCGTCGGTCCCGTGCAGATCCGCGAGGTCACTGAGCGCGTCACGCTGCGCGATGGCGCCGAGTCCACCACGCGGCGGGTCGGCTACCGGCTGAGCCAAGTCGTGGAAGTGCGGTCCCCGGAGGTCGACCGCGTGCCTGGATTGGCGACCGAGAGTGCGGAGTTGCTGGAGCAGGGCGTCACCTTCGTCTCGGATTCGATGGAGTTCATTTACACCAAGGCGGGCGAGGCGAAGGTCGAGATGATGGCGGAGGCGACCAAGGACGCCCGCGCACGGGCGAATCAGATCGCGGAGAATGGCGGTCGCGCGATCCGCGGCCTGCGCGAGGCGCGGATGGGCGTGATCCAGATCAACCCGCTGCACAGCACGGCGACGAGTTGGGAAGGCAACAACGACACCACGGCGCTGGAAAAGACCATCACCGCGACCGTGAGTGCGTCTTTTTCCCTGCGCTGACCCCGGATCAGTTCCTTGCACGCCGGAGGAGGTCCGACCGGCGTGCCCGCACGAAGGGTGAGTGCTTGACGTAGCGGCGAGCCAACTACGAGCGCCGCTTGCTGGCGAAGAAGGCGAGCCAGACGCCGAGGGCGAGCAAAAGAATCAGCCACCAGAAAACGCGCAATTCCCGGGCCGCGAGTTCCGCAAACGCGAGGACCCTGGGGAAGAGCACGGCGATCAGCACGAGCGCGCCGATCGCACCGACCCACGCGACGGTGCGACCCCACCGCGACGGTGGGGGATTGACGCGGAACTCGTTAGTTCGACGCATGGCCTTAGGGGCGCCGCGCGGCCGGGGCCGCCGTCGCAGGCAGCGGCAGGCTGTTCAACGGCAGGATGAAGCTCGTGCCGCTGGATTCGCTGCCCGATCCGCCGATGACCAAGGGAGCTTTACCGTCCCACTTTTCCACGATCTGAAGCTGGATCAGGCCGGGGGTGTCGCGCAGCGCCTCACCGCGGATGCGGATCGCCTCGGCTTCGCCCTTGGCCCGGATGATGGCGGTTTCCGCCTCGATCTGCGTCTTCTGCTGGGTGAAGCGCGACTTGGCAGCTTCCTGTTCCTGCACCATCTTGGCCTCGATGGCGGCCTCGAGTTCCTTCGAGAGCGTGATGTTCTCAATCACCAAGTCCTCGATCACGAGGAGCCCGCCGACTTTCTCCTTTGCCCCGGCGAGCGTGCGGTTCTTGACCTCCTCGCGACGACGCACGATCTGCTCGGCGCTCTGGAGGGCCGTCACTTCCTTCAGCGCCTCCTGCAGACGCGGGGCGACGAGGCTGTCAAACGGATCGCCGGCGTAGTTCTTGTAGATGTTGACGACCTGGTTCTCGGGAATGCGGTAGAGGACGCGCAGCATGACGTTCACCTGCTGCAGGTCGGACGAGTAACACTCCGCCGGCAAAGCCTGCGAGAGCTGCCGGACCGGTACGCGCACAAGGTGCGAGATGAAAGGACTCTTCGTGCCGAAGCCCTCGGGCTTGGCCTCATCGCTCACCTTGCCGAGCGTGACCAGTACCCCGCGAAATCCAGGGTCCACGACGTACGTCGCCTGAGCCAAGGCGAGGACCGCCACGACGATGATGATGCCAAAGCCGATCAATTTTCCGGGATTCATGATGTAGAGCGAGTAATACAATCGACGAGGTCCACGTCGCAAGTGCGGAGCGGCAGGAATCCGGCGGATGGATTCCACGAGCCCTGGATTGGGGTGATGTCAGGGTGTACTTGTCCGGATGATTCGCATCGGTTGACGCATGGTCGACGTGGCTGGACGATCTGGAGTCGGAGTGGGATTCGAAGTGCCCCCGGGAGGGACTGTGCCGGGGGGCGTCACGGGGGAAGGAAGCCTGCACGCGGAGGTGGTGGCGGAGATTCCCGGTGAGTACGGGTCCTTTGTCTTTCCGGAGCGCGTGCTGCAGAAGCTGTGGCTGCGACGCGAAGTGGACGACGGCGACGCCCGGTTGCAGGACGGGCGTCGGGTGCGGGTTCGTGAGCCGGGACGCTGGAATCATCTCGGAGGGCCGGATTTTGGCTCTGCCGTCGTGGAGATCGACGGCTGCAGGCGAGTCGGCGATGTGGAGGTGCACCTTCGGGAACGAGACTGGTATGCACACGGTCACGGAGCCGATCCCGCCTACGACGGCGTGGTCCTGCATGCGGTCCTGTTTCCGACGGTGGAGGCGTGGACGAAGGGAAGGGAAGAGAGACGGATCCCGATCCTGGTTCTCCTGCCGTTGCTTCGGCGTGGCTTGGAGGACTACGCGGCGGACGAAGTGATCGAGCGGTTGGCAGGCCGCCCCGAGACGCGAATCCTCGACATCCTGCAGGGTTGCACGCCTACGGAGCGTCGAGAGCGGGTCCTCGCCGCCGCCGTCGCACGTTGGGAGGAGAAGGTGCGTTGGGCGCGGCTCCGACTGGAGCACCTGGGATGGAGGGAGGCGTGTCATCATGCGGCGCTGCAGGCGCTGGGAGCCCGGCCCAATCGCGCGGCGATGCTGCAGGTGGCGAGTGTCTGGCCGCTCTCCGCATGGCAGCATGGTCAGGAGACTCCCGGGCTGGCGTGGGCGGGGCAGCGGTCGCGTTGGACCGTGCAGGGAGTTCGCCCAGCCAACCATCCGCAGCGTCGTTTGCAGCAGTATGCCGAGTGGGTTGCCCGGGTTCCGGAATGGCCGGAGCGACTCTGGGAATTCCCGTGGCCGGCGGTCGCGAACATTGCTGCTGAGGTGGCGAACGTGCGGCGTGGGGTCGACTTATCGCACCTGCGGCAATGGGCGTGCGCTGCCGTAGCCGGCGGGGTGGTCAGGGGAGGGCGTTTCGACTCTCTGGTCTGCGATGCGTGGCTACCGTTGCTGGCGGCACGCGGTCGTGACGTTGCTGGGCTTTGGTTCCATTGGTTCCCGGGAGAGCTTGCATCCACCCTGCGGCACGCGAGAGTGATGGCAGACGGCGGTGAGGCCGGAGGCCCGCTTTGCCAAGGAGTGGCGCAAGGGCTTTGGGCGATTGGAATGAATTCAGAGATAGCCTTGCAATAAGCCCGGGAGACGGAGGCGCGGGGCTTGACAAGCGTTTGCGCAGCGAGCTTAGTGGAAGGTCCTAAAAACCCTTCACGTCCAGTTGAAGTGGGCCTCTGGCCCGCTTTTTTTTTCCACTTTCATCTTCAATCCCTCACCTATGAGCAGCGAAATTCTATCCGTCCTTGAGTACATGGAGAAGGAAAAGGGGATCGGTCGCGCGGACATGATCGCGGCGATCGTCAATGCCATCAAGGCGGCGGCGCTCAAGGGGGTAAACTCCGGTCAGGAGCTCAAGATTGAGATCAATCCCAAGAACGGCCAACTGAAGGCGTGGTCGCTGTTGAAGGTGGTTGATTCGGTGAGCAACCCGCGCACCGAGATCCACGTGGAGAAGGCGCAGGCGATCAAGCCTGGCGCCGTCCTGGGAGAATTTTTGGAGCGCGAGATCGATCCCGCGACGTTGGGACGCATCGCGGCCCAGACCGCGCGTCAGGCGGTGATGCAGCGTCTCCGCCAGTTCGAGAAGGACCGCATTTACGACGACTTCAAGGACATGGTCGGCAACATCGTGACCGGCACGGTGCGCCGCAAGGAGCGGAACGACATCTTCATCGATCTGGGGAAGGCCGAGGCGGTCCTTCCGGGCAAGGAGCAGGTCCCGGGCGAGGAGTACCAGCCCGGTGATCGCATCCGCTGCATGCTGCTGGAAATCGAAAACACGCCGCGCGGCCCGGAGCTGATCCTCAGCCGCGCCTCGCCGCGCTTCGTCCGCCGTTTGTTCGAGGTCGAGGTGACCGAGATCGCCGACGGTACGGTGAAGATCGAGACCTTTGCCCGCGAGCCTGGCTACCGCACCAAGATGACGGTCACTTCCAAGGACCCGAAAGTCGATCCGGTGGGAGCATGCGTGGGTGCACGCGGCGCGCGCGTGAAGACGATCGTTCGCGAGCTCAATGGCGAGAAGATCGACATCATCAATTATTTCGCCGACCCGAAGCAGATGGTGATCGAGGCGCTCAAGCCCGCGGTTCCGCGCGAACTGGTATTCGATGAGAAGAATCGCCGTATCCTCGTGAAGGTGGTGGCGGACGATCTCGCGGTCGCAATCGGCAAGGGCGGTAAGAACGTGCGTCTCACGTCGCGCTTGCTCGGCTGGCGTCTGGAGGTCGAGGAGTTCCGGACGCAGGTCGCGGACCCGCGCGCTAGCGGCATCGCGGCGCTGGTGTCCGCCTTTGGCTTTGCGCCCGAAACGGCCGGACGTCTCTTCGCGATCGGCGTGAATTCACCTGCCGCGTTCGAAGGCGTTTCGGCCGACGATCTCGTGCAGGCGGGGTTCGCGGCTGACGAGGCCGAGCAGATCATCAACCGGGTCAACGGAGCCTAATCCTCCGCACGTCCCCGTCCTTTTCAGAGTCCCGTCCGCAACCACCTCCGATTTCGATCCCGGCCCAGCACTGAACGATGAGCATCCGCATCCACGAACTAGCCAAGCGATACAACATGGAAGGCAAGGAGATGCTCGCCTTGCTGAAGGAGCGGGGCTACGTCTCAGCGGATACGCGTTCGGTCTCGAGCACGGTCAGCAAGATCTACGAAGAGGAGGTGGCGAAGGAGTTTGCCGCTAAGGCGGCCGCCGCGGCTCCGGCACCCGCACCGACCCCCGCCGCTGCACCAGCCACCGGCGAGGCCCCAGGGGTCAAGCTGCCCGTCGGTGTCTTCGTGAAGTCCAAGGACGACGTCGTCCGCGAGCGCGAGGAAGCCAAGGTCGCGGCGGCTGCTGCCGCGGCCGCGCCGGCAACCGCGACCCCCGCGACGCCCCCGCCGCCCGCCGCAGCGGCGACGCCGGTTTCGACGCCGCCTCCGACCCCCGCCGTGGCGCCTGCCACGTTGCGGGCCCCGCTGGCTCTGCCGACGCCTCCTCCGACCGTGACGTCGTCGTCGCCCCGGCCGCAGGTGGTCGCGCCGCCGTCCCTGCCGCCGCGTCCGGCGCCCACGGCTCCCGCACCCCGCGCGTTCCCGCCTGCTCCGAGCAGCGCACGCCCCACGACTTCGTTCGCGTCGCCCGGCGTGCTTCCGGGCCGTCCGGCTCCGGCGCCCACGACTCCTTCGGCCCCGACGCCGTCTGCCCTGAGCGCTCCGGTGGCTCCGCCTGCGATCCGTCCGCCGGTCGTGTTGTCACCTGCGCCGGTGAGCGCCCCGCCGCCGCTGGCTCCGCCGTCCGCGCCGACGCCGGTCCGTCCGGTCGCGACGCCTCCGCTGCCGCTCGCCACCGCGCGTCCGGCCGGCTCCGGTCCGGTCCCTTTGGCCTCACCCGCCGCTCCGGCCGTGCCGGTGGCGACGTTCTCCCAGCAGGGCGACATCAAGATCATTCACATGAAGCCCCCGGTGCTTGTGCGCGACTTCGCCACGGCCCTTGGGCTCAAGCCGTTCAAGCTCATCTCCGAGCTGATGGAGATGGGAATCTTCGCGTCGATGACGCAGAGTCTCGACGAGCAGGTCGCCATCCGGGTGGCCGAGAAGCATGGCTTCGTGCTCGAGGTGAAGCACCGCGGTGACGTCGCCTCCCAGCACGCCGCGAAGGAGAAGGAGAAGGCGAAGCAGCAGAAGCCGACCGTCGACGAAACCGCCAATCTCGCGCCGCGGCCGCCCGTGGTGTGCATCCTTGGCCACGTCGACCACGGCAAGACGTCCCTGCTTGACGCGATCCGCAAGGCCAACGTCGCCGCCGGCGAGGCCGGTGGCATCACGCAGCACATCGGCGCGTACCAGGTCGAGCACTCCAACCGCCGCATCACGTTCCTCGATACGCCGGGCCACGCCGCGTTTTCCAAGATGCGCGCTCGCGGCGCCAATGTCACCGACGTCGCGATCCTTGTGGTCGCCGCCGACGACGGCTTCATGCCGCAGACCGACGAGGCGCTCAAGCATGCGCAGAACGCCAAGGTCGCGCTCATGGTCGCCGTCAACAAGATGGACGTGAAGGGCGCCAACCTCGACCGCGTGAAGTCGCAGATGCAGGAACGCGGGATCGCCCCCGAGGATTGGGGTGGTGAGACCATCACCGTCCCGGTCTCCGCGATCAAGGGCAACGGCATCCCGGAACTGCTCGATTACATTCTCCTCCAAGCGGACGTGCTTGAGCTCAAGGCCAACCCGAAGGGTGAGGCATCGGGCATCATCATCGAGTCGCAGATCGACGTCGGTCGCGGCCCGCTTGCGACCGTGATCGTGCAGCGCGGCACGCTCCGCGTCGGTGATTCCCTGATCTGCGGCGCCCACTGGGCCAAGATCCGCGCGATGTTCGACGATCAGGGGAACACGCTGAAGGAGGCTCCTCCCTCCACGCCCGTGCGCATCATCGGCTGGTCGGGTGCTCCGGAGAGCGGCACGCAGTTCCGCGCCGTCAAGAATCCCCGCGAGGCGGAGAAGCTCGCCGAGGAAGTCGAGCAGCAGCAGCGCAAGCAGGCGTCGACCGTCGCCGCGCAGCCGAAGAATGTCTCCGTCGAGCAGCTCTTCGCCGACATCGCCGCCACGCAGGCCAAGACGCTCAAGCTCATCATCAAGACCGACGTGTTCGGCTCTTCCGAGGCCGTCCGCACCGTGCTCGAGGCGATCAAGAGCAACAAGGTCTCGCTCGAAATCGTCTCCACGGACGTCGGCTTGGTCACGAAGAACGACGTGCTCATGGCCAGCGCCGCCGGCGCGATCGTGATCGGCTTCAACACGAAACTCGAGAACGGCGTCACCCCGCTCGCCAAGCACCACGGGGTGCGCGTCGAGACGTACGGGATCATCTACGAGCTCGCCGACAAGGTGCGCGAGATGATGGCCGACTTGCTCGATCCCGACATCAAGGAGGTCCGCACCGGCGCCGCCGAAGTGCGCGCGACGTTCCCGCTGGCCAAGGGGTTTGTCGCCGGCTGCCTCGTCACCGAGGGCAAGATCACCCGCAACTCGCGCGCCCGTCTCCGTCGCAAGAAGGAGATCGTGTTCGAGGGCAAGGTCGACACGCTCAAGCGCTTCAAGGACGACGCCAACGAGGTTCGCGCCGGGCTCGAGTGCGGTATCAAGCTGGGCGACTTCAACGGCTACGAGATCGGCGATGCCATCGAGGTCTTCGAGGTCCAGAAGGTCCGCGCCTCCCTCTAATCCGCGTTCCCGCCTTCGCCGCCGCTCCGGGTTCTTTCCTGGCGCGGTGGGGTGGGGCGTCCGCCTTCTTTCGCACTCCTCAACGCCTTTCCTCCCGTGTCGAACCGCAGCCTCCGCATCAACGAACTCGTCCAACGCGAGCTCAGCGACTACCTGCACCGGCAGTACCGGGAGGAGGCCGTGACGATCACCGTCACCGCGGTGGACGTCGACGACGATCTGCGCACAGGGCGCATCCACATCGGCGTGATTGGCACCCCGGAGTTCGCGGTTGACCGTCTGCGCTGGCTACGCCGCCACTCCGAAGAGATCCGCCGCGAGTTGGGTCGCAGGGTCATCCTGAAGTGGAACCCGCGCTGGGTGTACGTGCTGGACGAGTCCGGCGAGCGGGGCGCGCGCATTCAACAACTCCTCGATGCGATCGAGGACGACGAGCGTCGTCGCGCGCGGCCGACGCCCGAGGGTGGTTCGTCCGCCTGAGAGCCCGGCCCACGGATCCGGGTCACGCTCATGGACGCTCCCGCCGCTGTCTCCCCTTCGCTCTCCGAGCGCTTTCAGCGCCTGCTCGCTGACCTTGGCCCGCGCCCCGTGGCGGTCGTGGGGCACGCGCGTCCGGACGGCGATTGCATCGGTTCGCAGGTCGCGCTGGCCCGCGTGCTGCGCACGCTGGGTCATCCCGTGGTCTGCGCGAACGCCGATCCGGTGCCGCGCCGTCTCGCTTTTCTTGTGGGGGACCTGACCTTCACGCCGGCGGCTGGTCTTTCCGGTGATCCGGCGGCGATCTTTGTCGACTGCGCTGACCACCTCCGGGCCGGCGAGAAGCTCCGGGCACGGCTGCCGGGCCCGCTGGGCAACATCGATCACCACCTCTCGAACGAAGGCTTCGCCCAGTACAACCTGATCGAGACGCGCGCCTCGGCGACGTGCGAGATTCTGGCCCGCCTGTTCCTCGATGCGGGACTCCCGATCGACGCGCTCACGGCTCAGGCCCTCTATGTCGGCATCGTGACCGACACCGGCCAGTTCCGCTTCCAATCGACGACGCGCGAAACCTTCCTGCTCGCCGCCGAATTGGTGGCGCGCGGTGCGCGTCCAGCGGACATTGGGCAGGAGCTTTTTGAGCAGGAGAGTCCCGGACGCGTGGAATTGCTCCGCCGCTTCCTCGGCAGTTTTGAGCGTCGCTGTGACGGACGCGTCTGCATCGGCACGCTGCCGCTCGGAGTGTTTCAGGAGACGGGCACGAGCGCCGAAGATACGGAAGGCTTGGTGGATTACGCCCGCGGCATCGAGGGCGTCGACGTGGGCGTGCTCATTGAGGAGCGACCCGACGGCGTGAAGGCGAGTCTGCGGGCCAAGGATCCGTCGCTGCGGCTGGATCAGGTAGCTGGCTTGTTCGGCGGCGGGGGTCATGCCTGCGCCGCGGGCCTGAGCCTGCGCGGCGAGACGTCCGCCGGATTTCGAGCCCGTCTGGAGAGCGCGCTGGCCGAGCGCCTCGCCCTTCGTGATGCGGCCCGCCGTTCTCTCTGACCATGCTTGCCCCCGCCAAGGAACTCGAAGGCATCCTCCTGATCGACAAGCCGAGCGATCACACCTCGCACGACGTCGTCGCGCGGGTACGGCGCAAGCTGGCGATGAAGCGCATCGGACATGCCGGAACGTTGGATCCGATGGCGACGGGGCTGCTGATCATGCTGGTGGGCAAGGCCACGAGCGCGTCGCAGTTCCTGATCAGCCTCGACAAGGAGTACACGGGCACGATCCGTCTCGGCGTGTCGACGAATTCCCAGGATGCGGAGGGAGAAGTGGTGGAGACCCGCCCGGTGCCCCCGCTGACGGAAGCGCAGGTCAATGCGGCGATCGCCACCTTCCTTGGCGACCAGTACCAGACGCCGCCGATGTTCTCCGCGATCAAGATCGACGGTGTGCCCCTCTACAAGTCGGCGCGCAAAGGTGAGGAGATCGAGCGGGAGCCGCGCTTCATCCGGGTGATGAGCTGGGAACTGACCCGATTTGCGCCGCCGGAGCTGGATTTTCGTCTGCGCTGCAGCAAGGGCACCTACGTGCGCACGCTCGCGCATGACCTCGGTAACAAGTTGGGCTGCGGCGGTCACCTATCCGCCCTGCGCCGCACGGCGACGCACACCTTCCGGGTGGAGCAGTCGGTGACCATTGAGCAGTTTGAAGCGATGTCGCGTACGGAGATCGCGGAGCGTTTGATTTCAGTGCGGGACGCGGTTCCGCCCGGTTTTGCCCTGTGAACGTGGAGCGTGTGCTGTACGGACTGGCGGCTGCTGCGTCGCTGCCTCCGGGGCCGCGGGCGGTGGCGATCGGCGTCTTTGACGGCGTCCATCGTGGCCATCGTGCCGTCGTCGGGGCGGCCGTGGAGTGGGCCCGCCGCAGCGGTGGGCGCGCGCTGGCGCTCACGTTCGATCCGCATCCCAGTCGCCTTTTTCGTCCAGCGGATCCGGTACGTCTGCTGCTTCCGCTAGCCTCACGCGCGCGGGCTTTGCTGGGATTGGGCGTGGATCACGTGATTGTTGAGCCCTTCACGACGGAGTTTGCGGCGCTGGAGGCGGAAGACTTTCTTCCACGGTTGCAGCGCCTGCTGCCGGGACTCGGAGCGGTGGCGATCGGCGAGAACTGGCGTTTCGGGCGGAACCGTCGAGGGGATGCGGCGTTTCTCGTCGATCAGGGGCGGCGCCTCGGTATCGAAGTCGCGGTGGCGCCCAGTGTCGTATCCGGTGGGGAGCGGGTGAGCAGCACGCGGATCCGCGGACTGCTGGAGACGGGGGAGATTGAGCGCGTGAACGAGCTGCTGGGCTCGCCCTACCGAAGCGAGGGCGTGGTGACCCCAGGCAAACAACTCGGCCGGACAATCGGCTTTCCCACGTTGAATCTTCCCTGGGGTCCGGAACTGCGGCCGCGCCTCGGCGTGTACGCGGTACGGGTGCGCCGGACGGATGCGTTGGCGATGGAGCCGGGACTTCCCGGAGTGGCAAATTACGGACTCCGGCCGACCGTGGAGCAGGCCACGGCACCTCGTCTCGAAGTCCACCTCCTCGGATCCTGTCCCTTCGACTCGGGAGAGACGTTGGAGGTGGAGTGGCTGTACTTCCTGCGGGCGGAGCAGCGATTCGCGGACCTCGGCGAATTGCGGGCGCAGATCGGCCGTGATCGGGAGCGGGCGGCCGCCTTCTTCCGCGTCGCGCTTGGCTGAGCTTTTTCCTTGCGCGCCCCGCCCCTGTTCCTGCTTACTTTGCAGCTCAGTTTTCGCGGACCTTTAGCTCAGTTGGTTAGAGCGTTTCCTTGACATGGAAAAGGTCACTGGTTCGAGTCCAGTAAGGTCCACCATCTGAGGAAGTGCTTCTCTAAAAGGAACTTAGATTCCGAGAGGCCTGACTCCAAAGTTCGGTTTCAGCGGACGCTGCCGACGCTCGGTTTTCCGTCAACTGGGGATCATTCGGCGGCGTGTCCAAGGTCTCACGGATCATCTTGGCTGCGCGGCGGCCTCAGAGGGCACCGGTTGGCACGGGTCGACTGCCTTTTGTGGCCGCGCTAGGGGGCCTGTCGTTTGAGTTCTCTGAAGCGGGCGCGTAACTCAGAGAGCACTTTGGCTCGGTCGGGATGATCGGCGAGGTTGTGCGTCTCCGCCGGATCGGTGGTCAGGTCGAACAACTCCTCGTACCCGAAGTCCGGCCAGTAGATGTATTTGACCTCACGTCGAACGAGCGCCTCTGACGACGGGATGGAGGCGATGTTTCGGATGGTCGCGTGCTCGTAGAAGAACTCGGTGCGCCAGTCGGGCGGACCTGCGCAAAGATAGAGCGGAGAGAGGTCCTTGCCCTGCATCCCGCTCGGGGAAGCCAGTTTGGCTGCGGCGATGAAGGTCGGAGCAAGGTCGACATTGAGCGTCATCGCGTCGACGGAGCGTCCCCGGTGGTCGGCGGGCAGGCGCGGATCGCGCACGATCAGGGGCGTGCGGATGCTCTCCTCGTAGGGGTACCACTTGTCCGCGAGCTCGCGCTCACCGTGGAAGTAGCCGTTGTCGCTCGTGAAGACGACGAGCGTGCGGTCCAGCAGGCCGCGCGCGCGGAGGTCCTCCAAGATGCGGCCGACCGCAGCATCCACTTCGGTGCACAGGCGGTAGTAGTTCTTCATCATCTCCTGGTACTTCCCCGGGGTATCAAAGCGGAGGTGGTAACGGACCCGTCCCTCGTTCTTCTCGTCCTGGATGAATGGGGGGAGTCGGCGCAGCGCATCCGCGGATGCCGTGGCTGGGACTGGGATGGTGGTATTTTCGTAGAGTGCCCTGCTCGTCGGTTGCGGCAGGTACTGGCGTGGATTCGCGTCCTCGGCATGCGGCGCGAAGAAGGCGACCGTCAGGCAGAAGGGCTGGCCGGACGGCTGCGTGCGGAGAAACTCGAGGGCATCTTGTTCGTTCTTCTGGGTGACGTGGATCTGCGACCCATCCGGCTGCGTCTGCCAGTGCGTCGTCTGGTACGAACGGCCGAAATCATAGGCTTGGGCGGGGAACTTGCCGTTG
>CAIOYO010000042.1 GCA_903862595.1 uncultured Opitutaceae bacterium | reverse complement strand
GCCGCGCTCGTCCCAGGCCATCGCGATCGGCTTGCGGATCTCAGGGTCGGCGGCGACGAGTTCCACCGCGAATCCTCCGGGAACGACGAGGCGCTGCATCGACGCCTCCGGGGTGAGGGGCTTTTGGATGAGCGGCCATTGCCCTTCGCCCGAGGTGCGCTGGCCGGGTGAGTAGTAGGGAATGCCGGTTTGCGGGACGCGTTCCAAGCGGGCGATCGCAGGCCGGTGCCGGGGATCCGCGGGCTCATCTTGGCCGCCGACGTAACGTACCGCGCGTTCGAGCAAATCGTGGAACGCGGGAAGGCCCCACGTCGCAGCCTCGCGACCCCACGCGGTGTAGAAAACCCGCCCGCGTCCCTGGCCACGGATCCACGTCCAAGGTTCGCCGCTCCGGGTTTCCAGCACGGTTCGTTCGGCGTCGCTGCGCACGTCGAGGGAGGCCGCTTCGTCCTTGGCCGAAAAGACCTGGAAGCCGCGCATCAGGGGGTGGTCCTTCGCATTGAGCTCGGTGACGATCATTCCCACCGGCCCATTCCGCAGGCGTGCGCCGACCATCCGGGCGTAGGGCTCCGAGCCGGCGAAGGCCGAAGCTCCACCGTTGACGACCACGAGTCCTCCGCCGCCCTCCACGTGTCGCCGCAGCGCATCCTCCTGCGCTGGCGAGAGGTCATTGCGGCTCGCGTACACCAGCACCGCCGCGTAGTGGCGGAGCGTGTCCGGAGTCAGGTGTGCGAGGTTCTCCGTGTAGACGGGATGGATGCCCCGGTCGATCAGCGTGGGCGCGATCAGTCGGATGCGCGCCGCGGGTTCAAGCGGGCCGGCGTCGCCGACGAAGAGAAGCTTCAGGACCGGTGCCTCGGCGCGGAGCGATGAGAGCAAGGCGGCCGCCGCAAATGCGGCGATCCCGATACGGGAAAGGAGTCGTTGCATGGGCACGGGGAAGAGAGCGGAGAGGATGTTCGACACGCGGGAGAGAGGCGGAGCTGCCGTGGGCGGAGCATCCGGTTGCTTGCGAGAAGACTCGGGCGCGCGTCGCGGCGCGAGGGAGCCGAGTCGGAGCGGTCCCTACACGGCAAACTCCCATCCTTTCCGATAATCACGTCGCAGGTGTGCGTTCGCTTCCGGGAGGTTGGTGAAGGTGAGCCGCGCCGAATCCCACGCCAGCGTGGTCTGCGGAAAGCGCACCGCGACGCTGCCGAGGAGCACGGTTTCCGTGAGGGGGCCGGAGTAGTCGAACGAGGCCGAGGGCACCGCGCCAGTGCGGCAGGCCTCCGCCCATTGTGACCAGTGATGCGCCTCTTGCACCGGGGGCATCGGGAAATCTTTGAACTTTTCCGATGGATACAAGCGGGGCGTGTCGACGTGCGGAATATGGAGCACGCCCGCCGTGCCGATAACGATCGAGCCTTGGTCCATCACGTCGCGGGCCTTGCTGCCGCGGGCTCCGTTCGCTGCCGCTGCGGCGGGCTTGACCAGCGCCAGCACGTCCGCCGGAGGGCGCGCATCGCCATCGTACCACGTCACGGGCACGGTCGTCTCCGCGGTGTAGGCGGTGCCGGGGAAGACGTACTTGATGTGCGCGTTGACCGCCCAGTTCCATGCATCGGGTGCCGGTCCTTCCGAGCGGATGCTGATCGGGGCCGTGAGGGCGAGGGCTTCAAAGACGGGATCGAAGATGTGGCACCCCATGTCACCAAAGGTGCCCGTGCCGAAGTCGAGCCGCTTCCGCCAGTTGCCGGGATGATAATAGCTGCTGCCGACGTACGGCCGCGCCGCCGTCCCGCCAAGCCACAGGTCCCAGTCGAAGCCGGCCGGGACGGCCTCTCCGGTGACCGGGGGTGGACCGGAGTCGCCCCAGTGCTTGTTGCTCCAGGTGTGTACTTCGCGAACCTTGCCGATCGCGCCTGATTGCACGATCGCGACGGCTTGGCGGTAGACTTTCTGCGAGTGAATCTGGATGCCCATCTGCGTCACGAGTCGCTTTTCCCGAGCGATCTCCGTGAGCACGCGGGTCTCATGGACGTTATGGGCGAGCGGCTTCTGGCAGTACACGTGCTTCCCGAGTTGCATGGCCCGCAGTGCGATCGGCGCGTGCAGGTGATCTGGCGTGGAAACGTTCACCGAATCGATCTCGCCCTGCTCGCGGTCGAGGAGTTGGCGCCAGTCCTGGTAAATGCGGACATCGGGATGCCACGCTTTGAGTTCCGCGATGCGGTTCAGGTCCACTTCCGCGACAGCGACGAGCTTCACGAAGGGGTTGCTGCAGATCGACTGGATGTCAGCCCACGCCATGCCCGCCGCGCCGAAGCTGGCATGACGCAGCGTGCCGCTGGGCGGCGCGGAGCGCAGGTTTCGCACAAAGGCGGGGGCGACGAGGGAGGCGGCGCCTAGGGTGCGGAGGAAGGTACGACGAGACGGCAGAGGGGAGGAAAGCATGAGTCGGAGGCGATCTCCGATCGCCGCACGCCGGTGGGGCGGAGGCAAGCTCGCCGTTGCTCGACCGAACCGATCTCGCGCTTCAGCGCCTCACCAACGCCGCGACGTGTTCTTGCAGCCACGTTACTTCCTCAGGAAAAACGCCGTGATGGTCGCCGGTGAAGGTCAGATGGGTGACCTCGGCGCCGCTGGCGCGGAACCGGAGAGCCGTGGCTTCAACGTACTCGCGCGGAATGTGGGCGTCCTGCTCTGCGCAGGCGATCAGCGCGGGCGTCCCGCGGAGGTCCACGGGAGTGCGGACTTCGTCCATCGGGCCGATCATCGCGCCGCTCAGCCCCGCAACGAAGCCGTACCGTCCTGGCGCTTGCAGGACGTGCTCAAGCGCGAGGCAGGCTCCCTGCGAGAAACCGACGAGTCCGATGCGTTCCTGCGGAACTCCGCCGGCAATCAGCCCCGCCACGACGTCCGCGATCCGCGCGAGCGCCCGGGAGAGTGCGGGCTCATTCTCCGCCCGTGGCGTCAGGAAGCGATGCGGATACCACACGCCGCCCGGCGCGCCCGGCGCGAGATAGGCGATCTCCTCCTGGGGTAGCCGTCGGGTCAGGCCGGCGATCGCCTCCGGGCTCGCCCCGCGTCCGTGCACCAGCACCACTGCTGCCCGCGCACGTCGCGGGTCGACGCCAAGGGTGAGGAGTCCTGGGGTGCGGGAGTCGGACGGAGACATGCGCAGACGTTCAGGCGCCCAGGATCAGCGGCGGCAGGGCGGCGATGATTTGATCGCGCTGCGCCTCGAACTGCGGGGGGAGGCGAAGACTTGTGCCCAAGCGCGAGGGACATTCATCGACCGCGAAGCCGGGACCGTCGGTCGCGATCTCCCCCAGCACTCCGCCCGGCTCACGGAAGTAGATCGACCGGAAGTACTGCCGGTCCCGCAGCGGCGAGACCGCATGGCCGCCCGACTGCAGTCGGTTCCGGAGACCCTCTTGCGCGTCGCCATCGAGGGCCCGCAGCGCGACGTGGTGCACCGTTCCGATTCCGACGGTGGCCTCAGGGGCGTGGGCCCCGGCGACGAGTACCTCGACCATGTTTCCGGGCCGCGCCGCTCCCGCGGCCCAGCGCGTCCGCCCCGGCTCCGCCGCAATGCGCGTCATCCCCAATCCCGCGTCCAGCATCGCCTCCGTTGCCTCTGCCTTCCGGACGAGAAGCGGCGCGGCGTGCAGGCCGGTGATCGCGTAGGTCTCCGGCACGTCGGTCCCGTTCCACGGACGGCGATCGTCGACGGATTCAGCGAGTTCGATCGGGATCCGGTCGGGATCGGAGAAGCTGAGGAGTGGCTCGCCAAAGCGATCACCCGTCCGCGTGGCGACGCCGGCTGCCGCCAAGCGGTCCTGCCAAAAGGTCCGCGAGCCCCGAGGAATGGAGAGTGTCAGCGCCGCCACTGCACCGGCTCCGATCCGGCCCCGGGCGTCAGCATGATCGTTCCCCCAGTAGAAGAAAGTGAGCAGGGTCCCCGGCGCACCCGTCTCGTTACCGAAGTACAGGTGATAGGCGGTCGGATCATCGAAATTTACGGTTCGCTTGACGAGCCGGAGCCCGAGGAGCCGGGTGTAGAAGGCGACGCTGCGGTTGGGCTCGCCCGCGATGGCGGTGACATGGTGGAGGCCGGTCACCGAAGCAAATCCCGCCGAGGTCGATGTCATGGAGTTTCGGTATTCACTTTGCGCCGCCGCGCAAACTCGTTCGGCGAGCACCGAGCCGCTCAGCGAGTTGCGCATCGTACAGTGAGCGCGGCTCAAGGCCGGCACGATTCGATCCTTCGATGAAGCCCGGCGCTCCCGGGTAGGGGCCTTTCCCGAGAATCTGTCCGCTGCAGCCGATCGCGTAGTTCTGCGCGGTCGGCGGAGCCTGCACGACGAGACGGCCCCGGGGAGTCACGTCGCAGGCCCATGCCACCGAATGCGCCGCCGCCCACCCGTGCGACGTGCCGTAGTCACCGCGGTTATAAAGGCGGATCACGTCTGGATCGCGCGGATCCTCTGCCCGGACGTTGTCGAAGAGCAGTCCCATCGACCAGCGGCGGTGTCCCTCCGACGAGGTGGTCGAGCGCGCCGTGACCGAGTCCACGACGACGATCCCCGAGTCGAGCGATCCGCCGTTGCTGATGAAGGCATGCCGCCCCGCCGAGGCGAAGCACTCCCGGAAGAGGATGAGCTGCGAGTGGTAAGTGGCGAAGTTGTAGTGGTAGCCCCCCGTGACCGGTCCGCGCGGATCGGTTGCCCGGCTGCGCGCAACGGTGCACCGGGTCGATCCTTCCAGCTGGATGCCCGCGTGCCAGAATCCTCGGACGGTGCAATCCGTCATCCAGCCGTTCTCCACGCCGGAAAACACGATCGCATCCTCCAGATGCTGCTCGGAGAACGAGCCGGCGATCGCCGATTCCGCGCGCAGCGACTCCACGCCCACCTCGCGCACGACGTGGCTATCTTGATAGGCGTACACCGCCACCGGTGAGACGCTCCGGTCAAGGGTGTCGAAGACCGGCGCGTCCAGCGTCAGGCGTGAGCCTGCGATCGCCGTGATGTACCGATGGAAGCGGAGGTCGACTTCGCCGGGGCGCCATGCTCGCTCCTTGACCATGCCGCCGCCGCCGACCCGCGCGATCCACGCGGGCGTCGAGGGGTGGTGGACGATCACCGCTTGGCCAACCTGGAATAGTCCGGGCTCCGCGACGTCGAAGGAGCGCTCGCCGACGGCGACGCGAGGGGTGATCATGGCCGTACGTGACCGGGGCTTCTCCGAGCGGAAGGAATCATTGCGTTGCCCGGCCTGCACCAGCGGATCAGGAACGCGGCGCTGTCGCACGAGAAGGGTGTCGCGCCGCGGATCCTCCCCGTCACCGGAGCCACGGAGAACGACGCCGGATGTGGTCAGGCGGATCGTGCCGTCGACCTGCCAGCGACCTGGCCCGAGGAGCAGTGCGCCACGATGCCCCGCCGCTGAAGGTGACCGAGCCGCCACTTCGTCGAGCGCACGCTGGATGCGACT
>CAIOYO010000041.1 GCA_903862595.1 uncultured Opitutaceae bacterium | reverse complement strand
CTTGAGACCGACGACGTTGCAGAACGAGGCCGGCTGGCGGATCGAGCCGCCGGTATCCGAGCCGAGTGACACGATGGTCTCGCCGGCCGCCACGGCCGCCGCGCTGCCTCCGGAAGAGCCGCCGGGCACGCAGTCCAGCGCGTAAGGATTCGCGGTCGGGCCAAAGGCGGAATTCTCGGTCGACGAGCCCATCGCGAACTCGTCCATATTCAGCCGGCCCCAGCAGATCGCCCCCGCGGCGCGCAGCCGTTGGGTGACCGTCGCGTCATAGGGCGACACGAAGTTCTTCAGCATCCGGCTCGAGGCCGTCAGCGGCTGCCCATTCACCGCGATCACGTCCTTCAGGCCGATCGGGATGCCGTCGAGCGGTCCCCGCGCCTCGCCGCGCGCACGACGCTCGTCGGAGGCCCGTGCCTGGGCCAACGCATCCTCGACATCATACGAATTGAAGGCGTGCACGCGGTCCTCGACCGCTTGGGTGCGGGCGATGACCGCCTGCATGAGGTCAACCGCGGAGATCCGGCGCGCCTGCAGCGCGGCGGACAGCTCGGTGATCGACTGATAATGAAGCGCGTCGGACATGGCGGGTGAACTCGCGGCGGGTGACTTACTCGACCACCTTGGGGACCACGATCATGTGATCCCGCTGCGCGGGAGCATTGCGCAGCGCCTCCTGCACCGGCAGACCCGGGCGGGCCTCGTCGGCCTCCCAGACATTGAACAACGGGAACGCGTGCGCCGTCGGCTCGACGCCGGTCACGTCCACCTGTTTCAGCTTCTCGATCGCGGCGAGCACATCGCCGAGCTGGCTCGCGAAGTGCGCCTTCTCCTCGGGCGTCAGCGCGAGGCGCGCCAGCGACGCCACGTGGTCGATGTTCAGGTCGGTCGGGGACGACGGGGAACTCATTTGCGGAGGGTGTAGCCGTGGCCGGAGACAAGGCCTTCCTGCACGGCGGTGAAGACGCGATTGACCTCCTCGTCGGTGAGCGTGCGGTCCTCGGCGCGGAAAACCAGCGAGAACGCGAGGCTCTTGCGCCCGGCCGGCAGGCCCTCGCCGCGGTAGACGTCAAAGATCTCCACCGACTCCAGCGCAAACGCGTTCCCCACAGCGGCGCGCGCCGCCTTGGCGATCGCCTTGCGGACATCGGAAGCCGGCACGGCCTCGTCGACCACTAGCGCGACGTCGCGCAGGGCGGCGGGGAAGAGCGAGAACGGACGGTAGCGCGAGCGGGTTCCCGGCGCGGCCAGGGTCGCCGGCAGAATCACCAGTTCGCCCGCATAGACGCGGCCGGTGACGTCGCGCGACTTGAGTGCCGCGACGTCGAGGAGCCCGAACGACGCGGACCAACCATGAGCAAGGTCGCCCGCAGAGGCGGCATGGCCGGCCTGCCAGCCGCGGTCAACGGCCTCGGTGACGGGGCGAACCTGCCGGGCGAGATCGAGGCCGGCGTACGAGCCCAGTGCCTCGATCAAGTGACGCGCGGCGTAGAAATCCGGTGCCGAACGACGGAGCCACGTGCGCGACTCCGGATCCTCCGCGAGGACGAAGCCCACGGCCACGCACTCGAGCAACTGGCCTTGGTGTTCGCGGAAGACGCGACCGGCCTCGGCGAGTCGGGTGACTGACACCCCGCGCGCGCGGTTCAGGCGCAGCGTCTCGACGAGCCCGTCAATCAGCGTGGGCCGGAGATGTGACTGGTCCTCGACGAACGGATTCGCCAGCGCGAGACGAGGGACGAGGGACGAGGCCGCCGTGCCCGCCACCTCGGCGGCGGAACGCAGCGTGTAATTGACGCACTCGTGGCAGTCCTGGCCAACGAGGAACCGCAGGGCGCGCCGCTGGTACTCGACCACCGGATCATCGTCCTCGGCCAAGCCGGGGCCGGTGACCGTCGTGGCGGGAATCCGCTCGGTGCCGAAGATGCGCAGCACCTCCTCCACCAAGTCGATCGGGCGGTCGAGATCATCGCGCCAGCTCGGCACGCGGACCGTCCACCGCTCGCCGCCATCCTCGGCGCGGTCCTCGCGCACGATCCGCAGCTCGAGCGACTCAAGCGCCGCGCGCATGTCGGCGGACGGGATGGTGAAACCGAGACGCTCGTTGATGTAAGCCGGCGTGACCACGATCTCGCGCAGCCAAGGCTTGTCTCCACCGACACGATACGCTGGACCGACGACCCGACCGCCGGCAGTTTCCAAGATCAAGGCGACCGCGCGGCGCGACGCCTCGGCGAGACTGTGCGGGTCAACTCCGCGTTCGTAGCGGTAGGACGAGTCGCTCGCGAGCCCCAGCCGGCGGGACGTGGCGCGGACCCCCTGGCGGCGGAAGCACGCGGCCTCGAGCACGAGGTCGGTCGTCGACGCATCGACCCCGGAATTGCTGCCGCCCATGATGCCGGCGATGACGACGGGACGCTGCTGGTCGGCGATGACGAGCGTCTCGGCCGAGAGCGCGCGCTCCTTGCCGTCGAGCGTGACCAGTGACTCGCCGGCCACGGCGCGGCGCACGACGATCCCGGCGCCGCCGAGCTTGCGCGCATCGAAGGCGTGCAACGGCTGGCCGTACTCCAGCATCACGAAATTGCCGACATCGACGACATTGTTGATCGGGCGAAGACCCACGGCAGTGAGCCGCTCCTGCAGCCACGCCGGACTGGGCCCGATGCGGACGCCGGAGATGATCGTGGCCTGGTAGAGCGGACAGTCCTCGG
>CAIOYO010000040.1 GCA_903862595.1 uncultured Opitutaceae bacterium | reverse complement strand
GCGGTGTCGGCCACGGCGACCGGGGCGTCATTGACCGCGGTGATCGCGACATTGACCGTCTGGGTCGTGGAGAGCTTGCCGTCGGAAACGGTGACGACGAAGGAGTCGGCGCCGTTCGCATTGGCATTCGGGGTGTAGACGAACGCACCGTTCGTGCCGCCGGTGATCGTGCCCTTGGCGGCCGAGCCTGCGGTGTAGGTGAGGGTCGTGCCCGCGTCGACATCGGCGCCGACCACCGTGAAGGCGATGGCCGTGTCTTCCGTCGTCGAAACCGAGCCCGACGAGGTGATCGTCGGGGCCTCGTTCACATTCGAAACGCCCAGCGTGTAGGACGTGCTCACGGCGGCGGTACGCGAAGTCGCGTCGCTCGCGGTGACCGTCACGCCGTAGGACGTCTGGCTCCCCTCGAAGTTCAGGGCCGTGCCGGCCTTCAGGAAGAGGGCGTTGCCCACCAGTTCAAACTTGGAGGCGTCCGCACCGCTCAGCGCGAGCGAGTTCGTGCCACGGCCGTCATCGGAGACCGCGATGTCGGCAACCTTGATGCGGGACAGCGTCGAAGCGTCTTCCGCAATCGTGCTGACGGTGTTCGACAGCGTGACCGCCGTCGGGCCCTGGTTGTCCAGGCCCTGCGCCGGGATCGTGCGACCCGCGGAGTCCGTGCCCGCGGTGTACGAGACGGCGCGGATGCCCGAACTGATCAGGCTGTTCGAGTTCTGCAGGTCGCCACCCGCCACGCGCAGCGTCGCGAAGTTGGAGCTGGAGCCGAAGGTCAGCGTCGGCAGGGCAGAACTGGTCGTATTGATGTCACCGATCACGACCGTGTCCTGCACTTGGACATTGGCGGCGGAAATACCGACCACGCCGGCGGAGCCGCCGAACACGGCATTGCCCGCGCGGATGCCACCAAAGGTCGAACCATTGGCGTTAGAGGGGTCGGCGACGATCGTCAGGCGCTGCACGTCGGCAACGTTATTACCACCCAAAGGGACGTTGCACAAAAATGGGGTTTAGAAATTTCTGAAGAATAGGACTTTATGAGTGCACAGAATTAGCCGTATCCCTGATGTGTGCAGGATTTCTGCTAATTAATAGGGTGTTACTCACCAGACTCGCTGACTACTTTAATTACCAGCAACTTATGCACGAAACGTCCTTCTGCTTCTGCCCTTTTAGCCTCTTTTCGCGAGAAACGGCCAATGTCCTGCAGTTTGTCGGTGAATCCACATTTTTGACACAGGAAGGGTGCCGATGAAGCTGGTTTTTTCCGATACGCTGCTGGCCGGGCTGGCGGGCGGCGATTCACGAGGGAAGAGGCACTTTGTGGACCTGGCCCAGCGGGGCTTGGTCTTTGAACTCACTCCGAGCGGCGGGTATTTTCACTTCCGCTACACGTTCTGCGGTCGCCAGAAGTTATTGAGCCTTGGAAAGCACGGGGAGACCGACGTGGCGGCTGCCCGGACCAAAGCGGGTGAATTCGCCCATCTCCTGCTCGATGGCGTCGATCCCGCCGTCGCCCGCGGGCCCAAGTTCAAGACCCCGACCCTCGCCGAGTTTGTCGAGCAGAAGTACCTGCCGCATATTCGTACGTATAAAACCACGGACACAAACGACTTAAACTACTTCAAGAACCACCTCCTCCCGGCGTTCGGGGTCTGGCCGCTGAACACCATCCGGCGGGGCGATGTTTCCAGTTTTGTGAGCCGGAAGCTCGAGGCGGGCCTGAAGCCGGGTTCGATCAACCGCTACATCGTGGCGTTGCGGCATGCGCTGGGGCTGGCGGTGCAGTGGGAGATTCCGGGCATGGATCGCAACCCGCTGCAGAAGTACCCCCTGCTGAAGGAGAACAATCTGATCACGCGGTTCCTGTCCGAGGAGGAGACGCAGCGGCTGAAAACGGCTTTGCGCGAGAGCGAGAACCAGCACCTAGCGGCGATTGTCGGACTGTTGCTGGTGACGGGTGCGCGCAAGAGCGAGGTGCTGCGGGCGAGGTGGGAGCAATTCGACCTGGACCGGCGGCAGTGGCGGGTGCCGAAGGCGAAGTCGGGCTATCATCGGTTCATCCCGATCAGCGATGTGGCGCTGCAGATCCTGGCGGAGCGTCGCGCCTTGGGCCTCGATTCGCCGTGGCTCTTCCCGAGCCCGGCGACGGGCAAGCCTTTCGTGGAGATCTTCAATTCGTGGAATACGGCGCGCCGTCGGGCGGGGCTCACGGACCTCCGGATCCACGATCTGCGTCATTCGTTCGCCTCGGCCTTGGTGAACGGGGGCACGCCGCTGTACGAGGTGCAGAAGTTGCTCGGGCACTCCAGCATTCGCACGACGGAACGGTACGCCCATCTGGCCCCGGAGCGTTTGATCAACTCGATGAAGATTTCCGATAGCGCGTTCGGTGATGTGGCCCTCACGGTCCCGGAGGAGGGTCCGATGCAGTTTGAGCTCTTCAAGTGATGCGCCCCGCCCGCGAGTGACGCTCACCGCCAGCGGGTGCATGCGCGGCGGCCGAATCGCGGCGCGGTGGGTGGCCTAGCGTCGCGAGGCCGTGCCGAAATCGAGCAGCACGGCCCAGGCGTAGAGCAGGGCGCCGCGGAGGCGGCGTCCGCCCGCGCGGTGCTGCATCGCCCGCACGTAGGCGCGGTCGCTGCGGGTGCGCGCCGGCAGGTGCGCGTAGGCCTGCGTCTCGGCCAAGTGCACCTGGTAGTGGTACTCGAGCGAGGTCTCCACGATCAGGTACGCGAGAATGATCCACGGGGTCAGCCAGCCGAGACTCTCGCCGTGGCGGGTGCGAAATGCCGCATTCATCCGCCAGTCAGCCCATGGCCGGGTGAGGGCGGCGCGCAGGCTGAAGCAGCAGGCGCCGCCGTGCGGACCGAAGAAGTAACGCGCGGCGTTGCCGTTGCGCCAGAAGTAGCGGCACATCGCGACGAAGGTGTCGCGGCCATGGTCGTGCCAGGCCACCAGCGCGGGGTCGTAGCGCAGGGTGTAGCCGGCCGCGCGGATGCGACGGGTCAGGTCCACGTCCTCGCCGTTGGGAAGGTCCGGATTGAAGCCGCCGCTGCGGCGGTAGGCTTCGGCGCGGACCAGGATCGCGGCGCTGTACAGCCATTCACGCTCCTCCGTGGTCGCGTCCTGCTGGGCCCAGAAGTTCGCGTAGTCCGTCACGCGGCCGAAGAACCGCTGGCTCTTGCCGGGCAGGCGCGGCCCCAGCGCGCCGAGGCGCGGGTCGAGCTCCCACCGGGCCGCGCAGCCGAGCAGGAATTCCGGAGCCAGCTCCACGTCGTCATCCACGAACAGGAACCACTCGCCGCGCGCCCGCTCCACCCCGAGGCACCGCGTCTTGGGTGGAATCTCGCGCTGCGCGAGCACGACAGGTACGATCGGCAGGTGCGGGTGCGCCGCAGCCACGGGACCGGCCTCGGTGCCGACCAGCACGATTTCCCAGGTCAGCCCGGCCACCGGCGCTTGGGCGCGGAGCGAGCGCAGCGTCCCGGCCACGCGCTCCGGTCGGCCCATCGGAATGATGACGGAGAGTCGCGGCGCGGTCGAGGGCGCCGCAGTCGGCATCGCCGCCGGAGCCGGCGTCGCGACGGAAGTAGCCGGGGGTGTGACTGCCGGGGAGGTCGCGGGGCCGGGCGCGGCCACCGGCGCGTCGGGTGGGGCGAGGAGAGATTGAATGATCTGTAGCCGTGCGAAGCGGTCCGCGTTGAGGTGCAGCACCTCGTGCTGGAGTCGCTCGGTGAGCGCCGTGGCCGAGAGCGGCGTGGCGATTGCGACCGTCAGGGCGTCGCGCTGGCCGG
>CAIOYO010000039.1 GCA_903862595.1 uncultured Opitutaceae bacterium | reverse complement strand
GTTTCGCTCTTTGGCGCCACCGATGAATGGCATCAGAGCTTCACGCCGGGCCGCATGATGGATTGGGTGGACTGGGTTGCGGACACGGCTGGCGCCCTCGTGGCGGCGGTGGCCTACACGCGCTGGGCGGCCTATCGACGCCTGCTTGAGACCTCGATCCGCTCATTATGCCACAAAGCGCGGATTGAAAACGCACCCACGGGGGCCTCAACTGATGCTCCGCCATGACTTCCGCCGAGGCTCAAGACCGCATTCGCCAGCTCCGGACCGAGGTGAGCCGTCACGACGAGCTCTACTACCGGAATGCGCGCCCGGAGATCAGTGACTTCGATTACGACCGCATGCGGCGCGAACTCGCGGACCTCGAGCGAGCGTTTCCTGCGGAGGCCCTCGCGGTGGGCGACGAGTCGCCGACGCGGCGGATCGGCGACGACCGGGCGCAAGGCTTCGTGCGGGCTCGACATGCGTCGGGCATGACGACGCTGGAGAACACGTACGACGAGGCGGAGTTGCGCGAGTTCGATGCTCGCCTCGTCCGCGTGATCGGTCGCGAGCCGCTGGAATACACCGTCGAACCGAAAATCGACGGCGCCTCGATCAGCTTGATTTACGAGCAGGGGCGTCTGGTCCGGGCGATCACCCGGGGCGATGGGGAGGAAGGGGACGACGTCACCGCCAACGTGCGGACGATCCGCTCCCTCCCGCAACGCCTGCACGCCTCGGATGGCGAGGCGCCGGTCCCCGAGTTCGTCGAGATCCGTGGCGAGATTTACCTTCGGTTCGAGGAGTTCAATCGCATCAATGAAGAACAGGACGAACTCGGGCTCGAGCGGTACGCGAATCCCCGCAACCTCGCGGCGGGTACGCTGAAGCTCCTCGATCCTGCGCTGGTGGCCGAGCGGCGGCTCGAAGTCGTGCTCTACGGCCTCGGGGCGTGTCGTCCCGCGACGATCGTCTCGTCGCAGGTGGATTGGCACCGTGCGGTGCGTGCCTGGGGGCTGCCTGGACTCGCTTCGGTGGCGCGGGCGCGGGGGATTGACGAGGTGCTCGCGGCGATCCGGGTGCTGGACTCTGGGCGGGCTGGCTTCCCCTACGCGACGGATGGTGCCGTGGTGAAGCTGAATGACTTTGCGCAGCAGCGCGAAGCGGGCTTCCGCGGCGAAGGCGAGCGCGCCCGCAAGCTTTCGCCACGGTGGGCCTGCGCGTACAAGTTCGCCCCGGAGCGGGCGGAGGCGCTGCTGCGGTCGATCACGCTCCAAGTGGGTCGGACTGGCGTGTTGACTCCGGTCGCGGAGCTGGAGCCCGTGCAACTGGCCGGGACGACGGTCTCGCGGGCGACGCTGCACAACGCGGATGAGATCGCGCGGAAGGACATTCGCGAAGGCGATACCGTGTGGGTCGAAAAGGCGGGGGAGATCATCCCGGCTGTGATCGGGGTCAATCTCGTGCGTCGTCGTCCGGAGTGCGTCCCTTATGTCTTCCCGACGTCGTGTCCGGCGTGTGGCGCGGCGGTGGTACGGCATGAGGGCGAGGTGGCGATGCGTTGCCCGAACCCCTCGTGCACGGTGCAGGTGCGCCGTCGCGTGCAGCACTTCGCGTCGAAGGCCTGCGTGGACATCGAGGGACTCGGTGAGGCGATGGCCGAGACGCTGGTGCAGCGCGGCTGGGTGCGCACGGTTCCGGACATCTATCGGCTTCGGCGCGATGACCTCCTGGGACTGGGGAAGAGCGTGGAGAAGTCGACGGACAAACTTCTGGCGGCGATCGAGACGAGCAAGCGAGCGGAGCTCTGGCGCTTTGTCCACGGGCTCGGCATTCCGCATGTCGGTGCGGCGGCAGCGAAGGACTTGGCCGCTCGTTTCCGCAGCCTTGAGGCGCTGGCGGGCGCGACGCTGGGGGAGTTTCTCGATGCCAAGGGCGGTAGCCTCATCGCGGGGATCGGCGAGACCATGGCGAGGGCGATTGTCGGCTTTTTCGCCGAGGCCGGACACCGGGCGCTGGTTGATGGCCTGCTGGCGGCCGGGGTGCAGCCCACCGCGCCGGAGGAAAAGGTCGTCACCGGTACCGCGTTGGCGGGCAGCACGTTCGTTCTGACGGGGACACTCCCCGGTCTGACCCGCGAGGAAGCGACCACACTCATCGAGGCCGCGGGCGGCAAGGTCAGCGGCAGCGTGAGCAAGAAGACCGGCTACGTCCTCGCCGGCGAGGAGGCCGGGTCGAAGCTGGAGAAGGCGCGTACGTTGGGCGTGTCGGTGATCGACGAGGCCCAGTTCCGCGCGTTGCTCGCGGTTGAACGCGGCGAGGGTTAGAACCCGCGCTTCTGCAGTTCCGCGCTGAGCTGCTGCATGAAGGCTTGCGCGTCGGCTGGCTTCGGACGGTAACCTGGCTGGCTGACCTCCGTGAATCCGGGGCGACCGTAGTTGTCGATGATCCACTTGGCGGTCACGCCGTCGCTGAACGTCACGCTGCCGCTGGCAAGCGCGCCCGGGTGGAGCGTCACCTTGTCGACATCGATCGTCACGGACGACGCGCCGCCGGGAAGCTCGTCCTCCGGCGAGAGCGCGCCGTCGGCCGGAGGCGCCTCGTCGGCGTAGCTTTCGTCATCCGCCATCGCGCTGGCGTCGGCGTCTGCGCCGGAGCCAGCCGGACCACGGCTCGCATGGGCGGAAGGCGAGGGTGCGGGAGCGGCCTGAGTGACATCGTTGGCGTTCACTTTGGGGGCCGGATCCTTCAGCTGGAGATTCAGGTCATCGACCAAGAAGCGCACCTCCATGAAGGTCAGCGAGACTCCGTACTGATCGCGCAGCTTGCGTTGGACGGCGGACAGGCTGTCGCCGGCGGCGATCCAGGAAGAGACGGCGGAGGACTGTTCGGGAGAGAGCGTCATGGCTAAGGATCAGACTATGCGGAGAAAGCGGCCGGATGCAACGTCCTGCTCGGAGCGGCCCGGAGTCGTCGACCGACGTGCGGACACGGCGGAAGGGGCAGCGGTGGCGATCGCGCGGGACCGCGGCTGCAGCCTCAGCGTGAAAGCTGCGTCTTGAGGAACTCGACGCTGCCGCGCACGGAGGCGTCCTGTTCCATCATGTTCTCCACAGCCTTGCAGGCGTGGATGACGGTGCCGTGATCGCGGCCACCGAAAAGATCACCGATCTCCTGCAGCGAGTGCTTGGTCAGCGTGCGGGCGAGGTACATCGCGATCTGGCGGGGAATGGCGATGTTGTTCGGGCGCCGCTTACTCGTCATGTCGCCGATGCGGAGCTGGTAGTGCTCGGTGACCCGCTTCTGGATCGTCTCGACGGTGAGCTGGTGTTGGGCCTGCTCCATCAGCACGTCCTTGAGTAGCTCCTCGGTGGTGGCGAGGTCGAGGGGGCGTCCGGTGAGGGCGGCGTAGCTGGAAACCTTGATCAGCGCACCCTCGAGGCGGCGGATGTTGCGGGAAAGGTGCTGGGCGATGAAGGCCAGGACCTCCGGCGGGGCGGTGAAACGCAGCGCATTCGCCTTGGTGCGCAGGATCGCGAGGCGTGTTTCGTAGTCCGGCGCCTGGATATCGGCCGGCAGGCCCCACTCGAAACGCGACACCAGCCGAGACTCGAGCTTGGCGATTTCGGACGCGCGCCGATCGCTGGTCAGCACGATCTGCTTACCGGACTCGAACAGGTCGTTGAAGGTGTGGAAGAACTCCTCCTGGATGCGCTCCTTGTCCGCGAGGAACTGCACGTCATCGATGAGGAGCACGTCCACGCTGCGGTACCGCTGGCGGAAGCGGGTCAGTGCGTTTTCCTGCAGGGCCTGGATGAACTCGTTGGTGAACTTCTCCGTCGAGAGGTACGCTACGCGAGCCTCCGGATTGTTCCGCAGCACCGCGTGACCGATCGCGTGCATCAGGTGCGTCTTGCCCAGCCCGGTGTCACCGTAGAGAAAAAGCGGGTTGTAGGCCTGCGCCGGCGCCTGCGCGACCGCGAGCGAGGCCGCGTGCGCCATCTGGTTGTTGTTGCCGACGACGAAGGTCTCGAACGTGTTGCGCGGGTTGAGGACGCCACCAGGCGTCCCGGCGTTGCGCTCGTCGCTGCGCGGAGTCCGCCGCGGGGCGACGGGACGCAGGCGGGTCGAGCCTTGGCTGCTGTCGGCAGAGGCGCGATTCGGGCTCTCCGACGCGGCGGACTCCGCCTTGCGCAGCTTTACGCTGATGGCACGGCCCGCCGTCAGGCGCAGCCGCTGCACAATCAGATCGAGGTAGTTGTCGTGAATCCAGATCGCCGCGAAATCCGTCGGCACACCTAGCACCAGCGAATCCGGCGTTGATTCAAGGCAAGTGATTGGCTCGAACCACAGCTTGAACACGTCGTCCGGGAAGAGCGACCGGATGTCGCTCTTCGCGGATTCCCAGAGGGAGGTGGACGTGGCAGCGGGAGCCATGGACGGAACAGGGGCGGTTTATTCACATCCGCGCCTGAAAAGGCTGCGGAAGGAAGTCCTACTCCTGCTCCGGCCGAGAGGGCGAGCGCGAAAACGCTCCAGCGGAGCGCAGGCGCGGACGGGCCCAAAAGTCGTCGCGTTAATGACTGAACAATAGCTATTAACGAAAACAGCTTCGCCGCAGGAGGTGGCGAAGGAAAGGACCGAGTGGCCGGAGCCGGAACTGTCGGGGAAAAGTGACAAGGCGACGACTAACGGGGAACGGAAAATCCGTTTCAAGGGCAACTTTCTCCCAACTTATTCACACCGGGGCTGCGGATAACTTGCGCGTTTTTTTGTTTGCCTCGTTTTTCGTCTGCGGAGGCGCGGCGCGGAGTTCGCGCGTAGTCACGCCGAGGTTACCGTTTGGTGGCGGTTGCGTGACCGGTAAAGTGGCGGGCGCGCTACGGTGAGGTGGGCGCGGGATCGACCCAGCGGCCGTGCTCGCGGATGAGCGCGATCAGCCGTGCATCCGCGTCCGCCTGCGGCACGTTGTACTGCACGCAGGTCTTGCCGACGTAGAGGTTGATTTTTCCTGGCGCACCGCCGACGTATCCAAAATCTGAGTCAGCCATTTCGCCGGGGCCGTTCACGATGCAGCCCATGATCGCGATTTTCACGCCCTTGAGGTGTCCGGTCTGCGCCCGGATGCGTTGCGTCGTCGATTGGAGGTCGAAGAGCGTGCGTCCGCAGGACGGGCAGGCGACGAACTCGGTCTTCGAGATGCGCACGCCCGCGCCTTGGAGGACATTGTAGGTCAGCTTCGCGGCGCGCACGGGGTCCGCTTCGGTCTCGATGCTGAGCAGATCTCCGAGCCCGTCCGTGAAAAGGGGGCCGGCCAGCATCGCCGCCTCCAGCAGCCGTCCGAGGAACGAGGGATCCGCCAGCATTGCCGCCGCGGGCACGCTGCGGATCCACAGCGGCGCGGAGACGTGGGCGCGGGCGAGGCCTTCGGCCAGCGCGCGGTAGGCGCCGACGGCGTGGCCGGGAGCGGAGGGAAGCGCGCCGTCCGCCAGCGTGACGATGAGACGGAGTCCGGCGAGCCCGGCGACCGCCTGCGCGAGAGCCGGGATGTCAGGCGGCGTCGTGGCGACCGCGAGGATGTGGCCGTGCCGTGCCGCGAGTGCGGCGAGGATCGGCGTTCTTGTTGCGTCGAATGAGTGGACGAAGGCGAGGCGGCCGGTGGCGCCATCGTCCGCGATCGTGGCTAGAGCGGCGTCGTCGATCGCGGTCCCGCACTCGAGCGCCAGCAGTTCCGGACCGCGCGTCGCCGGGCGCGAGCGCAGGTCGCGCAGGCGCGCGAGCTCCTCGGTGGATTCGACGCGGACCAGGGCGCCCTCGATGGGCGTGTCGGCAAGCAGTGAGCTGCTCGCCGCGGCGGTGAGCGCCGCCCATTGTGCGAGCGTGGTGCGGACGAGAACGCGAGGGACGTCTGAGCCGCCGGCGCGCAGTGCCGGAGCCCATTCGACCGGCGTGGTGACGCGACGGCTGAACTGATGGGGGTCGATCCGGTCGCTGTGCTCGACCTCCGGACGCGCCGCGCCGGCCCAGCGGGACTGTGCGCGCGCCGCGATCGCTTGGGCGACCGGGATCTCGTAGACGGAGTCCTCGGTCAGCGACACGCGGATTGTGTCGCCCAGTCCGTCCAGCAGGAGTGAGCCGATGCCGATGGCGCTCTTGATGCGACCGTCTTCGCCGTCGCCCGCTTCGGTGACGCCGAGATGCAGCGGGTAATGCATGTCCTCGGCCTCCATCCGTTCGACCAGCAGGCGGTAGGCCTGGATCATGACCTTTGGGTTCGACGACTTCATCGACAGGACGAGCTGCCGGAAGTCATGCGACTCGGCGATGCGCAGGAATTCCAGCGCGCTCTCGACCATGCCGAGCGGCGTGTCGCCGTAGCGGTTCATGATCCGATCCGAAAGTGAGCCGTGATTGGTGCCGATGCGCAGGCACCGCCCGAGTTCCTTGGCGCGGAGGACCAGCGGGGTGAAGGACTCGTGCAGTCGCTCCAGCTCGCGCTGGTAGTCGGCGTCGGTGTACTCGCGGACTGCGAACCGTTTCTTGTCAGCGTAGTTGCCCGGATTGATGCGGACCTTTTCCACGTGCTCCACCGCCTCCATTGCGGCTTGAGGGAGGAAATGAATGTCGGCCACCAGCGGAATCCGGCTGAAGCCCGCGCGGGAGAACTCGGCGCGGATATCGCGCAGGCAGCGGGCGGCGGCGACGTTGGGGGCGGTGACGCGCACGATCTCGCAGCCGACCTCCGCCAGGGCAATCGCCTGACGCACCGTGGCGGCGACGTCCTGCGTGTCGCTGGTCGTCATCGACTGCACGCGGATCGGATTGCCGCCGCCCATCCCTACTTCGCCGGCGCGGACCTCGATCGTCCGACGGCGAATCGACTGAAAACGAGACGTGCAGTAACTCATGCGAAGCGGGAGAGGCCGGCGCTGACGCTCAGCGGGCTGGACTGGAGGCCGGAGCTGGCTCCGCTGGGCGAAGGTCTCGGGCGATCCGGCGGACGTCGAAGAAGCTGACGTAGAGAATCATCGTGAACAGCAGGACCACGAAAATGCTCTGGGTCGACGCGATGAAGTTGGCCGGCAGCGCGCGTCCGCGGATGCGCCCGATCGTGGCGAAGAGCATGTGGCCGCCGTCGAGGACCGGGATCGGAAGCAGGTTGAAGACGGCCAGATTGATGTTCACGAGGATCGTGAACCACAGGACGATTCGGATGTCGGCTTGGGCGGCCAGATGGAAGACCCGGATGATGCCCACGGGACCGCTCAGCTTGGAAATCCCGATGTCGGAGTGGGGGTGCACGAGGCTCGCGAGCGTCCGCCACGTCATGGCGAGGTGGCCAGTGAACTGGCGAACCGGGTTTTCGTGGATGAGGATGCTGTCGGTGGTGAGCGCCATCCCCAGATCCGTGGCGTCCCCGGGCTTGGTGGAGCGCGCGGGCAGCGTCACGGCGACGAGCGCGCCCTCGCGGCGCACCTGCAGTTCGACCGTCTGCTCCGCGGTGGCGGTGAGTTCGTCGATGTAGGTCTGCAGGTTCAGGATTGGTTTTGCGCCGATGGCGGCGATTCGGTCCTGGGGGCGCACGCCGGCGCGGGCGGCCCGGGAGTCGGCGGCGACGCTATGGACGATCAGTTCATACGCGGGGGCGATGCCGACGCGTCGTACGCGCTCGTCACCGGCCAGGCGAGGATAGACCGTCACATCGCGCGGTGCGCCGTCGCGTTCGATGGTGAAGATCGCCTTGCGGCGACCGTCCAAGGCCAGCTCCGAGCCGGTGACGAGTGTCTGCATCAGTTCCTGCCAGTCGCTCACAGCGACCCCGTCGATCGCACGGATGGTATCGCCGATCTGCAGGCCGGCCTCGACGGCAGGGCTGGTGATGCGTGAACCATCCTCGAGCTCGATCGTCGGAGAGACGAATCCGATGCGGGTGGTGGCCTGCTCGGCACTGGAGGGCTGGCCGATGAACCAGAGCAGCGTGGCGAGGATGAAGGCGAAGATCAGGTTGAAGACCGCGCCGGCGACGGAGACGATCATCTTGTCGGCATAGCTGATGGGAGGCAGTGCGTCCGAGGGCGGGGTGGAGTCGCCCTCGACTCCCTTGAGATCGGCCAGCTGCGGCAGGGCGACGTAGCCGCCGAGCGGGAGCAGGGAGAGGCGGTAATCGACGCCATCGCGGCCACGCCAACCGAAGACACGCGGGCCGAATCCGATCGAGAATCGCTCGACTTTCAGACCCCGTCGGCGCGCGGCGAGGAAGTGTCCCAGTTCGTGGACAAAGATCGACCCCCCGAAGAAGAGGACGATGAGGAAGACGGCCCAGACGTTGGAGAAAAGGGAGTGGATCAAGTCCATGGAGACGCAGGCGGAAATCAGGCGTGAAGCGCGGTGGCGATCTCCGCGCGGCGCCGGGCTTCGGCGTCGATTGCGAGCACGTCCTCCAGGGAGGCGGGCACGCGGTGCGGAAAGTCTCCCAACACCTGATCCACCACCCGCGAAATCGCAAGGAACGGCAGGCCCCGTCCGAGGAAGGCCGCGACCGCGACCTCGTTGGCCGCGTTGTACACGGCCGGAGCGGACCGCCCCGCTTCCATCACCCGGCGGGCGAGCGCGAAGAGCGGGAAGCGCGCTTCGTCGATCGGCCGGAATTCGAGGGAAAGCAGCTTGCTCAGATCGAGCGCGGCATCGGTGCCTTTGGCCACTTCCGGGTGCAGTAGCGCGCGTTGGATCGGGAACGTCATGGATGGCGGACTGAGCTGAGCGAGCATGGTGCCGTCGAGGAACTCCACCAGGCAGTGCGCGATGCTCTGGGGATGGAGGACGGCTTGGCACTGCTCGGGCCGCAGGCCGAAGAGGCACTGGGCCTCGATCAGTTCGAGACCCTTGTTGGCCAGCGTGGCGGAATCGACGGTGATCTTGGGGCCCATCGACCAATTGGGGTGCCGCAAGGCATCCGCGGGAGTCACGCGGGCGAGTTGCTCCACGGGCCAGTCGCGGAAAGCCCCGCCGCTCGCGGTCAGGACGATGCGGCGGACGGACGCATGGGGCTGGCGTTCGATGCACTGGGCGACGGCAGCGTGTTCGCTGTCGACCGGGAGGAGCCGCGCGCCCGAGGCGCGGGCGGCTGCCAGCACGAAGCTGCCCGCGAGCACGAGGATCTCCTTGGAGGCGAGGGCGAGGTCCTTGCCGACGGCGAGTGCGGCGAGCGCGGGCTCAAGCCCGGCGGTGCCGACCACGGCGACCAGCACGATGTCGGCCACCGGCAGGGTCGCGAGGTCGCGGAGTCCTCCGCGGCCGCGGTGAAGCGTGGTGCCGGAGGGAAAGGCGCTGGCGGCGAACGCTGCATCGGCGGCGGCGTGGTCCTCGATCGCGGCATGAGGCACGTGAAACTCCCGCGCGATGGCCGCAAGCTCGGTCCAGTTCCGTTGCGCGGCGACACCGACCAGTTCCAGCCGGTCCGGGTGGGCCGCGATCACCCGCAGCGCGCTCCGGCCGATCGAGCCCGTTGCCCCCAGCAGCACGACGCGCCGGCGGCGGAGAGGGGAGGCGGAAGCGGGGGCGTGCACGCGGGCAGCAGGACAGAGAGGCGGGGCCGCTGGGTCAGCGGAGCAGCGCGGCGAACGTGACGTAGGCCAAGGGCGCCGCCAGGATGAGGCTGTCGGACAGGTCGAACATGCCTCCGATGCCTGGAATCGTTTTCCCGGAATCCTTCACGTCGGCGCGTCGCTTGATGATTGATTCGACCAAATCAGAGACCGCCGCGATCGCCGCGACGGGTACCGCGAAGGCGGCGGCGACGACCGGAGTGAAGGACTCGGGCAGCATCTCGCGACCCAGCCAGGCAACCCCGGCTCCCACGAGCGCGGAGGTCATGAGACCGCCGAAGAAACCCTCCCACGTTTTCTTTGGACTGATCTGCGGGGCGAAGGGATGACGTCCGAAAGCGAGGCCGGACAACAGGGCTCCGACGTCGCAGAATTTCGAAACGGCGATGAGCCAAAGCGCGAGGATCAGGCCCGTGCGGGGATGGGGCTGGTCGATCATCAGGATGCGCACGATGAAGTGCAGCATGAACGGCACGTAGAGCAGCCCGAAGAGCGTCCAGCCGAGCGTCTCCACCCGATTATGCGGCTCCCGCTCGCCGAGGATGCGGAGGGAGACGAGGATGACGGCGCTGGCCAGCCATGCCGAGGTGTTGAACCCCGGCTCCAAGTACAGTGGGCTGACCACGAGCGCTCCGCCGAGGATCATGCCGAGGACGTTGAAGGGCGCGACGCCGGTGCGGGCGACCATCGCGTAGAATTCCCGCAGCGTGAGGACGGCGATGGCGCCCACGAGCCAGACCGCGCCGGTCACGCTGAAGAAGTGCAGGCAGGCGAGGACGATGGTCCAGAGGGCGAGGGTGCTGAGGATGCGCTTGAACACAGGGTGAGAGAGAAGGCTAGGTCGTGGGTGCGAGCTGCTCGCTCGTCTTGCCGAAGCGGCGTTCCCGGCGCGCGTACTCGGCGACGGCGGCGGTGAGTTCAGCCTTCCCGAAGTCCGGCCAGAGCACGGGCGTGAACACGAATTCGGCGTAGGCGCTCTGCAGGAGCAGGAAGTTGCTGAGCCGGGTCTCGCCCGAGGTGCGGATGACCAAGTCGGGGTCCGGCAGGTCCGCCGTTTCGAGGTAGCGGCTGAACGCGTCCCATGACGCGGTTTCCAGTCGCTCGTGCCCCGCGACCACGGCGGCCGCATACGCCCGCGCCGCGTCGGCGACTTCGCGGCGCGCGCCGTAGTTCAGCGCGAGGACCAAGGTGTGCTCCGTGAAGCCCGCGGTCGCCGTGATGGCCTCGGCCAGCACTCGCTGCACGGAGTCGGGAAGCTCCTCGATCCGACCGATCGTCCGCAGGCGGATGCGGTTCGCGACAAGCCGTGCGGTCTCGCGCTTGAGGAACCATTCCAACAGCCCCATCAGGGCGCCGACTTCCTCGGCCGGACGCTTCCAGTTTTCCGCGGAGAAGGCGTAAAGGGTGATTTGGCGGATGCCGAGTTCCCATGCCGTCTCGAGCACGGTTCGCACGGCCTCGACGCCCTGGCGGTGTCCCTCGATCCGGGGCAACCCGCGCTGCCGGGCCCAGCGACCGTTGCCGTCCATGATGAACGCAACGTGACGGGGGACGGGAGAGGCGGCCGGGGCGGACATTCGCGATCCATGAGTCAGCGGTCGGGGCAGGGGTTTGACAAGGCGGAAGGACGCAATTGGGTGCGGGGTGCGCACGCCTCCCCCGCCGCTTTCGCCCACCGATCTCCAACGCCGCCTCGTCGCCCTGCCGGGCTGGCAGGTGGGTGACGGGACGATTGAACGCACCTGGGACTTCGCCGACTTCCGGGCGGCGTTTGCGTTCATGACCCGCGTCGCGGTCGACGCCGAGGCGCTCGACCATCACCCCGACTGGTCGAACGTGTACCGACGCGTGACGATCCGGCTCTCGACGCATGAGGCCGGCAATCGAGTGACCGAGCGGGACCTCGAACTCGCGGCGCGCATTGACCGGCACGCCGCGGCCGAGTTGGCGGGCTAGCCCGCCCGCAGTGCATGAGCGGCCTCAGAGGCCGAGCATGAAGTTCATCGTGCGGTCGGACTCGCCGGGCAGGTGCTCGTGGCCGAAGTCCGGGTAGATCACCACGTCCTTGGGGGCGGTGATGCGGTTGTAGGCGGCGAACTGCGTGCTCGGCAGGCAAATCGTATCCATCAGCCCGCAGAACATGAGCACCTCGGCGCGGATCCGCGGAGCGAGGAACTGGACATCGATGTAGCCCAGCTTCCGGAAAATTTCCGCTTCACGTTCGTGCCGCGGATCGAACCAGCGGAAGTAGTCGCGCAGCTCCTGATAGGCATCCTTGGCCTGATCCATTTCCCAGGTCCGCAGGTAATCACTGAGGAACGGAAAGACCGGGGCGGCCCGGCGGATGCGGGGCTCGAGCGCCGCGCAGGCCAGAGTCAAGGCGCCGCCTTGCGAGCCACCCATGGCTCCGACGCGCTTCGGATCCACCTCGGGAAGGGCGAGCACGACCCGAGCGAGCTGGGCGGTATCGAGGAAAAGATGGCGGAAGAGCAGTCGGTGCGGATTCGGATCATCGAGCCCGCGGATAATGTGCCCGCGCTGGGTGTTGCCGGGCACGGAGCCGCGGTCCTCGGAACGCCCGCCCTGACCGCGGCAATCGAGTGCGGCCACGCAAAACCCCTGGCTAACGTAGGCAAGCTTGCTCGCCCAATCACCGCTATTGCCGGTGTAGCCATGGAACTGCAGCACGGCTGGGCAGGCGCGCGCGCCGGCAGGGCGGAGGTATTTGGCGTACACGCGGGCACCGTCCGTGCCAGTGAACCAAAGGTCGAAGCACTCGACTCCCCGGACGTTCAGCGTCGGATTGGGTCTGAGCTCCGCCTGCGGTGGCGTGGCGTCGAGTTCGCGCAACGCCGCGTCCCAATAGGCATCGAAATCGTCCGGCCGGGGATTCCGGCCTTGGTACGTGAGCAACTCGGAGAGGGGCTTGTCGATCAGGGGCATGGGGACAGGGGAGGGAGGCGTCCGGGAGCGAACACGATCCTCGCTCGGGGGCGAGCCTGAAGGAGCCGGCGGGCCTGGGCCGACTAGGGCTTGGTCTTGGCAGAGGGAGCTGCCACCCCAGGGTGCTTCTTGAGCTTGTCCAGCTTGGGCTTGATCACCACGCGGCAGTAGCCCGCGGTCGGATTCTTGCGGAAGTAATCCTGATGGTACTCCTCCGCCTCGTAGAATCGCTCCAGCGGCACGATCTCGGTCACGATCCGATTGCCCCACCCGGGCTGGGCGGCCGCGCGGGAGGCCTCAGCGGTGGTGCGCTCCCCGTCGGAGGTCGTGAGAATGATGGAGCGATACTGCGTGCCCTCATCAGCGCCCTGACGGTTCAGGGTGGTGGGATCGTGGATGGCCCAGAAGAAATCGAGCACGGCGCGGTACGAGACCACCGCTGGATCAAATTCGATTCGGATGATCTCGGCGTGGCCGGTGGTCCCGGTCGTGATCTGTTTGTACGTCGGGTTCGCGGTCTGACCGCCGGCATAGCCGCTGACCACGGAGATCACGCCGGGCAGTAGTTCGTAGGCGGCCTCGGTGCACCAGAAGCAGCCTCCTCCGACGTAAGCGTACGTGGGGGCGGTCGAGGCGGGCGCAGCGGTGACGGTTGGGCTCAGCATGGCGAGGAGGGCGGAAGGGAGGGCGAGGAGGAAGAGGCGAACGCGGGCGTACATGGTGGAATGGGGAGAGAGGGAGGGAAGAGTCCGCCGGCGCTGGCGGGCGGGTGGCTAGCGGGTGAGGCGGCGGTACTTGATCCGCTTCGGCGTGTCGGCGTCGTGCCCCTTGCGGCGTCGGTAGTCCTCGAGGTAGCTGGAGTAGTTCCCCGCGAACCAGTGCACCTGACTATCGCCCTCGAAGGCGAGGATGTGCGTGGCGACCCGGTCGAGGAACCAGCGGTCGTGGGAGACCACGACCGCGCAGCCCGCGAAACCCTCCAGCGCCTCCTCGAGGGCGCGGATGGAATTAACGTCGAGGTCATTGGTCGGTTCGTCGAGGAGGATGAGATTGGCGCCGGCCTTGAGCAACCGGGCGAGGTGGACGCGGTTGCGCTCGCCGCCGGAGAGCACGCCGACCTTCTTCTGCTGGTCCGCGCCGGTGAACCCGAATTGCGCGCAGTAGGCCCGGGCGTTGACCTCGCGGCCGCCGAGATCGAGCAGTTCGTTGCCCTCGCTGATCGCCTCGTAGATCGTCTGGCCGTCCGGCAGCGCGTCGCGCGATTGGTCGACATGCGCGATCTTGACGGTTTCGCCGACGCGGAGCGTGCCGCGGTCCGGGGTCTCCGCGCCGACGATCATGCG
>CAIOYO010000038.1 GCA_903862595.1 uncultured Opitutaceae bacterium | reverse complement strand
GCATGGCGGCCGTGGCGGAGACCTTGGAGATCATGAGCAACCCGGCGGCAGCGCGGGCCATCGCCGAGCACCGCGCCGGCAAAGCCAAGTTCGGCCGTCTGGACGACATCCCTGAATGACCCGGGTTCTGCGCACCGCCATCCAGGTGGTCGAGTTCGCGAGTCGTCTTGCCCCCGATCAGCGGCGGGCGGTCAAGTCGGCGCTGCGGGAGTTGCGTCACGAGCGCGGGGATCTTCGCGCCCTGGAGGGAACGCTGGCCGGCTACTACCGGCTCCGCGTGGGAAGGTTCCGCCTCATCTTCAGCTATGCGCGCGACGGCGCGATCGAGGTGATCTTCATCGAGGAGCGCGGCCTCGTCTACGAGGTGTTCGAGGCCGAGTTCGTGAAGCGCCTGAAATCCTGAGACCGCTCATCCTCCATGGTCCGGGCACCCGCCCCGCCGCTTAGGCGCGGGCCTTGCGCGGGCCCTTCGCCTTCCGTCGCGGGGCCTTGCTGCGGGCGGGAGACCAATCGGCGGTCACGACCGACGTGAATCCGCCGCGGGCCTTCCAGTGCGAGATCACCGTCAGCTGCCGCGGCTCCAACGCGCGTCCGAGGTCGTCGCAGATGCGATTGGTCACGGCCTCGAAGAAAATCCCTTCGTTGCGGAACGCGTGGAAGTAGAGCTTGAGCGACTTGAGCTCGACGCAGCGCCGATCCGCCACGTATCGCAGCGTGATCGTGGCGAAGTCCGGATGCCCCGTCATCGGGCACACCGAGGTGAACTCATGGTGCGTGTGTTCGATGACGAAGTCCCGCGCCGGAGCGGGATTGGGGAAGAATTCGAGGATCTTCGGATCGGGCATGGTGAAAGGAAAGTGAGGCAACCCCGTGCGGACGGGAAGCGCGAACCAGCGGGGCCACTCGGCTCCACGCCCGCGCCCCAGCCGCCAACCCTCAGGTCGCGGTCTCGGTGAAGCGCGACTCGCGGATGACCGTGATCTTGATCGTGCTCGGGTACTGCAGTTCGTCCTCGATCCGGTTGCGCAGCGTCTTGGCGAGTTCGCGCGCGCGCTCGTCGGACACCGCCTGTGGCGCCACGACGACGCGGATCTCGCGGCCGGCCTGGATCGCAAACGCCTGCTGCACGCCCTCCAGCGACAGCGCGAGACGCTCGAGCCGCTCCAAGCGCTGCAGGTAATTGGTCATCGACTCGGCCCGCGCGCCCGGCCGGGCCGCGGACACGGTGTCGGCAAGGATCACGAGCCCGGCGTAGACCGACTCCGGCGGCACCTCCTCGTGGTGGGCGGCGACCGCGTTGACCACGATGGCATTCTCGCCGTGCCGCTTGATGAATTCGGCGCCGATGTGCGCGTGGCTGCCCTCGTACTCTCCGTCCACCGCCTTGCCGAGATCGTGCAGGAGCCCGGCGCGCTTGGCGATGTTCGGGTCGAGGCCCACCTCGCTGGCAATGATCGAGCAGAGGAACCCCACCTCGACCGAGTGATCGAGGACGTTCTGCGTGTAGCTGAACCGGAACTTGAGTCGCCCGAGGAGCTTCACGACATCGGGGTGCAGGCCGTTGATCCCGAGCCGCTGCACTGCCTCGTCACCCGAGCGTTGAGCCTGCAAACCGACGTCCTCCTGCGCGCGCTTGACGAATTCCTCGATGCTCGCCGGGTGGATGCGGCCATCCAACACGAGCCCTTCCAGGGCGATGCGGGCGATCTCGCGGCGCACCGGATCGAACGACGAGATCAGCACCATCTGCGGCGACTCGTCGATCAGCAGCGTCACCCCGGTCGCCGCCTCGAACACCTTGATGTTGCGTCCCTCGCGGCCAATGATGCGCCCCTTCATTTCCTCGCTGGGCAGCTGGACGATGGTGGCGGTGAGATCGTTGTTGGGGCGGGACGCCAGCCGCTGCATCGCGGCGATGAGGATCCGCTTGGCCTCGCTCGCGACTTCCTGATCGGAGCGCTCCAGTACCTCGCGGCGGAGCGCCCGCAATTCATCCTCGCACTCGGAAAGCACCTCGGCGCGCAGCTGGCGGCGGATTTCCTCGCCGTCCATGCACGCCAGCCCCTCCAGGCGCCGGCGGAGCGACTTGGACAGCGTCCGCATCGCATCGCGGGCCTGGCGGACGGCGGCGGTCTCGCGGGAGAGCCGTTCCTCGCGCTGCTCCATCTGGCGGTCGAGGATCACCAGCGACTCCTCGTGGGAACGCAGCTCGCGGAGCTTGAGATCGACCTCGATCTCGCGGCGGTCGAATTCGCGGTTGGCCTCGGCCCGGCGCAACTGGATGTCGGCCTCGGCGCGCTGCTTGGCCTCCTCGGCGGCCACGGCGGCCTCGCGGCGGGCGACCTCGACCAGCTGATCGGCCTTGGTCGCGGCGAGCCGGCGCGCACCGCGGGTCAGCACCCACGAGACCCCCAGACCGATCACGAGCCCCGCGACGGCGGCCACCCCGAAGTGCACGGTCCAGCCGTCATCTTGGACGGCCAGCAGGACGGCAAACTCGGAGGCTCGGGCACTCACAGAACGCGCAAGCCTGTGCCGCCGATGAAAAATCACAAGTATTTACCCCTGAACCGGGACCGCGGGGACGCGCCCGACATCGCGCGGGACGCTTGGGACCCACCGACGGCACGGCGGGGGCCAGAGCCCGCCGCGGAGCGCGGGAAGGAGATTGCGGGAAAGGCCGGGGAGCGTTTGCCTTCCGATGGCCGTGATCACCTCCAACCCGTTCGCCCTGACGCGCCTTTTTCGAACCACGACGCGCGGTCGGTGGGATTGGCTTTCGCCGCTGGCGATTCTCCTGCTCAGCGCGATCGGGGTCGTCTTCATTTACAGCGCCCAGTTCTCGACCCCCCAGAACAACTGGGTCTCGCAACTGGTCTGGCTCGGGGCTGGCGCGGCGCTGTACATCACGGTGTCACTCATCGACTACCGTTTTTGGCTGAACGTGGCCCACCTGTTCTACTTCGGGTGCCTGGTACCCCTCCTCCTCGTCCTGATTCCCGGAATCGGGTCCGAGCGCTTCGGGGCGCAGCGCTGGCTGGATTTCGGGTTTTTCGCCGTCCAGCCCTCCGAAATCGCCAAGGTCGGCGTGCTGCTGTTCGGGGCCAGCATCCTCGTCCGTTCCCCCGTGGGCTCGGTGCGTCAGTCTCTGGGGGTTCTCGGCAAATTGGCCCTTGCGGTGGGTTTGCCTGTATTGCTTATCATGCTTCAACCCGACTTGAAGTCGGTGATCGTGCTCCCGCCGATGGTTTTCTCCATGCTCTACGTCTCGAAACTCTCCACCCGCTTCTTCGCGGGTGCTCTGGGAGTCTTCCTGCTCGTCGTGGGGCTGGTGGCCTGGGACAGCCATGCGTACGTGCGGTACATGCAGGGTCACCAACTGGATTTCCACCGCGACAAGGGGGCTTATGAGGAACGTACGTGGTTCCCGTTGAAGGACTACCAACGGAACCGCATCCTTACGTTCGCCGCCCCGGAAACCATCGATCCCTCGGGGACGAAGGACGCGTGGAATCTGAATCAGTCGCTGATCTCCGTGGGGAGTGGCGGGCTGTCGGGCAAAGGTTGGACGCGCGGCACGCAGGCCCAGTTGGGGTACCTGCCTCCGGCCGTGGCGCACAACGATTTCATCTTCTCGGTCATCGCCGAGGAATCAGGATTTTTGGGAAGCCTCACGGTTCTCGGCCTGTTTGGGATAATGATGTTCAATGGACTCCGCATCGCCGGTCTCTCCCGAGACCGCTTCGGCACACTCCTCGCCCTCGGGGTGACCGTGCTGTTCGCGGTGCACGTGTTCGTGAACATCGCCATGACCATCGGGCTGGTGCCCATCACGGGCATACCACTTCCCTTCATTAGCTACGGTGGCTCCTTCGTTCTCAGTTGCTGCTTGCTGCAAGGACTGGTCCAAAGCGTCTATCGATTCCGCAAGGATTTCACATGAGCGTGATGTCCTGCATCGATAACGACCGCTTTGCCGGAATCTCCTGCACTGCGACTGCCGACCGGGGGTGCCCCGTCCGTAACCAGGACACACACCACCATGAGCGAGTCATCGCACTCCCCCGCCCCGGACGCCGGCAACGGCGATCCCACTGATCCCGCACAGTTCGACGCCGAGCTGACCAATCCGCCACCGGTCACCGAGCCGCCGCAGGTCAACTCCGCCGACCTCAAGAACGGCGCCATCGAACGCTCCAAGCAACGCCCGCTGCTCCAGAAGATCCTCAGCGTCTTCCAAAAACAGAAGGCGTCCTACCGCGAGCTGATCATCAACTCCGAGCCCCTCGAGAAGCGCGTCGCGCTGCTCGTCGACGGCCGCCTCGAGAAGTTCGAAATCGAACGCCACTCCGACGACCGCATGGTCGGCGGAATCTACAAGGGCCGGATCAAGAACCTCGACCCGGGCCTCAAGGCCGCCTTCGTCGACATCGGCTACGCCAAGAACGCGTTCCTCCACTACTGGGACATGCTCCCGGCCGCAGCCGACTCGTCCATCGAGGTCGTCCGCGTCAACAAGAAGAAGGACGCCGCCCCCCGCACCAGCGAGCCGACCGTCAAGGACATCCCCAGCCTCTACCCGCCGGGCAGCGAAATCGTCATCCAGGTCACCAAGGGCCCCATCGGCACCAAGGGCCCCCGGACCACGACCAACCTCTCCATTCCGGGCCGCTACCTCATCCTCACCCCGTATTCCGACGGCTGCGGCATTTCCCGCAAGATCGAGGACATCCATGAGCGGAAGCGGCTGAAGCAGCTGATCAACGAGCTCACCATCCCGGAAGGCATGGGCGTCATCGTCCGCACCGCCGGCGAGGGCAAGAAGGCCCGCTACTTCGTCCGCGACCTCCACATCCTGCTCAAGAAGTGGGAGGAGATCAGCGCCAAGATGCAGTCCGAGCGCCCCCCGGCCAACCTCTACCAGGAGCCGGACTTGGTCGAACGCACCGTCCGCGACTTCCTCACTGAGGAGGTCGACCGCGTGCTGATCGACAACCGCGACGACTTCGAGCGCACCGCCAACCTCGTCGGCCTGATCTCGAAGCGCTCGCGCTCGAAGATCGCGTCCTACAAGGACAGCATCCCGATCTTCGAACGCTTCAACATCGAGCGGCAGATCGAGCAGACCTTCCACCGCAAGGTGACCCTCCCGAGCGGCGGTGAAATCATCATCGACGAGACGGAGGCCCTGATCGCGATCGACGTGAACACTGGTTCGCACAAGAACCGCTCCGGCGACGAGAAGAACACGATCTACGCGGTGAACCTCGAGGCCGCCGTCGAAATCGCGCGGCAGATCCGCCTGCGCAACCTCGGCGGACTGATCATCTGCGACTTCATCGACATGAAGGAGCGGCGCCACCGCAACGGCGTGTACGAAAAGATGGTCGAGAGCATGGCGGAGGATAAGGCGAAGAACCACATCCTCCCGATTTCTCAGCTCGGCATCCTGCAGATGACGCGCCAGCGCCAGCAGGAGTCACTCTCGAGCAACCTGTACACGGATTGCCCGTACTGCCGCGGCCGCGGCATCGTGAAGAGCGCGACGACGATGTCGGTCGAGCTCCAGCGCCGCCTCGGCTCAGTCGCCCGCCGCATCCAGCTGCGCAACGACGGCAAGGAGTACAGCCTGCGCGTGCTCGTGCACCCCAGCATCCTCGAGCGCCTGCGCAGCGAGGACGCCGACCTGCTCGTGCGCGTGGAGAAGCTCTACGGCGTGAAGCTCGCCTTCCGCGCCGACCCGAACTACCACGTCGAGAACTTCAAGATCGTGAACGCCGGGACGGGCGAGGAATACCGGTAGGCGTAAAACCTTCCCCGTCTGCCCTCCGGCCTCCGGCCGCGCGACCCCAATCGACGCTCCCGTCGATTCCCAGACCCGGCCTTCATCGGCCGGGTCTTTTCTTATCCGGTCACCACCTTCGGAAACGCATTCCATGAAATCCATTTCCTCCCCTCACACCTCCACACCGATTCACCCCCAGGTCCGCGTCGGACACGTGCACCTCAAGGTCGCCGATCTGGAACGTTCCCTTGCCTTCTACCGCGACGTGTTCGGCTTCGAGGTCACGCAGCGCTTCGGCGCCCAAGCGGTGTTTCTCTCGGCCGGGGGTTACCATCACCACCTCGGGCTCAACACCTGGGAAAGCGCCGGGGGCCGTCCTCCGGCGCCCGGAACCACCGGACTCTACCACGTGGCATTTCTCTACCCGACCCGCGCCACCCTCGCGGACGCGCTGCGCCGCGTGCTCGCCGCCGGCATCCCGCTCGACGGCGCCGCCGACCACGGGGTGAGCGAGGCGCTCTACCTGCACGACCCCGACGGCAACGGGGTCGAGCTCTACTGGGACCGCTCGCCCGACCAGTGGCCCCGCACCCCGGACGGCACGCTCGCCATGTTCACCCGCCCGCTCGACCTAGAGGCCCTGCTGCAGGCGGCGGCGTAGGCGCGAAGGCGCGCGCGCGGCTCGCTCGTTATGCCGTAACCCAAAGGGGGTCGGCCCGTCGTTGTCGGTCCCCCACTGGCAGAGTGGTGCGCACATGAACGCACCTCGACTCACCCTGCTGCTCGCCCTCGGCTGCTCCGGCCTGTTCCTGAGCGGCTGCGCCACCTTCCCGGAAAAACAGGAAGCGGCCACCTCGCCGCTCACCGCCGGCAACGTGTCCCTCACGCTGAAGAAGGGCACCACCACGAAGGCCGAGGTGATGAAGAACTTCGGCGCCCCGAATCTGGTCACCAAGAACCGCGCGGCCGACGAGGTGTGGAACTACAACCGCATGTCCTTCACGACGCGCGTCGGCGAGGACTCCGGATCGCTGATCTTCTGGAGCGGCAGTCGCGCCGTCTCCACCGCCACCACCAAGAGCTTCGATCTCATGATCACCTTCGACGCCTCCGACGTGGTGAAGGACTACTCCATCATCCAAGCCAGCTATTGATCATCTCCCTCCCATGAAAGCCGCTTACTTCCTCTCCGTCTTTTCACTCGCGTTCCTCTTCGCCGGTTGCGCGACCACCAACACCGGGTTGTCGCCCATGCAGAAACGGCAGGTCACGACCAAGCAGGTCGACGGCACCTACGAAAACACCTACCGGGCGACGCTCACCGTCCTCCAGGACCAAGGCTACGTGGTCAAGAACACCGACATGAACTCCGGACTCATCGTCGCCAACATCGACAAGGAAACGAGCAAGGGCTCGCAGTTCTGGCAGGCCTTCTGGCTCGGCGCCGTGCACGACAAAGGCACGTTCATCGAAATCACCGTCACGCTGAGCAAGATCAACGACACCCTGCAGGAGGCGCGGCTCAACCTGCAGGAAACCCGCTACAACCAGTTCGGCGGCAAGACCGACATCAAGCAGATCAACGACGCGAAGATCTACGACGAGCTCGCCAACCAGATCCGCGTCGAGGTGAAGCGCCGCGAGGCTCTCGGGCGGTAGCGCGGCGGGGTGCCGCGCTGCGCGCTTCGCCCACCGCCGCCCGCGTCGCCACGCAAGGCGACTGGCAGCGAGTGCGATCCCACTCGATCCAAGAGACCGAAACGATCACCGCCTGCTCTGGTCCCGTCGTTCAGCCCGCCGCGAGCCCTCTGGCCCGGCGGGCTTTTTTTTCATCGGCTCAGGCAGCCGAAATCCGGGGCAATGAAGAAACCCCCACTGGGATCAGCCACGATCGTCGCCGGCCGGCGGGGGGATCCAGTTTCCGATCAGCGGAAGGATGCGAGCGCGGGTCCACTTCTCCAGCAGAGGGCCTTGGCGGCGATACAGGACGCCGAGGTAGATGATCCCCAGGCCGAGGAAGCTGAGCACAAACGGAAAGGCCAACGAGTCGGCAAAGACCTCGCTGGACAAGTGCACCAGATAGATGAATACGCCCATGCCACCAAAAACAACGAAGGTCTGGCGCCGAAGAATGAGCGATACACCGATCAGCCCCAGGTTGATCAGGCAATAGATGAACTTACCGAGTTCACTGTCACTGTTCATGGCGGTAAGCCCACCCCAGAAGGCCAGCAACCCGAACAGGTAACCCCAAAAGGCCAAGTCCGTCTGCTTTCGCCGCAGATCGGCCGCGTAGGTG
>CAIOYO010000037.1 GCA_903862595.1 uncultured Opitutaceae bacterium | reverse complement strand
CGTCCGTCTCGGCGAACATCTCCAGTTGCGACTCCGGCTCGGTGACGTTCGAGAAGCGGACGCTGACCAGCCGTAACGGACTGCGTCGCGTCCACGCCGCCCGGAGCAGCGGGCCGATCCACGCGTAGAAGGGCGTCTCCAGATCGGTCGCCTCCGCTAGACTGTGCGCATGGCTCGCCTGACTGAAATCGGGATAACGCACTTTCACGGTCAGCGTCCGCACACGCTTTCCGTCGGCCCGGATTTTCGGCATCAGTTCGTCGATCATTCCTTTGGCGATACGCTCGACATCCGCGGGGTCGGAGAGGTCGACCGCAAAGGTCTCCTGCTGCGAATAGCTCTTGGCGTCGTCCGGTTCAGTCTCGACGGGCCGATCGTCCTCCCCGCGCGCCGCCGCCGCCATCTCCCGCCAGCCCTCTCCGAAAAGCGCGCGCAGTTCACTCGGCGACCGGGCAAGGATATCTTGGATGAGTCGGACGCCGCGCGACGCGAGCACCGCCTCCGTTTTCGCTCCGATCCCGGGCAACTTGCCCACCGCCAGCGGCGCAAGAAAGGCGGCCTCCTCGCCCGGCGGTACTACCACGAAACCGCATGGCTTGCGGAGTTTCGAGGCGATCTGCGAGACGAGCTTGTTCGTCGCGAGGCCGAAGGACACCGAGATCGACAGCTCCGTCCGAATGCGCTCCTGCAGACCGCGCACTGCCGCCTCCACCGCCGCGCGGTCGCGCAGTCCGCAGGGCGCCAGATCCAGGTAGCCTTCGTCGATTGAGTTGCGCTGCACCCACGGCGTCAGGCCTTCGCAGAGGTCGAACATCCGCCGCGAGACTGTTCCGTAGAGGCCCGGCGTGTGCGGGATGAGGATGAGGTCGGGACACACCCGCCGCGCACGCGTGGTCGGCATCGGGGTGTACACGCCGCAGGCCCTCGCTTCGTAGCTCGCCGAGGAGATGATGCCGCGTTCGGTGCCGCCGACCGCGCAGCGCTTGCCAACCAGCGACGGATCCCGCGCCTGCTCGCAGGCGACGAAAAAGGCGTCCGCATCGAGGTGAACGATGGTCGGAAGGGACCGGTTCATGCGCTCAGCCTTCGCTCACCGCCACGGGTTCGTCGGGCGCACCGCCCACGGGCGAAACGCCGTCGAATTCCAGCACGACGCGCGCCTGCGCCCGGCAGGCGGACGGGGAGAGACGCAGGCGCACTTCCCAGTCGTTCTGTTCGTCCGGATCCACCAGCACCTGCGCGAGATCCCAGATCTCCGGCGTCTCGTCGACGTGCAGGTGCTTCGCCGCCCGCCCCTCGGGATCGAGCCGGAAGCGGCCACGCGCCTCGAAGTAAGGCCGGAACGCATCCTCGATCCGGCGCGCTAATCCCGTGAGGCTGCCTTCGGGCCTTTCCCCCTCCGTCGGCGGCACCGCGTCCACCCGTGCCGCCGCCGCCTCCCAGTCGCGCGCGGCAACGTCTTGCAGGAAGCCGAGCACCGCGCCGCGGAGGAGCCGGCCAAACGCCGAGCGGTCGCGAAGGAGGTCATACGACTGGGGACGCGCCGGCTTGTCGGTGGTCTCCGCGGCGACCCACCCGGGATTGCGTAGGCGTTCCCATTCCTCGAGCAGGCTGGAATCGATCCCCCGGATGAGTTCGCGGAAGTACTCCTCCATCTCGATGACGGGTTCGGTCTTCACCGCATCCGGCACCGTCTGCGCCAGCACTTTCCACGTTTGTGCGAGGTGACGCAGGAGCAGGCCCTCCGAGCGCTCGAGCCCGTACTCACGGATGTAATCGGCGAAGGACTGGTAACGCTCGAACATCTCGCGCGCGATCGACTTGGGTCGCACGTTCTCCTGCTCCACCCACGGGTGCGCCGCCTTGAAGGCGTTGAAGTGTTCGTAGAGGAACTCGCGCAGCGGCTTCGGGTGCTCGACCTCCTCCAGTTTCTCCATCCGCTCTTCGTAGGGGACGCCGGCCGCGCGCATCTCCTCAAGCTTCGCGCCCTTCAGGCGGTCAACCTGCCGGCGCAGGATCGGCTCGGGATCCTCGACGATCGCCTCGCAGAGGGTCAGCAGGTCAAAGGGGTAGTCCGGGGACTCGCGATCCAGCAGCGGGCAGGTGTCGATCAGGAACAGCGAGAGCGCTTGGTGGAGCGAGAAGTCCTCCTGCAGCTCGATGTTCACCCGGAGGCGGCGTCCGCTCGCCTCCCGGGGCGCCGACTCGATGATGCCTCGCTCGAGCAGCGAGCGCAGCAGCTGGAACGCGCGCCGCCGCAGCTGGCGCCGCCGGGTCGCCGTCTCGTGACACTCGGCGATCAGCCGCTTCATCGCCCCGCAGCCATCCCCATCCCGCCCAAGCACCAGCAGCAGCATGCTGTGCGTCACGTCGAAACGTGACACCAATGCCTCCGATGGGGCGGAGAGCAGCCGCTCGAAGGTCTTGGCATCCCACCCGACCGATCCCTCCGGTGCCGCGCGCTTGACGAGCTTCTTCGCCTTGCGTGGATCCGCCGCCGCCCGCTCCGCCGCCCGCTTGTTCTCGATCGCGTGCTCCGGCGCCTGGATGATCACGAAGCCCTTGTCGTCATAGCCCCGCCGCCCGGCTCGTCCCGCGACCTGACGAAAGTCGCGCACGCTGAGAATCGCCGCTTTCTTCCCGTCGTACTTCCACAGCTGCGTGAACACCACGGTCCGGATCGGCACGTTGATTCCGACCCCCAAGGTATCCGTCCCGCAAATCAGCTTGAGCAGGCCGCGCTGCGCGAGCGACTCCACGAGAATGCGATACTTCGGCAGCAGCCCAGCATGGTGGACGCCGATGCCATGACGCAGCCAACGCTTCATCTCGCGGCCATACGGACTGTTGAAACGCACCTTCTCGAGTTCTTCCGCAAGCCGCGCTTTCTCCTCCTTCGTGCAGAGATTCAGGCTCATCCAGTCCTGCGCCCCCTCGGAGGCCGAACGCTGGGTGAAATACACGAGGTACACGGGCGCCTTGCGCTCCAGCAACAACTGCGCGACGCGCTCACCGAGGGGCGTCTCCGAATACTCGAACTCCAGGGGCACCGGCCGGCGGTCACTGCGGACCGTGAGGCAGGGCGCGCCCGTCACTCGCTGCAGATCCCGCTCGAAGAACTCCGTGCCTCCGAGCGTCGCTGACATGAGCAGGAAACGCGTCTGCGGCAGCGTGAGCAGCGGGACCTGCCACGCCGTGCCACGATCGGCGTCCGAGTAGTAGTGAAATTCGTCCATGATCACCGCCCCAATCTCCGCCCGGTCACCCCGCGCGAGCGCCATATTCGCGAGGATCTCAGCCGTGCAGCAGAGGACCGGCGCGTGCGGGTTCACGCTGGCATCGCCGGTCATCATGCCGACGTTCTCCGGCCCGAAGTCGCGACAGAGCGCGAGGAACTTCTCGTTCACCAGTGCCTTGATCGGACAGGTGTAGATCGAGCGCTGCCCCGCACAGAGCGCGCGGAAGTGAAAGGCCG
>CAIOYO010000036.1 GCA_903862595.1 uncultured Opitutaceae bacterium | reverse complement strand
GATCGGAGCCTGGGACGAGGCGGTGCTCCTGCTGTTCCTCTTTTCTGCATCTGGTGCGATGGAGGAGTTCGCGATGGACCGGACGCGCCGCGAAGTCTCGGCGCTGCTCAAGTCCGCGCCGAAGCGGGCGACCGTGGTGGCCGCGGACGGCAGCGAAAGCGACGTCGCAGTCGAGGACCTGAAGGTAGGAGATCGCGTGCGCGTGCGGCCGGGCCAGGCCTTCGCGGCGGATGGCGGGGTTGTGTCGGGTCGCAGCGCGAGCGATGAGTCGGCGCTGACCGGTGAAGCGGTGCCGGTCGAGAAGGACGTGGGGGACACGGTTTTCAGCGGGACGTTGAACCTGTGGGGCGCGGTGGACTTCACGGTGCGCCGGTTGCCGGCGGAGAGCACTCTGCAGCGCATTATCCGCCTGATTGAAACGGCGCAGAAGCTGAAGGCGCCGAGCGAGCGGCTCACGGATCGGTTTGGCACGCCCTACACCTATGCCGTCTTGGGCGGGAGCGCGGCGATGTTCCTCGTCTGGTGGCTCGGCTTCGGCCTGCCAGCGTTCGACAATCAGGAAGGCGTACGTTCGGCGTTCTACCGCGCCATGACGCTGCTGGTGGTTGCCAGTCCCTGTGCGCTCGTGCTGTCGATCCCGTCGGCGATCCTCGCCGCGATCGCGTGGGGGGCGCGCCACGGAGTCCTTTTCCGCGGTGGCGCGGCGGTGGAGCGACTGGCGGAAATCACCGCGGTGGCGCTGGACAAGACGGGCACCTTGACGACCGGCGAGCTGGCGGTGATGGGAGTCGAGAGCTTTCCGCCGGGGCGCGAGAAGGAGGTGCTGGAACTCGCGAACGCACTCGAGACCCGGTCCCATCATCCCTTGGCCCGCGCGATCGTGCGCTATGCGCAGGCGCAAGGCGTGCGTGAATTGCCGGTGGAGGATTTCTCGTCAATCACCGGGCAGGGCGTGCGCGGCCGGTTCGGCGGGTCGCTCACACTCCTAGGACGGCGGGAGTTGCTGGAGCACGGCCCGCTCGCCGGCTGGACCGGACAACTGCCACCTGCGCCCCCGGAATTGAGCGAGGTGTGGGTCATCGGCCGCGACCTCGTCGGCCGCGTGCTATTGAAAGATCAGATCCGCTCGGAATCCAAGAGCGTGCTGGAGGCATTGCGGCGGCGGGGGATCCGGTCGATCATGCTGACCGGCGATCGTCGCCACGCCGCCGAGAACGTTGCGAAGGAGATTGGTCTCGACGAAGTGCGCGCGGGGCTTTCGCCCGAAGACAAGGTTGCGGCGATTCAGGCGATGCGGGCCGCGGGGCTGCGCGTGGCGATGGTGGGCGACGGCGTGAATGATGCGCCGTCGCTGGCCGCGGCGGACGTGAGCGTGGCGATGGGGGCACGAGGCAGTGATGCCGCGCTGGAACAGGCCGAGGTCATCCTGATGCATGATCGCATCGAGAACTTCCTCTCCGCGTACTGGCTCAGCGTGCGGGCGCGCCGCATTATCCGCCAGAACCTCGCGGTGTCGCTCGGCGTGGTGGGCGTGATGATTCTCGCCACCGCCTTCGGCGCCGTCCCGCTGGCGGTTGGTGTCGCGGCACACGAAGGCAGCACGCTCGTCGTCTGCCTCAACTCGCTGCGATTGCTGTTCGGAAAGAACCGCTGGGCCTAGGGACCAATCCACACCCAGTCGCCGGCTCGGACGCGTTCATAGAGATCGATCACATCCAAATTCCGCAGGCGGACGCAGCCGGCGCTGGCCGGCGTGCCGATCCGATCTTCGTGGCGGGTCCCGTGGATGTAGACGTACCGCTCATAGGTGTCGACGTCGCCGCCCTGATTGGCGCCCGGTTCCAGGCCGCGAAGCCACAGGATGCGGCTGGTGATGAGGTCGTCGGTCTCCAACTCCTCGGGAAGGTACTCCCGGTAGTGCCGCCCCGTGGGCACGCGGCCCCGGAAGACCATGCCGATGGGTTGCTCACCGCCGATCCGCTCCGCGATGGCGTGCAGGCCAGTCGGCGTACCGAGGGAGTTGCGGATGTTCGACGGAGGTCGTCGTGAGGTGGAGACGGGGTACGAGCAGACGCTCCGGCCCCCCTGGTACAGGGCGAGGGTCTGGGCAGCGAGGCTGACCACGAGGACGCGGTCTGTGGGCTTGATCCCCAGCCGGGCACCCGTTGTGATTATTTGTTCCAAAGGAGTCTCCATCGTGAAGCAATCTGGTTATGCAGTCGGTATCGTCGGCGCCACCGGCGCGGTCGGTCAAGAGCTTGTCCGGCTCTTGCACGAGCGCCACTTTCCGTTGCGCGAGCTTCGGCTCTTTGCCTCGGCGCGCTCCGCTGGCAAGACGCTGACCTTCGGCGGTCAGAACTATCGCGTGGAGGAGGCGAAGCCCGGTGCGTTCGCAGGCGTCGACATCGCGTTCTTCGCGGCAGGCGGGTCCGTGACCCGTGCGCTGGCGGCGGATGCCGTGGCTTCCGGCTGCCTCGTGATCGACAAGAGCTCGGCGCTGCGGATGGATCCGAAGGTGCCGTTGGTGATCCCGGAAATCAACGCGCAGGAACTGCGCACGCACTCCGGCATCATCGCCAATCCCAATTGCTCGACCGCGGTGATGCTGATGGGCCTGTGGCCCCTGCACCTCGCCTTTGGCGTGAAGCGGATCATCGTCTCGACGTTCCAGTCCGTCTCCGGAACCGGCGCGGAGGCGATCCAAGAACTCGCCCAGCAGGTGCGTTCCCACGTGGCGGGGGAGGCCCTGACCCGGAAGGTCTATCCCTACCAGATTGCTTTCAACTGCATCCCTCAGGTGGACACCTTCGGCAGCGACGGCTACACGGGAGAGGAATCGAAGATGGCGCAGGAGAGCCGCAAGATCATGGGGCTTCCCGACCTGAAGGTTTCGGCGACGTGCGTCCGCGTCCCGGTGGTGCGGGCGCACTCGGTTGCGGTGAGCGCCGAGTTCGAGCGTCCGGTCAGCGTCGCCGCCGCCCGGGAGGCGATCGCGGGCTTTGCGGGCGCTGAACTCGTCGACGATCCCAAGGCCTCGCGGTACCCGACGCCGCTCGACTTCGCCGAGAAGGTGCGCTGCGGCGTCGGCCGCATCCGTGTCGATACCGCTTTTGACAATGGATTGTCCTTCTGGGTGAGTGGCGACAATCTGTGGAAGGGCGCGGCCCTGAACGCAGTCCAGAACGCTGAATGGCTCGCCCGCGAAGGTCTGCTCGGGGCGCGGGGAGGGTCGGGGCGCGCGTGAGCCCGAGCGAGGCGACGGATCGGCCGCATCGGCCGGATTAAACCCTTGCCTCGTACGGGGCGCGGGGGATTAACTCCCTTTTCCTGCCGGACGGCTAGCTCAGTTGGTTAGAGCACCTCGCTTACACCGAGGGTGTCGGGGGTTCGAGTCCCTCGCCGTCCACCAGCCGTCTCCGACTCCCACGCCTTTCCACTCACCGGTTTTCCCACCCATGCGTCACACGATCTCCGTCCTCGTCGAGAACAAGTTCGGCGTCCTCGCCCGGGTCTCCGGGATGTTCTCGGGTCGCGGATTCAACATCGACTCGCTGAACGTCGCCCCGACCCATGACCCTTCGCTGTCCCGGATCACTGCCGTGATCAAGGGTGACGACGCGTCGCTGGACATGGTCACCAAGCAGCTGCGCAAGCTGGTCAACGTGGTTGAGGTCGTGGACTTCAAGGAGGGCCAGGCCGTCATGCGCGAGCTGGTGCTCGTTAAGATCAAGGCCGACGCGCGTACCCGCTCCGAGATCATGCAGATTTGCGACATTTTCCGCGCCAAGGTGGTCAATGTCGCCCACGACGCTCTGATTGTCGAAGTGACCGGCGACGAGGGCAAGACCGCCGCCTTCCTGCGCCTCGTTGAGGCCTTCGGGATCCTCGAGCTCGCACGCACGGGCCAACTGGCGATGCGCCGCTGATCGATTTCCCCTTCCGACCGAACTCTTTCCCACCATGCCCGCAAAAGTCTACACCGACAAGGACGCCAATCTCGGCGTGTTTCAGAACAAGACCCTCGCCGTGCTCGGCTACGGGTCCCAAGGCCATGCCCACGCGCTGAATCTCAAGGATTCGGGCTGCAAGGTCATCATCGGCCTCTACCCGGGCTCGAAATCCCGCGCCGTCGCGAAGCAGCACGGTTTCGAGGTGTTTGACACCGCCGAGGCCGTCCGCCGCGCCGATGTCATCATGGTCGGTCTCCCGGACATGAAGCAGGCTGATGTCTACGAGAAGGACATCCTGCCGAATCTTTCCAAGGGCAAGACGCTGCTCTTCTCCCATGGCCTCGGTGTCCACTTCGGGTTGATCAAGCTCCACAAGGACATCGACTGTATCATGGTCGCCCCCAAGGGTCCCGGACACATGGTGCGTCGCCTCTACGCCGAGGGGAAGGGCATGCCCGCCCTCATCGCCGTCGCGCAGGACCGCTCCAAGAAGGCCAAGCAGACCGCGCTGGCCTGGGCCAAGGGCATCGGCTCCACCCGCGCGGGCGTGCTGCAGACGACGTTCAAGGAAGAGACCGAGACGGATCTCTTCGGCGAGCAAGCCGTCCTCTGCGGTGGCGCGAGCGCGCTGGTGCAGGCGGGCTTCGAGACGCTGGTCGAGGCCGGGTACCAGCCTGAGATGGCGTACTTCGAGTGTCTCCACGAGCTGAAGCTCATCTGTGACTTGATGTACGAGAGCGGCATCGCCGGCATGCGTTTCTCGATTTCCGAGACCGCGAAGTATGGCGACATCACCCGCGGTCCGCGCGTGGTGAACAAGGCCACCAAGGCCGAGATGAAGCGGATCCTGAAGGAGATCCAGACCGGCCAGTTCACCCGCGAGTGGGTGAAGGAATACAAGGGCGGTCTCAAGAACTACAACAAGCTCCTCGCGGCCGGTCAGAAGCACAAGATCGAGAAGACCGGTACCTACTTGCGCAGCATGATGCCTTGGATGTCGAAGAAGAACATCAAGGGCGTCCAAGCCTCCTACTAAGGGGCGAAGTCCCGGGCGAGTCCGGCGCGCCAGGCGTGCCGGACTCCCGCTCCGCCCTTTGACGCGCTGCGTGAAGCCCCTTGTCATCGCCACTCGTAAGAGCCCGCTGGCCCTGACTCAGTCCGAGCAGGTCGGCGCGCGCTTCTCCGAGCGGCTTGGCTTGCCGACCGAGCTGCTGCGCATCGTCACAACGGGCGACCGGCAAACGGAGTGGTCCCTGGAAAAGAAGGGCGGCAAGGGCTTGTTCACGTCCGAGCTGGAGCAGGCACTGTTGCGCGGAGACGCGGACTTGGCCGTGCACAGCACCAAGGACCTCCCCGGCGAGATGCCGGAGGGCCTCGAGATCGCCGGTTACCTCCCGCGGGAGGATCCCCGCGACGTGCTGGTCGTGCAGGCCGGCGTGACCGCGCTGTCGCTGGTCGCCACGGGAAGTCCACGGCGACGCCTGCAACTGAGCCGTCTGCACCCGGCGGTAGCCTTCACCGAGATCCGCGGCAACGTGGACACCCGTTTGAAGAAAATCGGTGAGCTGAAGGTCGCGGACGCCAGCGTGCTGGCGGCGGCCGGGCTGCGGCGCCTCGGGATTCAAGCGTGGCCGAATCTTGAGTTTCGTCCCTTTGCGATCACCGAAATGGTCCCGGCGGTCGGGCAGGCGGCCATCGCGGTACAATGCCGCCGCGGCGAAGGTGCGGCGTGGCGCGCCGTGTTCGACGAGCGAACGTCGCGTCAGGTCTCCCTAGAGCGGGCTTTCCAGCGTGCGCTGGGTGGAGGCTGTCACACGGCCGTGGCCGTGCACGCCACCGATTGCAGCCTGCATCTCTTTCATGAGAAGATCGGAGCTCACCACCGCGACCTGCGAGCGGATGAGGTGACGGCACCCGATGCGACCGCGGCGCGGATCCTGCGGGAGTTGGGGCTAGCGTCCTAGGGACGCACATCGGTTATGGCAGTAGGCATGGTTTATCTGGTCGGAGCTGGGCCCGGAGATCCTGGTCTCATCACGGTCCGCGCACGGGAGCTTCTGGAGCGGTGCGACGTCGTCGTTTACGACTATCTGGTGCATCCGGCGCTGCTCGCGAGTTGCCGTCCGGAGGTGCGCCGTATCTACGTGGGCAAGAAGGCGGGGTTCCATTCCCGACCGCAGGACGAGATCGAGGAGATTCTCGTCCGCGAGGCGAAGGCGGGGCATTCCGTCGTGCGACTCAAGGGTGGCGATCCGTTCGTCTTCGGTCGGGGCGGCGAGGAGGCGCGCCGACTGGCGGCGGCGGGCATTCCTTTCGCAATCGTTCCGGGGGTCACCGCCGCGCTGGCCGCTGGCGCCTACGGCGGTGTGCCGCTCACGCTCCGGAATACGAGCGCGTCCGTCGTGTTCCTCACTGGGCATGAGGATCCGTCGAAGGGTGTGCCGACGACAGACTGGCGGCGCTTCGGAGCGCTGCCGGATGCGACCTTGGTGATCTACATGGCCATGGGCCATCTGCGGCAGGTGCTTCAGGAACTGCAGGCGGGCGGCCTGGATGCCGCCACGCCAGCGGTGGTCGTGCAGTGGGCTTCCCTCGGGCGTCAGCGCAGTGTTGCCGCCCCGGTGAGGAAACTGGCTGATGCGGTGGACAAGGCGGAGCTGACGGCGCCGGCGATTGTCATCATCGGCGACGTGGCGAAGGAGAGGGAAGCGCTCGGATGGTTTGAGCGCCTGCCGCTCTTCGGTCGTCG
>CAIOYO010000035.1 GCA_903862595.1 uncultured Opitutaceae bacterium | reverse complement strand
GGTGGCTTCGGGATCGTTGTAGTAGCCGCGCATCACGGCGTGGCCGCGCATCACGACCTCGCCGAGCGTGGCGCCGTCGTGGGGCACCTCCCGGTCCTGATCGTCCACCACGCGGACCTCTGCGGAGGCGATGGCCTCGACCCCCTGCCGCGACTTATGGATGGCGACCTCGCGCAGGCCCAGCTGCGCGTCCTCCGGACGCGGTTCGCAAACGGTGACGATTGGGGAAACCTCGGTGAGACCGTAGATATGGGTGATGGTCCACCCGAACTCGCCCTCGACCCGTTCGATGGTCGCGGCGGCGGGCGGCGCCCCCGCGGTCAGGACGCGGATGCCCCGTGGCAGGCCGCGGTGTAGTTCGGACGGCGAGTTGGCGATGCCGATGAGGATCGTTGGTGCCGCGCAGAAGAGCGAGATTCGCTCGCTGCGGAGGAGTTCGAAAATGCGCTTGGTTTCCGGCTTGTGGAGGCAAACGTGAGTCCCGCCGACGGCAGTGACGATCCAAGCGAAGCACCAGCCGTTCACGTGGAACATCGGGAGCGTCCACAAGTAGCGGTCCGCACTCGTCATCGGCGTGTGCGCCAGCCGGCAGAGGATGTTCAGGTACTGATTGCGATGCGTGAGCATCACGCCCTTCGGGCGCGCCGTGGTGCCCGACGTGTAATTGATCGACAGCGTGCTGAGCTCGTCGATTTCGGGGAGGTCAGTGACCGGCGGAGCGGTGGCAAGGCGATCTTCGTAGGAGATCCAGTTTGGTTTCTCGCCGCTGAAAGCCACGAAGTGTTGGACCCCGGGAACGGCGCCGCGGATCTGATCCACGAGATCCAGGTAGTCGGCCTGGACGCAGACCACCTTGGCGCCGGAGTGGTTCAGGATGTAGGTGAAGTCGTCGAGGCTCAGGCGGTAGTTGATGGGGACGATGACCGCGCCGAGCTGTGGAATTGCGTAATACGCTTCCAAGTGCGCGTGACTGTTCGGAGCGATGCACGCCACCCGATCGCCTGGGCCGACGCCTAGCTCGCGCAGGACCGAGGACCAGCGGTCGACGCGGTCGAGGAACTGCGCGTAGGTGAAGCGCCGGTCCCCGTCCACCACCGCCTCGCGTTGGGGATAGAGACGGCGGGCGCGTCGGGCGAACTCCAAGGGGGTGAGGGGGGCTTCCATGGGGCGAAAGGAAACGGACGACTGGGGAACAAGAAAGTGTGGCTGGGTTTACGGCCGGGAGGCAAGACAGGGACGGCCGCGTGGAGCCGGAGTGGGGCGATGGTTCGAGGTCGCGGGAGATTCGCGTCTTCCGGGGAAATTGCCTTTGCGAAAAGCGGTTCCTGAGTTTTTGTGGTGTCATGGACCCTCATTCCGAATCCAGCGGGGGCAAGTGCCCGTTCGCTCACATGCATGCCGGCGCGCAGGCGCAGACCAATCGCGACTGGTGGCCTAATCAGGTCAACCTGAAGATGCTGCATCAGAACTCCTCTCTCTCTGATCCGATGGGCGAGGGGTTTGATTATGCGAAAGAATTTCAGAAGCTCGACCTCAAGGCTCTCAAGCAGGACCTCTACGCGCTGATGACGGATTCGCAGGAGTGGTGGCCGGCCGATTTCGGCCATTACGGCCCGCTCTTCATCCGCATGACCTGGCACAGTGCGGGCACGTATCGCACCGGTGACGGCCGTGGTGGCGCTGGCGCGGGACAGCAGCGCTTCGCGCCGCTCAACAGCTGGCCGGACAACACCAATCTCGACAAGGCGCGCCGTCTGCTCTGGCCGATCAAGCGCAAGTACGGCAAGCAGATCTCCTGGGCCGATCTCATGGTCCTCGCGGGCAATTGCGCGCTCGAGTCGATGGGCTTCAAGACCTTTGGCTTCGGCGGCGGCCGCGCCGACGTCTGGGAGCCCGAGGAGGACGTCTACTGGGGTTCCGAGACGACGTGGCTTGGCGACAAGCGCTACTCCGGTGATCGCCAGCTCGAAAATCCGCTCGCGGCCGTGCAGATGGGCCTGATCTACGTCAACCCCGAGGGACCGAACGGCAACCCTGACCCGGTGGCTTCGGCGCGCGACATCCGCGAGACCTTCGGCCGGATGGCGATGAACGACGAGGAAACCGTCGCGCTCATCGCTGGTGGCCACACCTTCGGCAAGACCCACGGCGCGGCCTCGGCAGCGCACGTCGGTCGCGAGCCGGAAGGTGCGAGCATGGCTGAGCAGGGCCTTGGCTGGTCGAACTCCTTCGGCAGCGGCAAGGGTGCGCACACCATCACCAGCGGGCTGGAGGTCACGTGGACCACGACGCCCACCCAGTGGAGTAACAATTATTTCGAGAACCTGTTCGGCTACGAGTGGGAGCTGGTGAAGAGCCCGGCCGGAGCCCACCAGTGGGTGGCCAAGGACGCCAAGGATACGGTGCCGGATGCCTTCGATCCGAAGAAGAAGCAGCGTCCGACGATGCTCACCACCGACCTCGCACTGCGCTTCGACCCGGCGTACGAGAAGGTCTCACGGAAGTTCCTCCAGAACCCGCAGGCCTTCGCGGATGCCTTTGCCCGGGCGTGGTTCAAGCTGACGCACCGCGACATGGGTCCGAAGGTCCGCTATCTTGGATCCGAGGTGCCGAAGGAGGATCTGATTTGGCAGGATCCGGTCCCCGCCGCGAAGCACCCCTTGGTTGATGCCAAGGACCTCGCCGCGCTCAAGGCCAAGATCCTTGCCTCCGGCCTCGGCGTTGCCGAGTTGGTCTCCACGGCCTGGGCTTCGGCCTCGACGTTCCGCGGTTCGGACAAGCGCGGCGGCGCCAATGGTGCCCGCATCCGCCTCGCACCGCAGAAGGACTGGGAGGTGAATCAGCCGACGCGTCTCGCGAAGGTGCTGAAGGCCCTCGAAACGATTCAAAAGGAGTTCAACGGCGCGCAGACTGGCGGGAAAGCCGTCTCCCTCGCCGACCTCATCGTCCTCGCTGGCGGTGCCGCCATCGAACAGGCGGCGAAGAAGGCGGGCCACGACGTGCAGGTGCCGTTCACCCCGGGCCGCACGGACGCGTCGCAGGAGCAAACCGATGCGGAATCGTTTGCGGTGCTCGAACCGGTGGCGGACGGCTTCCGCAACTACCAGAAGACGAAGTACACGCTCCCGGCGGAGCACTTGCTGGTCGACCGCGCGCAACTCCTCGGGCTGACCGCTCCGGAAATGACGGTGTTGGTCGGCGGTCTCCGCGTGCTCAATGCCAACTACGGCAAATCGCAGCACGGCGTCTTCACCCACCGGCCCGAGACGCTGACGAACGACTTCTTCGTCAACCTGCTCGACATGGGCCACACGGTGCGGCCGACCTCCAAGGCCGAGGATCTCTTCGAGCTTTGCGATCGTTCGACGGGTGACGTCAAGTGGACGGGAACGCGGGTGGACCTGATCTTCGGGTCGCACTCGCAGCTCCGTGCCTTGGCGGAGGTGTACGCCGAGGCGGATGCGGGCCGGAAGTTCGTCGACGACTTCATCGTCGCCTGGAACAAGGTGATGAACGCCGACCGCTTCGAGCTCGCGCGTGCCTAATTGATGGCGGGTGCCCGCCCGCCCGCTCGCGAGCCGGTCCGGCCTCGGTAAACAAGGCGCCACCTCCCGTCCGCGGAGCGTGGCGCCTTTGCTTGGTGGGGCTCGGCGTAGCCGCTTCTTCACACTACGGGCGAAGCGGCACCTCGCGTCCGGCAAGAAACGTGCGCAGGCCTTGGAGTTCGTCCTCGAACAGGATCAGGTTCGCGCGCTTTCCGATCTCTAGGGATCCGATCTGCGCTTCGAGACCGAGGAGACGCGCGGCGTTCAGGGAAGCCATGCGGAATAGTTCCGGCCACGCGCAGCCGGTGAAGCGGCGGAAGTTGCGGGCGGCCCCCGCCATCGTGAGCCTCGATCCTGCTAAGTCTCCGAAGGCGTCAATCGAGACATCCCGGGCCGCATCCGCCGGTCCAATCGGATCGTTCGCCCGGCGATACGCGGCGTCGGTGATGATTAGAATCCGGTCCGTGCCTTTTGCCTTGAGAAGAAGCCGGAGCATCAATGGATGGACGTGCAGACCCTCCTGATCCGGGATCACTTCGGCGGAAAGCTCGTCGAAGACCAGCGCCGCCTCATCGACTCCCGGGATTCGGGTGCCGCGGTAGCCTCGGCCCCGGGTATTGCCGGTGGCGTTGCTCCAGTGCGTGGCCACCTTTAGTCCGGCCCGGACCGCGGACGACAGCTCGTCTGGGGTTGCCTCGGTATGGCCCGCGGCTACCACCACGCCAGCGGCTGACGCCTCCCGGATGAAGGCGTCGGCTCCCGGGAGTTCGGGCGCGCAGGTCCACCAGCGGATGCGTTTGCCGTGGCAACGAAGCCACTCGCGGTACTCCGCCGGCTCAGGGTCCTTGATCAGGCCTCGCGCGGTCTGGGCGCCGTACTTCCGGTTGACGTACGGACCTTCGAGGTGAAACCCCGCCACGCTCTCACGACCCCACTCGCCGAGCGCCGAATCGAAGTGGTGCAACTGCGCCACAAGGTCGGGCTCCATGTCCGTGTAGCCCACCGTGGCAAGCACGGTCGTCGTGCCCTGCCGCAGGAGCTCCAGCGCCACCGCTTCTGGTGCGTCGACGAAGCGACGCGTGCCGTCGCCGTGACAGTGGACATCCACGAAACCGGGCCCGATCGTCCGACCGTTCGCGTCGATGACATGGTTGGCACCGGCCAGCATGTCCGGGCTTTCCGGACCCAGCGCGGTGATTTGACCATGCTCAATCCTCAGGCACGCGTCGGGCAGCACGCGATCCGGCAACACCGCCTGGCAGCGGCGGATGACCTGAACCTCGGGTCGGACGTTGTTCATGGATGCGGGGGTGGGCGCTTCAGCGCGCGCTATGGAACTGGAGCGAGTATAGGTCCGCGTCGCGAAGGTCAAAGTGCAGCCGGACCGTGCGTCCTGCCAGGCTGGATACGTCGCTCGAACCGCGCCACGTCACCGTACGCGCCGTGTCGTCGCCGACGATCTCGTCCGCATCCGCGAGGGTGAAACCCGGCAGGGGAGCGCCCGCCTCGTCCTGTAGTTCGGCGCGCACATGCCCGATGGACGAGGTAGAGCAATTGATGACGAGGCGATCGCCTTGGAAGCGGAGAGGCTTGGTGATCATCGCGCCCCCGGTGAACGGGGCGTTGACGGAGGCGAATCCATCCAGTCGCAGCGAGTAGCGCCGGACGTGGAAACTGGGGAGCATGTAATGGGCCTGAAGGTACAGGGAGATCTCTTCGGGGCCGGTCTGAACGATCCCGTAGGTGGGGCAGTTGCCGCGGGAGGTCCACGACCGGCGGTCGAGGCCGGGACGGATGAAGGATTCCATGAAGGTGCGGTCGTAGGCGTTGCCGCCGCGGCTGGTCATGAGGATGACGTCGGAGACGCCGACGCGCATCCAGGGGAGGTCGAAGTTCCACGCGTCCATCTCGGCGGCAGTAAGGGCGGCGCGTCCGGTCTTCGGGGGCGCTTGGTGATCGGCGACCCGGCCGCCGAGGCCGTCGACGTAGCGGAAGGGCAAAGCAATCTGGATGTGGGGGGCGCGGAAGTACGGCTGGGTGGCGTTGGTGTAGATGTGCTCGGGGGGACTGTCGCCGTAGGACATGGGCTGTGGGGTCGACCAGGTGACGAAGTCCGGGGAGGTCGCCCGGCTCACGGTACGCAGGCCGCGGAACTGGGGTTTTTCCGGAGTACCCCCGTCGCTCCAGGTCCGGATGTAGGCGATATACTGCTGTTCGGCTTCGGACCAGAAGGCGACGTTGACGGTATCGAGCGCGAAGCCGAGGAAGAGGGGCTCCTCGGAGAACATGCGCCAGCGGATGCCGTCGGCCGACACCAGTCGGAACAGGCCGTGCTCCCGCGTTCCGCCCACGGCCTTGTAGCGCTCCGAAGCAGGGACCCCAGGGCGGCGGTCGATGAACGGGGAAAAGTTGTGGGAGATGCGGCGCTTGTCGCCTGGCGGAAGGATGATGTTGTTTTCCCGGCTGCCGTTGAAGGCGTGGAGCCGGAGCATGGGCTTGGTCCAGTGGATCCCGTCGGGGCTCTCGGCGTAGGCGGTGAGTTCAGCGAGGCGGTCTTCCGCCTTCGTCGGCCCGTAGCCGGAGCCCCGATAGTACAGCCGGTATACACCGTCGTCCTGGACTACGGTGGAGGCGCCGGCGAAACGGCCCTCCCACGGTTGATCGAACGCGATGGCCTGCTCCTCCCGGCGCGGTGTGCCCAGCTTCAGCCGGGTGTTCTCCAATCGCTCGATCAAAGCGTGATCGATGAAAAGTTCGAGACGGCCGCCGAGATCCACGGGCGCGGCGATGGCGTTCAGCGCGGCGCCGACCATGAAGAGGAGGAGTGGCAAACGAGGGTGTCGATGGGGAGGGGAGGCGGGGGCGCGGTGGGATGGGGGCGGGGTCATGCTCCGGTCGTCCACGAATCGGGCTGCCGAGTCAACGCTTGCTGGCGGTCGCACTCGGTCCCCTGCGGACCCGCTTCCGGCATCCGGACGGGGCCTCTCAAGGTCGGTTGCGGACGGTGTTTGGTGGAGAAAGACTCACTTGCGCGTTGACGCCGCCGATGGAGTGGATCCTGTGTCGCAGCCGCAGCGGTCGCATTCCCGCGCCGTGCCCCCCGCGCACCCCTCCCCCGCCATGCCCCTACGCTGGAGAATCGCTGTTTTCCTGTTTTTTGCCGCCGGCCTGAACTACGCGGATCGCGTGGCGCTGTCATCGGTGATTCCGCCTCTGCGCGAGGACTTAGGAATCACGGATGCGCAGATTGGCTTCGCGGGGATGATCTTTCTCTGGGCCTATGCGATCGTGTCGCCGTTCGCCGGTTTGATGGCGGACCGATTTTCGAGGTCACGGCTGGTCGTGCTCAGCTTGGTGGCATGGAGCGCGGTGACGGTATTGACGGGCTTCGCGGAGAGTTTTGCCGTGCTGGTGCTGGCAAGGTTCTTACTCGGAATCGCGGAGAGCTTTTACCTCCCGGCCGCGGGAGCGTTGCTGGCAGACCACCATGGACCGGCGTCCATGGGTCGGGCGGTCAGCGTGCACATGCTGGGCCTTAATCTGGGCCTTGTGCTCGGTGGCGCGGCCGCGGGCATGCTGGCGGAGCACTACGGGTGGCGTTTGGGATTCTGGTTGCTCGGAGGATTGGGGCTGTTGCTGGCGGTGGTGGGCCGCGGGGTCCTGCGCGACGGACCGGAGTTGGGTGTGCCTGGCTCTCAGGCGGACGTACCGGCGCCAGCGCAGCCGGCCGTGGCCAAGGTGGGGCTGCGCGAGGCTTGGGGCTACTTGCTGCAGGTGCGCTCGTTTCACTGTCTGCTGATGAGTTCCATGGCGGCGGGGGTGGCGGTGTGGATTTTTCTCTCTTGGCTGCCGCTGTTCCTTTCCGAGACCTACGGGATGGGGTTGGGGGCCGCGGGAATTTCCGCCGTGCTCCTCTACAAGGCGCCGGTCTTCGTCGGCATCGCGTTGGGTGGCTGGCTCTCCGATTGGTGGGTGCGCCGTGATCCTCGGGCGCGGGTGCTGGTCAAGGGCCTCTCGTTCGTCCTTGGCGCGCCGTTCCTGGCGCTGTTCCTCGGCACCCCGGGATTCGCGGTCGTGGTGGTGATCATGGTCGCGTCGTCGCTCCTGCGGGCGATGGGGACGCCGAGCGAGCATCCGATCATTTCGGAAACCGTGCCGCCGCCGTACCGTGCCGCTGCGATCGGGATCCTCAACACGGTCGGAACCGGCGCGGGCGGCGTTGGCGTGCTGGTGGCCGGCATCTTCAAGGGGCAGTACGGGCTGCACCTGATCTTCGGGGCTTGCTCCGTGGTCTACTTCATCGCGGGATTGCTGATGCTGCTCGCGTACCGCAAATGGATCCACCAGGATCTCGAACGCGCGCGCAGCTTCACCTCCGGCGGCGCGCAACCGGCGGTTGGCGCCGCTTGAGGGCGGCGGGTCTCCTCAGCGCAGCACCGGACGGAGGAGTTTCTGGCGCAGCGCGGGTTCGCGCATGAGCACGGCTTGCAGGAAGCGGAAGCTGTCC
>CAIOYO010000034.1 GCA_903862595.1 uncultured Opitutaceae bacterium | reverse complement strand
GTCGAGCGAGCCCACGTCGATCTTAAGCGTATCCAATCCTAGGTTACGCAGCTGATCGGCGACGAAGGCGAGCTCGGCGCCCTTGGAGTCGTAGGTGCCGAGGATGGCGACGGTGGGCATGGTGGCGGAGTGGTGGGAAGGACGAGCCGAGTGGGGCGGCGACCGGCTATTCGCGGCGCGCGCTCCAGCGCACGGCGTTGCTCAGCAACGCGCGGAAGGCCGGGTGCTCGTGCGTGCGCTGGTCGTGGCCGAGGGCGATCCCGACCACGCGGGCCTGCGGATGGCGGGTGATCCAGACGGACGGATGGGGAACGCCGTACTTTTGGCTCGGGGATGTTTCGGCGAGAATCTCGATCGGAGCGGTGCCCGGCGGCAGGCGCGCGGGCTCGGCGTTCACGTAGTAAAGCTCATCGGTCACCTCGAAGCGTTCCGGGACCCCGCGCATGACGGGATGCCCGGGCTGGACGTTGCGCACGGTGAACGCGCCCAGGCGATCGTGACCGCGCGAGCCGCCGCCGACCAACGCGGCGTTCAGCTCCGGCCACTGGGGGTAGGCAAACCACGTTCCGGCGTGGAGCAGCACGATCCCCTTGCCGGCTTGCGCGAACGCCATCAGCGCGGCGCGGTACTCGGGCGTGTCGAAGTGCTTGCGGTTGACGCTGACCACCGCGACATCGGCGCTGGCGAGCTCGGTGGCTGCTTGGTCGCGGTCCTCGGTGTAGTGCACGGTGAAACCCGCGTCCTGCAGGATCGCTCGATCCATCGCGTTGAAGTAGGCGGCGAAATCGTGGGAGCTTCCGCCCCCGATCAGCATGACGCGCGTCTTGCCGGCTTCCCAGCGCACGGGCTGCGTTTCCGGCAGCGGCTTGTCGCCCTTGCCTCCCTCGCGTGGACCGATCGCGTCGGCGGCGGTCCCAGGGTTTGCCTTGGCTTGAGGGCCCAAATTCGCGGCGGGTGGGGCGCTGGCGGCCGCCGCTGCGTGCGTGCCGGACGACGAGGGCGCGGCGGTCGGCGTGGAGCGCGAGAGCTCGACCGTGACGGCGAGCGTGCACGGGACGACATCGTTGTCGTAGCTCTCGAGTTCGAGTTGCCGCACGAGGCCGGCGGTGCGCAGTGGCAGGGAGATCAGCCGGGCGCGGCCCTCGCGCGTGAAACCGTCGGCGGCCTTGGCGCCGGTCAGTTCGTCGGAGCTTTCGTAGTGGGCGAAGTGGATGCCGTTGCGCAGCACGTGCTCCTCGCGCGTGCCGTCGGCGAAGACGGCGGTGACGCTGAGCACCGGCTGGCCCTTGGCGGCATCGCTGCCCTGAGGCCAGGCGCCACCGCCGAGGCCGCCGAGGAGCTGAACCGAGGAAACAGCGGCGTTGACGTTCAGGACGACGCGCCGCGGATAGTCCTCGGAAAAGCCGTCGGAGCCGGGGCCACCCTTCAAGGCGAGCACGTTGCGTCCGGTAGCGGACTTGGCGGGATCCATCACGAAGAACGGAACCCCGTGGACCTTCACGTCGCCGAACCGCTGCACGGCGATCGTCTCGGCCGTGGCATCCTCGCGACGGAACATTCCGCGGCGACTGTTGGCGGTGTAGGCGTCGCGCAGGTCGAGCACGCGAAAGCCCTGGTCCGCCGAGGCGAGGTAGGTGAGGAGATCGCGCAGGCCCTCGCTGCCCATGCCCTCGAAGCCCTCCGGCATGAGGGAGCGGCGGGTGTTCTCGCGGGTGGCGATGTCTTCGCTGCGCAGCTCGTGGTCACCGCCGAGTGAGCGCAGCGTGAGTCCCGCGGCGTTCTCGCTGACGATGATGCCGGAGAGCGTTTCGCCCTTCTTGGTGGTGATGTTCCACTGCCAGAAACTGGGGTCCACCTCGCGGTTGGGATCGAGGATGTGGACGAGCAGCGTGGCGGGTCCGTGGGCGCCCATGCCACTGAGCGGCGGTCCGATGTCGACGAGGCCGACGTCGTTGTGGCGGTGGCAGACGGCGCACGCGGCGGCATAGATGGCGCGGCCGCGGGCGAAGTCGCCGGGCTTTTCGACCTCGGGCGTGAGACGAGCGATGAGCTCGTCCTTTTGGAGGGCGACGGGGTTGAGTTTGGCCATCAGCGCGGCGGCCTCGCGGGCGAGATCGCGATTCGGGTGAGTGCGGAGGCGGGCGACGTCGCCGAGGCTGAGACTGGCGGGATTGATGCGGCCCTCGGCGAGATCACCGAGGAGCAGGCGGGTGAATTCGACGCGGCGGAGGATTTGGTCGAACGCCGCGGGTGTGCGCGTGCCGGCCCAGATGGCGATGAGCGCGCGGCCGGCGTCGTCGCCGCCGATTGCTCCGAGGGCGGCGAGCAGGGGCGTCTGCAGTTTCGCCGGAGTGCCCGGGGCGGTCAGCAGGGCGGTGACCCGCTCGAGCACGGCGGTGCGGCGCGCGGGGAGGGCGAGCAGGCTGAGCGCCGCTTCGAGACGGTCCGGCTCCGCAGTGTCGGGGGCCACGATGCGGGCGAGCAGGCTGGCGGTGAGGGGATCGGTGAGATCGACGAGTCGGTTGTCGCGGTCGTCGCGGACAGCGAGCGGCAAGGCGGCGACGGCGGTGCCGGGGCGTTGGAGGAGGCGGCGCAGTGCGGCGAGTTCGTCCGCGGCGGCGGGGCCGGCGAGGGCTGGTGCGGCCATCAGGCTGCGGAGTGCGGTCGATGCCAAAGCGTCGGACGGCGAGCTCGCGGCGGCGGTCACGACCGTCGCCCGACCCTTCGCGGGCAGCGCGGGCAGGACCGCGGAGACGAAGGGGGCGAAGACCGGGCCACGAGTGTCGGCGAGGGCGGCGGCGATCAGTTCGGCGGGATGGTCGGTCGCCGCGGCGACGAGGGCGGAGCGGGTCCAGTCATCGGTGGCGGCGGCGAAGCGATCGAGGACGGCGCGTCGGGCGGGGTCGGTGGTGGCTGACCGGGCCTCTTCGTAGGTGCGCTCCACCGTGCTGCCCATGCGGCGGGCCGGGGAGGCGAGGGCGGAGTGGTTGGGGAAGTTTTCGCGGAGCAGGCGCCAGGCGGTGGCGCGGACGTGTTGGTTGGGGTGCGAGTCGATCGCGCGGACTAGGCTGGCGGCGTTGCGCGCGTCGAGTTGCGGATCCGGCAGGACTCGCGCCTCGCGGTGCTGGATGCGCCAGATCCGGGCGAAGTGGTGGTCGCGGTCCGGGCGGAGCGCCGCGTTGGCCGGCCCGTGCACGGGGCCGCGCGTGTCGTTGTGGATCACCGCCTGATTGTAGAAATCGACCACGTAGAGGGCGCCGTCGGGTCCGATGCGCGTCTCGATCGGGCGGAACCAGAGATCGCGGCTGCGGATGAATTCGGTCTCCTCGAAGCCGGCCTCCTTCTCGGTGCGGAAGCTTGGACCCTCGGGGCGGAGGAACTGGTGATGGACGATGTTGAGGGTCGGCTCGCCGGTGAAATAGCTGCCCTTCCAGCGGTCCGGCCAGGCGCCACCGTCGTAGATCGCGCAACCGGCGGCGGCGGTGAAGCGGCCCACCTGGTCGATCTGCACGTAGGCCTGCTCGGTCCAGTTCATCAGCGGATACGTCCGCTGCCCGGTGATCATGCCCTTCCACGACGTCGTGCCGGGGATGCGGCCCTTCGCGAGGATCGACTCCGGCAGCAGCGTGTGGAAGAGCACGGTGCCGGTGGTCGGTTGCGTCCAGATCACCTGGCCATCCCAAGTGATTTCAAGGCCCCACGTGTTGCCGCCGCGACTGCTGTACTGCTCGAAGGCGGAGCCATCGGGCTTGAAGCGGACGACGCCGTTGTTGGCGACGCCGAAGGCGGTGCGGCCATCGGGTGAGGTGACCTCGCCGCGGCTGTAGCCGTGGGTGGCGTAGATCCAGCCATCGAGACCCCAGCGCAGGTTGTTGATGACGGCGTGGGTATCGGCGATGCCGAGGCCGGTGTAGAGCTTGGTGCGACGATCGGCGCGGCCGTCGCCGTCGGTATCTTCAAGGAACCAGATGTCGGGAGCGGTGGCGGCGATGACGCCGCGGCGGTACAGGACGAATCCCGTGACGAGCTCCAGGCCGTCGGCGAAGACGACCTTGCGGTCCATTACCCCGTCGCCGTTGGAATCCTCCAGCCAGGATATCCGGTCCTCGGCGGGCCGATCGGTGCGGGTCGGATGGAGCGAGCCGGTTTCCTTCCACGGCGTGACATTCGGGACGCGGCGGCCGTTGGGGTATTCGGGGGTTTCGCCGACCCAGAGGCGGCCGTGTTCGTCCCAGTCGATGTTCATCACCTTGGTGACGAGCGGCTCGGCGGCGACGAGCGTGGCGGTGAACTCCGGGTGCACCTCGAGCGTGGCGGCGGCCTTGGCGGGAGAGACGGGGCCGCCCTCGACGTAGCGCAGCCCGTCGCCGAGTTCCTCGGGGCGGCAAAGGACATCGACGTTATCCTGACCGGCGGCCCACGCGATGCCGCGCAGGAGCAGGGCGCGGTAGTTCGGGCGGTTGAACGTGGCGTAGTAGTGGCCGGGCAACGACACAAACGCGCGGTACGGGCGCTGGGCGCCCTCGAGCGTGCGCTCGTAGGTCCACATCTGCGGCTGGTAGTCGTAGACGCTGACCTTCTTGCCGCCGCCGGTGAGTTCATCGGCGCGCTTTTGCGCGGCGGCGTTGCGGGCGCCGGAGGCCTTCGGGGTGTAGGCGGCGGCGAGGACGCGGGCCTCGGGCTGGAGATCGAGATCGTAGTACATCTCGTCGTCCATGGCCCAGTTGGAGGCGCCGGTGGTGATGGGGTGGACGCGGTCGGTGAAGTACAGGTGGAGTGGGCCCTCGAGCCAGCGCGTGGTGCCGAAGCGCCAGGAGCCGCCGATGATCGTGCGGTACCAGTCGGGATCGCGGGAGACGGCGGCGGCGTGGATCACGACGATGCCGCCGCCGCGGCGGAGGAAGCCATCGAGTGCTTCGCGCTCGTCGCCCTTGGCGATGTTGCCGGCCTCGGGGGCGTGAAGGATGAGCACGTCGGTGTCGGCGAGTTCCTCGGCCGACGGGAAGCGGGCGGCGCCGCGCGCGACGACGCCCCGCTCGGTGAGCAGGGTGGTCCATTCGGCGAGGAAGCGAGGATGGTCATGGGCGCCTGGGCCGTGCGTCTTGGGGCCGGAACGGATGAAGACCCGTAGCGGTGCGGCGCTGACGGTGTGCGCGAGGAGCGCGGTGGTCGCAGCGGCGAAGACGAGTCCGGACAGGAGGCGGAGAAAGCGGGGCATGATCACGGGGGAAAGGGCGGAAAAGGGCGGAGGACTTAAGGCGGGCGAAGCCGGCCGGCGCCGGCTCGGCGTCACTGCAGCGTCGCGCAGGGCGGGAGGCCCTCGCGGATCGAGGTCCACGGCGCCTGGGCGGAGACATCCTCGGGATCTGCGACCGCGGCGAGATCGGGAGGCAGGGCGGCGGGTGAGAGGATGGCGAGGAAGACCAGAGCCTCGTCGTGGGGATTGTAGGTCGCGTGGATTACACCCGGCGGGATATGGGCGATCTCACCGGCGCGCAGGATACGGTGGGTGTCGCCGACCCATTGCTCGGCCCGGCCGGACACGACGTAGATGATTTCCTCGCGGTGGGGGTGTCGGTGGAACGGGTGGCAGTGGTGGGCGGGCATGTGGGCGCGCACCAGCAGCAGCTTTTCGGCGGCGACGAGGTCGGGGCGGCAGAGCCAGTCGTTGTGGGTCCACGCGTTGGACTCGCGGGCGGCCTCGGTGAGCGTGACGAAGCGGCGGTCGGCGGGGTTCATGGATCGCGGGCGGAGGAGCGTTGGAGTGAGGCGGAACGGCGCATGGACTCACGCGCGGCGACGGAGCCGCGGCGGTGCCGGCGGGAAAACGAACGAAGCGAACGAAACGGACGAAGCGGACGAAGTAGGAATCAGGCTAGGCGGACCGGCGGGCCGCGGGGGCCTTGAGGGACTTGAACGTGCGGGTCAGGGACGTCAGGGACTCCTCGACGCCCATGCGTTCCAAGCTGCTCGCGCCGACGAAGCCCACGGCGTCGGTGCCGTCGAGCACGCGCTTGGCATCGGCGGGCGTGTTGATCGGTCCACCGTGGCAGAGGAAGAAGATATCGTTCCGCACCTGGCGGGCGGCGCGGATGATGTCCTGCGTGACCTGGAGCGTATGGTCCCAGCTGACGACGGCTTGGCGCACCCCGACGCTGCCTCCGACGGTGGTGCCGACGTGGGCGATGATCGCGTCGGCGCCGGCCTTGGCCATTTCGACGGCCTCCTCGGGCGTGGCGACGTAGACGATGGAGAAGAGATCCATCTTCCGGGCGAGGGCGACCATTTCGTATTCCTTGCGGACGCTCATGCCGGTTTCCTCGAGGACCTGGCGGAAGTGGCCGTCGACGATGGTATGCGTCGGGAAATTGTTCACGCCGGAGAAGCCCATTTCCTTCACCTTGCCCAGCCAGTGCCACATCCGGCGGCGCGGGTCGGAGGCGTGGACGCCGCAGATGACCGGGACGTCCTCGACGACGGGGAGCACCTCGAATTCGCCGATCTCCATCGCGATGGCGTTGGCGTCGCCGTAGGCCATGAGCCCGCAAGTGGAGCCGTGGCCCATCATGCGGAAGCGGCCGCTGTTGTAGATGATGATGAGGTCGGCCCCGCCGCGTTCGATGAATTTCGCGCTGATGCCGGTGCCGGCGCCGGCGGCGATGAGGGCGTCGCCCTTGTCGAGTGTCGCCTGGAGGCGCGCACGCACTTCCTCGCGGGTGTAGGGGTTACCTCGTCCGGTCCAAGGGTTGGGCATGGATCAATAACGTGACGTACGGCGTGACGGGGTAAAGCGCGGGATTTCGCGGGGGTGGGAGAAATCGGCTTGAACGTGGCTCGCCCGCGGGCGGATTGTCGGCGGCGCCGGACCGGCGTAGGCCGAACTCCCGGATCCGTTTCCGTCCCAACCCCGATTTCCCCTATGACCTCATTGTTCCTGCGGCGCGTCGCTGCGCCCGTCTTCTCCCTCCTGACCCTTGCGCTGGCCGGCTCGCTGGTCGCGCAGACCGCGCCTGCGCCCGCGGCGGCGCCCGCGCCGAGCGGCGTGGCGCGGCTCGATCCCACGATGGGGGCGAGCCAAGGTGCGGCGGCGGCGCTGACCTGGCACGACGTCACCACCTGGGGGGTGGAAGGCCGCGAGTGGACGGAGCGTCCGCGCGCGCGCTGGTTTGATCGCTTCCCGGCGGAGGCGCAGAAGACGGTGACGGACAAGGTGTGGAATCTCAGTCGTGACTCGACCGGCATGGTGGTGCGCTTCCGCACCGACGCGCCCTCCATTCACGTCCATTACAAGCTGATGAAAGCGCAGTTGGGCATGCCGCACATGCCGGCGACGGGCGTCAGCGGCGTGGACCTTTACGCGCGGAATACAAAAGGCGAGTGGCGCTGGGTGGGGGTGACTCGTCCGGACACGCAGGAGGTGAAGGTGGAAATCATCAAGGACCTCGCGCCCGGCCTGCGTGAGTACGCGGCCTATCTCCCGCTGTACAACGGCGTGGAGTCGATGAGCATCGGCGTGCCCGCGGGGGCGGCCTTTGAGGGACTCGCGCCGCGTCCGCGGCCGATCGTTTTCTACGGCACGTCGATCACTCACGGCGCGTGCGCCTCGCGTCCCGGCATGGTGCACCCGGCGATCCTCGGCCGGCGTTTCGATCTGCCCGTGGTCAATCTGGGTTTTTCGGGCAACGGCCGCATGGACGCAGCGGTGGGCGCCTTCCTCGTGGATATCGACGCGGCGGTCTACGTCATTGATTGCCTCCCCAACATGGGACCGGGCGGCGTGACCGAGCGCACGGCGCCGCTCGTGCGCCAGATCCGCAAGTCCCGCCCGCACACCCCGATCGTGCTCGTGGAGGATCGTCGGTACACGAACGACTGGATCACGCCCGGCAAAGCGAAGTTCCACGACGAGAACCACGCCGCGCTACGGGCGGCTTACGAAGGCCTCCTGCAGGAAGGCGTCAAGGGGCTCTTCTACATCGAGGGTGATCGCCTGTACGGCGATGACACCGAAGGTGCCACCGATGCCTCGCATGCGAACGACCTCGGCTTCATGCGCCAAGCGGACGTGATGGAACCGGTGCTCCGCGCCGCGTTGGCGGCCTCGCGCTGATCACGCGAACGATTTCCGGGCCGCCGTTCGCCTCGCGCGCGGCGGCCTTTTTCGTGCCCGCCGCGGGCCGGGCGGCGTAGAGCCGCCGCGCGCCGCGTCAGGTCAGGATCGGCTTCACCACGTTGCCGAACACGTCGGTGAGCCGGAACTGCCGTCCCTGGTAGCGGTAGGTAAGGCGGGTGTGGTCGACGCCGAACAAGTGGAGCATCGTCGC
>CAIOYO010000033.1 GCA_903862595.1 uncultured Opitutaceae bacterium | reverse complement strand
GCGTCGACCGCGGCACAGCGCCGCCGTTGACGTGCTGCGCGACGTGCATGCGCGGCTGACGCTCGGGGCCGGGGTGCGGATCGTGTCGGATCGCAAGGACGTACACGCCCGGACCTTTGCCACCATCGCCGGCGAGGACTTTAGCGTCGTTCGTCTGCACGCGCAGTGGCGGCTTGCGCCGCGCTGGCAGCTCCGGGGACGAATCGAGAACGCGCTCAACGAGCGCTATGAGGAAATCCACGGTTTCCCGCAGCCGCCTTGGGGAGCGTTCGTCGGATGGGAGCGCGAGTGGTGACCGCGTCCTTGGCGGCCGCGGCGGTCGCTCGGGCTCATGCGGCGGGCGTCAGTCGTTGAACGCCTGCCGCCCCTGCGTGGCGACGTGCTCCGCGATCGCGGCGGCGAACGTGGCGCCGAACTCTGCCCGCTTCTTCTCGCCCATGCCGGTGATGCCCTGCATCGCGGCGAGTGAGGTGGGGTAGGAGCGCGCCATCTGCCGCAGCGTGGTGTCGCCAAACACCACGTAGGCGGGCACCTTGCGCTCGTCCGCGAGCCGCTTGCGCAGGGTGCGCAGGCGCTCGAACAGGATTTCGTCGCACGCGATCTCGCCCTCGCGGCGGGTCGTGCGCCGCGCCTTGGGCAGCTCCATCGGCTTGGTCAGCGTGATCGGACTGCGCGAACGCAGGGCCTCCATGCCCTCGTTGGTCAGCTGGATGACCGGGAATTCGCCCTCGCTCAGCGTCAGGAAGCCAAGCCGGAGCAGTTCGCGACCGATCGCGGTCCACGTCTGCCGGGGCAGGTCGCGGCCGATCCCAAAGGTCGAGAGCTGCTCGTGCTGCCAGCGGCGGATCTTGTCGGTGTCCGCGCCGGTCAGGACCTCGGCCAGATGGTTGAGCCCGACCCCGAAACCGCTGGCCTGACGGATGCGGTAGACGCAGGAGAGCAGCTTCTGGGCAACGACGGTGCCGTCGTAGGTCTCGCGGGGTTCCAGGCAGTTGTCGCAGGCTCCGCAGGAGCTGACGGGGAAGTCCTCGCCGAAGTAGGCCAGCAGTTCCTGCCGGCGGCAGCCCGCCGACTCGGCGTAATGCACGATCTGGCGCAGCTGCGAGCGGGCGACCTGCTGCTCGTGCGGGTCCGTGATCTCGTCGAGGAAGTGGGTCTGTTTGGCGATGTCACCCGGGCTGAAGAGCAGCAGGCAGTCGCCCGGCAGGCCGTCGCGACCGGCGCGGCCCGTCTCCTGGTAATAACCCTCGATGTTCTTCGGCAGATCGTAGTGCACGACCCAGCGGACGTTGGGCTTGTTGATGCCCATGCCGAAGGCGATCGTGGCGCAGATGATGCGGACCTCGTCGCGGAGGAATAACTCCTGGTTGCGGGCGCGCTCCTCGGGTTCGAGACCGGCATGGTAGGGTCGGGCCAGGTAGCCGCGGCCCGCGAGTCCCTCTGCCACGGTCTCGGTGGCGGCGCGTGAGGCGCAGTAGACGATCCCGCTCTCGTCGGACCGCGTCCGCAGGAACTCGAGCAGCTGCCGCAGCGGCTGGTCCTTGGGCAGGACGCGGTAGGTGAGGTTGGGGCGGTTGAAACTCGCGACGAAGACCGCCGGGTCGCGCAGCCGCAGGTGTTCGATGATGTCCACCCGAACCCGCTCTGTGGCTGTCGCCGTGAGCGCCATGAACGGCACGTCCGGAAGCAGGTCGCGCAGCTTGGAGAGCTGGCGGTACTCCGGCCGGAAGTCATGGCCCCATTCCGAGACGCAGTGCGCCTCGTCGATCGCGAAGGCCGCGACGTTCCACGAGCGGAGGTTCTCCTGCCAGTTGTCGAGCATCAGCCGTTCCGGTGCGACGTAGACGATGCGCCACTCGCCACGGTGCAGCCCGGCCATGCGGGTGCGGGCCTCGGCGGACGTGAGCGACGAATTCAGGAACGTGGCGGCGACGCCGCTGGCCTGCAGTTGGTCGACTTGGTCCTTCATCAGCGCGATCAGCGGCGACACCACGACGGTGAGCCCGGGCCGGACCAGCGCGGGCAGCTGGAAGCAGAGCGACTTGCCCCCGCCGGTCGGCAGCAGCGCGAAGACGTCCCGGCCTCCGAGGTGCGCCTCGATGATCTCCCGCTGCAACGGCCGGAAGCGGTCGTAGCCGAAGGTGGTGTTCAGGGAGATCAGCAGGGAGTCGGTCACAACGGGGCACCCGATCAGGGGGAATTCCGGCGCGCCGTCGAGCCTCCAGTCGTCGGAAACGGGGCGGCGGGCTTGATCTTGGCTGGATTCCCCGTGAAGTCAGGGTCGTGCCGAGCGTGTACCTAGGCTGTCCGTTGTGGGCGCATGCACCGTGGCGGGGGACGTTCTTCACCCGCGCGGCGCGGCGGGAGGACTTTCTTCCCCAGTACGCGTCGGTGTTTTCGACCGCCGAGGGCAATGCGACCTTTTACGGATTGCCGAGCGAGGCGACGGTCGAGCGGTGGGCGGCCGAGGCGCCGGAGCATTTCCGCTTCTGCTTCAAGTTTCCCCGGACCATCAGCCATGAGCGGCAACTGGAGGGTGCCGGCGACGAGACGGCCCAGTTCTTAGCCCGCATGGCCCCGCTGGGCAGCCGGCTGGGACCGTTCTTCCTGCAGCTGCACGAGCGCTTCGGCGTCGAGCGCATCCGCACGCTGGAGCGTTTCCTCGACGCATTGCCGGCGGGCTGTCGTTGCGCCGTCGAGGTCCGCGCGCCGGAGTTCTTCGCGGGAGGCCCGGCGGAACATCGGCTGGACGATCTGCTGCGGGCGCGCCGCGTCGACCGGGTGCTCTTCGACACCGCCGGCCTCTTCGCGGCCAAGGCGGAGGACGAGGCGACGCTCGACGCACAGCGCAAGAAGCCACGCGTGCCGCGACGGGAGACCGTCACGGCCGCGGCGCCTTTCGTCCGTTTCGTCGGCGACCCCGTGGTCGGGGCCAATGATGCGGCGCTCCAGCGCTGGGCAAAGGCGGTGCGGCGCTGGTGTGACGAGGGGCTGACGCCGTTTGTTTTCCTGCATCACCCCGACGATCTCCATGCACCGGCGCTGGCCCGCCGTTTCCAGCACTGGCTGCACGTCGAGGACTCCCGCCGGTTTCCGGCCCCGCTCCGCTGGCCGGTCGAGAACGAGCCCGATCCGGAGCGGCAGCTCAGCCTCTTTTAGCGGGCCGACGGTCCGGGCGCGGTCTCAAGCGAAACGCCCTTCAGCGGGTGCAGGTCGAGCAGGTTGCCGTGCCAGCCGTTGATTCCCGGTCGGCGCAGGTTGTTGCGCACGTAGTAGTAGATGGGCGCGATCGGCAGTTCCTCCGCGAGGATGGCTTCGCAGCGCTGGAACATTGCGTAGCGCTTCGCCGCGCTGGGTTCGCTGCGCGCCGCTTCGACGAGGCGGTCGTACTCGGCGCTCTTCCAGCCGGTCTGGTTGTTGCCGCTGTCGCCGGTCATGATGTCGATGAAGGTGCTCGGATCGAGGTAGTCGCCGACCCACGCAAACCGCGCCACGGCGTAGTCGAGACGGCGCATGGTGTCGGAATAGACCTTTGCCTCCTGGTTGAAGAGCCGCGCGTCGACCCCCAGCTCGGTGCGCCACATCTGTTGGATCGCCTCCGCGATCTGGCGGTGTCCCTCGTTGGTGTTGAAGAGGATCTCAAACGCCGGAAAGCCACGTCCGCCGGGGAAGCCTGCTTCAGCGAGGAGCTGGCGGGCGCGCTCGGGGTCGTGGGGGACGCGGCTCTGGGCGATGAATCCGGCCGTATTCGGTGGGGTGAGGCTCTGCGCGGGAGTCTGTCCGCCCTTGGCGACGCGCTCGACGATCCGCTGACGGTCGATCGCGAAGGCCAGCGCCTGCCGGACGCGCACGTCGTTGAACGGAGGACGCGTCGTGTTGAAGCGGTACACGTACGTGGCGAGGTTCGTTTCCTGGCGCAGCAGCGGAGCGAGCGCGGGGTCGTTTTTGTAGACCGCAATCTTCTCGATCGGGATCGAGGCGGTGACGTGGAGCTGGCCCGCACGAAACATGCGTTCTTCGGCGTCCGTGCTGTCGATCGGGTAGAAGACGACGTCGTTCAGCCAGACCGTGGCGTTGTCCCAGTACGTCGGCGAGCGGCGGACGCGGATCAATTTGTTCGGCACCCACTCGTCGAGGAGGAAGGGGCCATTGCCGACGTAGTTTCCGGGCTTGGTCCAGGCGGATCCGCGGGTCGTCTCGCCCCCGAAACGCGTGACCGTATTCGGGTGTAGCGGGTACCACGCGGCATGGCACACCAGCTTGTCGAGGTAAGCCACCGGCTGCGCGAGCGTGAGCACCAGCGTGTGGTCGTCACGCGCCTCCACGCCCACCGCGGCGAAGTCTTTCTCCTTGCCGTTGTAGTAGGCCTCCGCGTTGCGCAGGACGAAGAGCATCGAGGCGTACTCCGCGCCGAGAGCCGGGTTGAGCATGCGTCGGTACGCCCAGGCGAAGTCCTTCGCCGTCACCGGGTCCCCGTTCGACCAGCGCGCGTCGCGGCGCAAATGAAATGTCCACGTGCGCTGGTCTGCGGAAATCTCCCAACGCTCCGCGGTTGCCGGGACGGCCTCGCAGGTCTCCGGGTGGTACTGGGCCAGGCCTTCCATCAGCGCCATGATGATGTTGAAGGTCTGCTGGCTGTCGGCGATCTGCGGATCGAGGTCGTTCGGCTCCGACAGATTTCCGAGCAGGAGCGTGCGCGAGGCGGTCGCGGCTTCGACTGCGCTCTCACGCGGGCGGCAGCCATTCAGCAGCAGGCCCAGCGCGGCAGTCAGCAGCAGGAGCGGGCGGGAGCGGAGAAGCAGGAGGCGCATGGTTGGCGGAGATGGAAAAGCAAAACGCCAGGCCGTGGGCCTGGCGTTCGCAAGGGAAAACAAGTCTTCGGTCGGTCGGGCGGACTACTTGGTCGGCTGCGCGGCGCCGATTTCCTTCAGCCGCGCGTCGATCGCATTCATGCGCCGCACGAGGTCTTCCTCGATCCGCTTGCGCTCGGCGCTGTTGACGATGCTCAGCTTCGAAGCATCACGCACAACGTTCGCCGGCAGCGTGAGCAGGCGGGTCAGAACGCCTTGGTC
>CAIOYO010000032.1 GCA_903862595.1 uncultured Opitutaceae bacterium | reverse complement strand
CACCTCGGGTTCGACCGGTCGGCCGAAGGGTGTGTTGGTGGAACAGGCGGGCCTTGCGAACCTCGCGGCGACGCAGGCGGCGATCACGCGCGTGCGGCCTGGGCAGCGCGTGCTGCAGTTCGCGTCGATCAGCTTCGACGCGTCGGTGTCGGAAATCTTCCTGACGCTGGCGGGTGGAGCGGCGCTCTGGTTGGAGCCGCGCGACACCGTGCCGGCGCCGGAGGAATTCGTGCGGCAGTTGCGGGAGGCGCGCATCGATCACGCGACGCTGCCACCGGCACTACTCGCGGTGTTGCGTCCAACAGATTTCCCCGGACTCCGCACGCTGCTCATGGCCGGCGAGGCCGCGAGCCCGGAGCTGTATCGCGCGTGGTCCGAGGGCCGGGTGCTCTTCAACGCATACGGTCCGACCGAGACCTCGGTGTGTGCGACGATGGAGGAGATCGCGGCCGGCGCCGAGGAGATCACCCTCGGCCGTCCGATCGCGAACCTCACGGCGTACGTCGTGGATGTCGACGGCGAGCTGCAGCCGGTCGGGGTGCCCGGCGAGATCTGGGTCGGCGGCGTCGGGGTGGCGCGCGGTTACCTCGGTCGTCCCGACCTTACGGCTGAGCGATTCGTCCCCGATCCGCGCGCGACGACTCCGGGCGCGCGGGCCTATCGCACGGGCGACCTTGGACGAGTGCGTCCGGATGGCCGCATTGAATTCCTCGGCCGCGTGGACGACCAGGTGAAGATCCGCGGCTTCCGCGTGGAGCCGGGTGAGATCGAGGCCGTGCTGGCGCAGCATCCCGACGTGGCTGGCGCGCTGGTGGTGGCGGTGGCGGACGGCCGGGGCGGCAAGTTCCTGGTGGGCTATGCGCTCGGGCGGGACGGAGCGACTCCGGAACCAGCCGCGCTGAAGGCGTATCTTGCGGAGCGGCTCCCTGACTACCTTGTCCCGCGGCAGGTGGTGGTCCTCTCGGCGTGGCCGCTCAATGCGTCGGGCAAGGTCGATCGTCGCGCGCTGCCGCCACCGCTGGTGGCGGAGTCGGCGGCGGCGATGGACGCCGCAGGAGACGGGCCTCTGGTGGCGAGCGAGCTGGAGCGTTTGTTGGCCTCGATTTGGCGCGACGTCCTGCACGTCCCGGACGTGCGTGCGGATGACAACTTCTTCGAACTCGGGGGCGACTCGATACTCAGCCTGCAGATCGTCGCTCGCGCGCATCAGGCGGGGTATGCGCTGACCCCGCGGCAGATCTTCGCGGCCCCGACCATCCGCGGTCAGGCGGCGGTGGCGACGCGATTGGAGCGGGGAGCACAGGACGACACGGAGCAGGGTGACGTGCCGTTGACGCCGATCCAGCACTGGTTCTTCGCGCAGGAGCAGCCGGATGCGCACCATTGGAATCAATCGATCGTGCTCGACCTGCGGACCGCGCCGCCGCCCGATCGGATCGCCCGTGCCCTTGCGGCAGTGGTGGCGCGGCACGGCGCGTTCCGCCTGAGGTTCCACCGCGGGCCGGACAGCGCGTGGCTGCAACGCTACGCGGACGGGGAGTCCGCACCTGACCTGGCGGTGCACCCGCTGGCGTCGCTGGAGTCGGTGGCGACGCAGCTGCAAGCGAGCCTCGACCTCGCGAACGGTCCCCTCTGGCGCGCCGCCTACTTCGTGGGGCAGGGTGGGGAATCGCCGAAGCTCTTCCTGACAATTCATCACCTGGTCGTGGACGGTGTCTCGTGGCGTATCCTCGCCTCGGACCTCGCTTCCGCCTGTGCGCAGGCGGAAGCGGGTGAACCGATCGGACTCTCGGCTCCGAACGCGTCCTTTGCCTCGTGGTCGCAAGCGCTTGGTGAGCGGGCGCAGACACCGGACTGCCGCGCCGAGCTCGCGCACTGGCGCGCGATCGGGCAGGCCCGCGGCGAGCTGCCGCACGACCAGCCGATCACCGCGGAAGCGCGCGCGGTGGCGGCGATGGAGCGGGTGTCCGTCGAGCTTGATCCCGAGGCGACCCGATCGCTCCTGCGCGAGGCCTCCGCGGTCTACCGCATGCGCGCGGACGAAGTCCTCTTGACCGCGCTCGCCTCGACCCTCCTGGAGTGGACCGGGCGGTCGGCGAGTGTGATTTCGCTGGAGAATCACGGCCGCGAGGCGCTGGGCGACGCGATCGACGTCTCGCGCACCGTGGGATGGTTCACCAGCCTCTACCCTTTCCGGCTAGAGGTGCTGCCATCGGCCGGTCCGCGCGAGCAACTCATCGCAGTGAAGGAGAGCCTGCGCGCGGTGCCGCACCACGGAACCGGCTTCGGTTTGCTGTCTCGTCTCAACGCGGATCCTGCCGTGACGGCGGAGTTGGCGGCGCTGCCGCGGCCCGAACTCTGCTTCAATTACCTCGGTCAGACCGACCACACGCTCGGTCCTGACGCTCCCTTCGGGCTGTTGGATGTTCCGGTCGGGCCAGACCTCAGTCCGCGCGGCTACCGGGTGCATCTCATCGACATCAACGCGCTCGTGACCGATGGCCGTCTGCGCATCCATTGGCTCTTCAGCAACCGAGTCCATTCGCGGGTGACGATCGAACGGCTCGCTGAGCGCTTCGTCGCCCACGTCCGGGCATTGCTTTCGCACTGCCTTTCGGCGGAGTCGGGTGCGCCGACGCCGTCTGACTTCACCCACGTCCAGCTGGAGGCGAGCGAGCTCGATGCGCTCCTCGCCGACCTCGCGGATCCCGATCCGCGCTAATCCCTTTCCGAATCCATGAGCAAGGCCGCGTCCATTGAAGAGATTTTTCCGCTCAGCCCGCTGCAGAAGGGCCTGTTGTTCCATACCCTTTTTGAGCCGAGCGAGGCGGTCTACTTCGAGCAGCTGACCTGTGAGCTGCACGGGCGCTTTGATCAGGCCGCCTTCGCGGAAACGTGGCGCTTGCTCGTCTCGCGGCATCCGATCCTGCGCACGGCGTTCGTCTGGAAGGGCCAGCGTGAGCCGGTGCAGGTGGTACACCGCACCTTGGAGATGCCGTGGCGCCAAGAGGACTGGCGCGAGTTCAGTCCGGCGCAGCAGGCGGAAAAACTCGCGGCTTTTCTCGCGGACGACCGCAAGCGCGGCTTCGAACCGAACCGCGCGCCTCTGATGCGCCTCGCCACCCTCCGGCTTTCGGAGACCGTGTGGCAGCTCGTCTGGAGCCACCATCACCTCCTGCTCGACGGCTGGTCCCTGCCGCTGCTGTTGCGCGAGTTTGGCGTGGCTTACGCGGCCTTCAGCACGGGTCAGACTCCAGCACTGCCGCCGGCGCGCCCCTTCGGTGCTTACCTGCAGTGGTTGCAGAAGCGCGATGCTTCGCGCGATGAGCAATTCTGGCGCGAGCAACTGCGTGGCTTCTCGGTACCGACCCCGCTCACCGTCGACAAGCCGGGCCCGGCTGGAAAGGTCCATGAGGTGATCGACTTCGCGATCGACGAGGCGGACACCGCGCGACTGCAGCAGATCGCCCGCGATCAGCAGGTGACGCTGAATACGCTGTCGCAGGGTGCCTACGCCTTGGTCCTGAGCCGTTACGCCAGTGCCGAGGACGTCGTTTTCGGCGTCACCGTCTCGGGACGCCCTGCGGACCTGGCCGGCGTGGAGAACATTGTCGGCCTCTTCATCAACACCCTGCCGTTGCGCGTGACCGTGACGGATGACGCGGAGGCCGGGCCGTGGCTACGCGCGCTCCAGGAGCGTCAGGTGGCACTCCAGGAGCATGGGCACGCGGCCCTCAGCGACATCCAAGGCTGGAGCGCGGTGCCGCGCGGCCAGCAGCTCTTCGAGAGCCTCTTCGTCTTCATCAATTACCCGGTGGATTCCGCGCTCTCGAATCGCTTCGGCGATCTCGAACCGCGCCAGGTGCACTTCGTCGAGCAGACCAGCTACCCGCTGACCATCGACGTGCTGCCGGGGCCCCGGCTCACGCTGCGGACCTCGTTTGACACGGCGCGTTTCGATCGGGACACGGTGCTGCGCTTGCTGGGTCACATTCGCCAAGCGCTGCTTTCCCTCGGGAGACCCGGAGTGAAGCTCGGCCAAATCGAGCTCGTCGCCGGGGCCGAGCGTGCGGCACTGCTGGCCTTGTCGACGCCACCGGCTCCGGTGGAGGATCTGCGCGACGGTAGCCTCCATGCGTGGTTTACGCGTCAGGCCGCGACGACTCCCGACGGGATCGCGTTGTCCTCGGAGTCTGGCACCCTGACGTACGCGGAACTCGATCGGGCCGCGAACGCGATCGCCCATCGCCTGCGTGGTCTAGGCGTCCAGCGGGGCACGCTGGTCGGACTCTTCCTTGAGCGCGATGCGCCGCTGCTCGTCGGCCTGCTCGGCATCCTCAAGGCCGGAGGTGCGTACTTACCCCTCGACCCGATCTATCCGGATGACCGCCTCGACTACACGATCGAGGACAGCGCGATCCCGGTGATCATCACCTCGAGTGAGCTCTCGGCTCGGCTCAGCAATCCGATGGTGATGCGCCTTGAGCTCGATGCGGCCTGCCTGTTCCCGGCCGAAGGCGAGGAGTGCTCGCCCTTGCCCGTGGTGAACTCTCCCGAGGATCCGGCTTACGTCATCTACACGTCCGGTTCCACCGGTCGTCCGAAGGGTTGCATCGTCACGCACCGCAACGTGCTCCGGCTCTTCACCGCAACGGAGGTCTGGTACGACTTCAATCCGACCGACGTGTGGACCTTCTTCCATTCGGCCGCGTTTGACTTCTCGGTTTGGGAAATCTGGGGCGCGCTCCTTTACGGCGGCCGCCTCGTCGTGGTGCCGTACTTCACCAGTCGCGAGCCCTCTGCGTTCTGCGATCTCCTGATCCGCGAGCGCGTGACCATTCTGAACCAGACCCCGTCAGCCTTCCGGCAACTGATGAAGGCCGAGGAACAGGTGGCGGATCCGCACGCCCTGTCGCTGCGCTACGTGATCTTCGGCGGCGAGGCCCTCGAGTTCGCGAGCCTGCGCTCGTGGTTTGAGCGCCATGGCGACACTCAGCCCCAGCTGGTGAACATGTACGGCATCACCGAGACCACGGTGTTCACGACGTACCGCCCGCTGCGGAAGGCCGATGCCTACGAGGGACGCGGCAGCTTGATCGGCAAGCCAATCATCGACACCCCCCTCCTTGTGCTCGATGGGCGAGGGCACCTTTGTCCGATCGGCGTCCCGGGTGAATTGAACGTCGCCGGCATCAGCCTCGCGGTCGGTTACCTCAACCGCCCGGAGCTCACGGCCCAGCGCTTCGTCCCGGATCCGCACGGCGTGTCCGCGAATGGCAAGCTCTACCGCTCGGGCGACCTCGCGCGGCGGCTGGCCGATGGCGACCTCGATTACCTGGGTCGCATTGACGACCAGGTGAAGATCCGTGGCTTCCGCATCGAACTCGGCGAGATCGAGAACGTGCTCTTGATGCACCCCGAAGTCCGCGAGGCCGTGGTCCTCGCGCGGGCGGACTCGCCGGGTGCCGAGAAGCGTCTCGTGGCGTACGTCGTCCCGCGGGGCGAGGAGCGGCTGACGGTCGACCTGATGCGGGACCACCTGCTCACGCGCCTGCCGGAGTACATGGTGCCGTCGGCGCTGGTCGTGCTCGACGCCTTTCCCCTCACGGCGAACGGAAAGATTGACCGCCGCGCATTGCCGGAGCCATCCGGCCTGTTGGCGGATGTTTCCGCGGAGCACGTCGAACCGCGCACGGAGCGCGAGCGCATCCTCGCGGAGATCTGGTCGACCACGCTGGGAGTGGATCGCGTTGGCGTGACGGCGAGCTACTTCGCGCTCGGTGGCGACTCGATCATGGGCATCACCGTGTGCTCGCGGGCGCGGGAACGAGGGATCGAGTTCTCGCTGCAGGATCTCTTCGAGAAGCAGACCGTCGCCGCATTGGCCGCCGAGCCGGATGGGGTGGAATCGGCTGCCGCGGCGGCGCCGGCTCAGGTTGCCTTCGGTGAAGCCGCCGCTCCGGTGGCGGGTTCGCCGAGGACCGGCGAAGCATCGCTTGCACCGTTCGCGCTGCTCAGCGCTGGCGACCGCGCGCGGCTTCCGGGTGGGCTCGAGGACGCCTACCCGGTGACCCGCCTCCAGGCGGGCATGCTCTTCCACAGCCAATCGGATTCGGGCGGCGCACTGTACCACGACGTGTTCAGCCACCACCTCCGCGGCCCGCTCGATCTCGGCGCACTGCAGCAGGAGCTCGACGCGCTCGTCCAGCGCCATGCGGTGCTTCGGACCTCCTTTGATCTCGCCACCTTCTCGGAGCCGTTGCAGCTCGTCCATGCCCAGGCGCGCTGGCCGCTGGTCAGTGGCGATCTCGCGCATCTGGCCCCGGCCGCGCAGGAGGAGTGGCTCGATCGCTTCGTGCACGACGAAGCCCAGCGTGCCTTCGATTGGAGCCGTCCGCCGCTGGTGCGGGCCTACGTGCACCGCCGTGGTCCGGATGAGTTTCAATTCACGCTGGCCCTGCACCACGCGATTGTGGACGGATGGACGCTCGCTTCGCTGCTGACGGAGCTCTTCCAGAATTATCTGGCGCGAATCGGCAAGGGAGATGCGCCGGCGGTGGCGCCGGCGATCCCGGTCGGCTACCGCGATTACGTTGCGCTGGAGCGCGCGGCGCTGGCGGATGCGGGTACGCGCCGCTTCTGGGAGCAGGCGCTGGAAGGGGCTGAGTTGCTTGACCTGCCCCGACCCGGACCCGGAAGTTCGTCCCGCTTGGGCATGGTGCAGCGGCCGCTGGTGATGTCCGCAGCCTTGTCCGCGGCGCTCACGCGCGTGGCGGAGGGACTGGGCGTGCCGCTGAAGTCGGTGTTGCTCACGGCTCACGCCCGCGTGCTCGCGGCCCTCGGCGGCAGCCACGACGTGGTCACGGGTCTCGTCACGAACGGCCGGCCGGAGGTGGCGGGAGCGGAGCGCATTGCGGGACTCTTCCTGAACACGGTTCCCTTCCGCGTGCAGCTCGAGCACGCGGCCAGCTGGGCGGATCTCGTCCGGGCGGTCTTCGCGGCGGAGACCGCGCTGCTGCCGCACCGGCGGCTGCCGCTCGCGGAGATCCAGAAACGCCAGGGCGGAGCTCCGCTCTTCGCGACCGACTTCAACTTCGTCCACTTCCACGTTTACGATGCCTTGGGCGGCCTGAGCGCGTTGGAACGCCTGGGAACGCGGGCGCGTGAGGAGACGAACTTCACGATCGCGGTCAACTTTGGCGTGGATCCGAAGGATGGCTCTCTTGGCGGCGTGGCGGCTTGTTCGGGCGAGGCTCTGGACGCCCGATTGATCGAGGCCATCCCCGGGCTATTCCGCCGTGTCTTGGAAGCAATCGCGGAGGCTCCGGCATCCGAGTGGCGAGCCCTTCCTTTGCTCGCAGGTCCGCAACGCGCCGGAGTCTTCCTCGAATCGCTCGGGGAATCGGTCGATTTCGCGGAGGAGGGGCGCTCCCTCGCGGCGTTGGTTAGCGCGCAGGTGGCGCGAAGCCCACAGGCCCCCGCGGTGGTCTCGGAGCGTGAGACTGTGACCTACGCGGAGCTGGAGCGCCGCGCCAACCAGCTGGCGCATTGGTTGCGCCGTCGAGGCGTGCGTCACGATGATCGCGTCGCGGTCGCCCTCGAGCGATCCACGGATCTGGTTGTGGCCCTGCTCGGCGTCCTCAAGGCCGGTGCGGCCTACGTGCCGATCGATCCTGCGTACCCCGCTGCCCGCGTTGCCGAGATGCTACAGGACAGTGCGTCGAAGCTCGTCCTCGCCGAGACCAGTGCGCTCGCATCGGGCGCGGTGGAGTGGCGGAGCGTGTGGCCGGAGATCGCCCGCGAGGCGACGGCGGCCCCCGCGATCGAGATCAGTCCGGCGCAGCTTGCCTATGTGATCTTCACCTCGGGTTCGACCGGCCGGCCCAAGGGAGTGGCGGTGCCGCACGCGGCGATCGTCAATCACATGGCTTGGATGCAGGCGACCTTCCCGGTCTCGGCGGCCGATGCGGTCCTGCAGAAGACGCCGGTCAGCTTTGACGCGTCGGTCTGGGAATTCTGGGCGCCGCTGCTGGCCGGAGCCCGCCTCGTGATGGCGCGGCCCGGTGGACAGCATGATCCGGCGTATCTCGCCGAGGCGGTGCGGATGCACGGCGTCACCGTGCTCCAGCTGGTTCCGTCGGTCCTCGATTTCTTCATCGAGGAGGTGGTGCGTGGAGGCGTGCCGCGGTTGCGGCGCGTGTTCAGCGGAGGCGAGGCGCTGCGCTCGTCGACGCGTGATCGGTTCCTGACCGCTCTGCCGGAGGTCGAGCTGGTGAATCTTTACGGCCCGGCCGAGGCGACGATCGATGCGACCTTCGCGCGCTGCGCTCCGGAAGGTGAGGTGTCGTTGGGCGCGCCGGTGGCCAATGCCGAGGTCTACTTGCTGGATCCCGACCTTGAGCCCGTGCTGCCCGGGGTCGCGGGCGAACTCTGCATCGGCGGAGCCCTGCTCGCGCGTGGCTATCTCGGCCAAGCGATGCTGACCGCGGAGCGTTTCATCCCGCATCCCTTCTCTTCAGTGCCCGGAGCGCGGCTGTACCGCACCGGCGATCTGGCCCGTCGCGGCGAGGACGGTGGACTCTATTTCGTCGGGCGGCGCGACGGTCAGGTCAAGATCCGAGGCCAGCGCGTCGAGCTCGGTGAGCTCGAATCGCGCCTTGCGGTCCTTTCCGGTGTCACCGCGGCGGCGGCCGCGGTGCGGGAAGGCACGAGCGGTGCGCGGCAGATCGTGGCGTACGTCGTCGCCCCGGCGCCCTTCGCGGAGAACGACGCGATCGCGTCGCTGCGGGCGGTGCTGCCCGATGCTCTCATCCCGGCTCGCGTGGTCCGGCTTGACCGGATACCGCTGACCCCGGGAGGCAAGTTGGATCGTCGGGCGCTCCCCGCGCCCGAAGCGGAGGTCGTCACCGAACGGGGTAATCGAACCGCTCCCCGGACCGAGGCCGAGCGTGCCGTGGCCCAGGCGTGGTGTCGCACCCTCGCGGTACGCGAGGCCTTTCTGGAGGATGACTTTTTCCAAGCGGGGGGAGATTCCATCCTCAGCCTTCGGCTGGTCTCGCTGCTTGCGCAGGCGGGGTGGCGCCTGGGGGCGGGCGACGTTTTCAGCAGCCCGACGCTCGCCGGTCTGGCGGCGCGGGTGCGTCCGGTTGGCGCTGCGGCGGGTGAGCTGCGT
>CAIOYO010000031.1 GCA_903862595.1 uncultured Opitutaceae bacterium | reverse complement strand
CGCAGGCGCGCCTCCAGCGAGCGATCCGCGCGTGGATTCTTGCACGGGAGCCGCAAGTCGATCGGGGTGACGGCGATTCCCGCAGCGTCCGCCGCCCGCACCATGCAGCGCCCGCTCTCTCCGATGCCCAGATGGGCCGTGAGAAAGCCGGCGACGTTCAGTCCCAGCGAGAGATGATTGCGAACGAACGCGCCATCGAGGCGTGCGGCCCCGCCGGAAAAATCGTACAGGGTGATGCCGTCCTCGGTGGCGATCCGCGTGATGCGGAGGCGGCGATTGCCAGACTGCCGGCGGTAGGGCTGCAGTCGTGCGATCCCGGTCACGCGTCCCAACCACGCCAAGGCGTTGGTGAAGGTCACGCCGAGGAGTTCGAGCGTGATCGTCTCCGCGCCGGTCGAACCCTGCGGCAGGCGTAGCACCAACTGCCACGGGCCCGGGGACTGCGGGATAAGGGCGGCGTGGGCTATGCCGACGCGCGCGCGCAAACCGACGGATGGCGCGGACGCGCACGGCAGTAGTTCGCCCTCGAGACGGATAGCCTGCAGGCCGCGGAGCGGAGGCAGTCTCAGCTGCGCGCGCTCGCGCAGCCATGCACCCGGAAGGTCCTCGCCGTCAAAAAAGAGGCCCTCGGATCGGGAGCGTTCGAGCGTGTGCAGGGCCATGGCGCGGATCAGAGGATGCTAAAGGAGCGCCGTTTGTGCAATGGCACTGGCCCTGACGCAAAGCTTTCCGTGCATCGCGGCTTCGGTTTGGGCGCGCACTGGCTCCGGGAATAACTGCGGGCGCGCTGCCCAGGCGTTGTCGCCTTCAGATTCGCGGATTGGCTGGCGCCGGGTTCGACCATAAAAGCAACGTCACCCCTCCGATCAGGCTGCAGGCGATGGTGACAGCCCACACCGACGTCGCGAGCAGGAGAGCGGGGTCCCGGGTCGGCCCGCTCGCGGCTACGAGATCGAGAGCGGCCAGCGTGGCGAGCAGGGCGCCCTCGCGCACCCCGTGGCCGCCAATGCTGATTGGCAGGACCGTGGCGACATAGGCGGCGGCCGCCGCGACACTGCACTCGAGAAACGGAAGTTCGAGACCGACCGAGGCTGCCAACAGCCAGATGGAGACGAAGTCCACCCACCAAATCGCGAGGCTGCACCCGAGCGCGAGCGCGTGACGCCCTGGTTCAGCGAGGGTGCGCAACCGCAGCGCTTCGATCGCATTCAACCGCTCGGGTCCGAGGCGTCGCCGAACAGCGCTGGGCCAGCGATGGATCGACCCGAACAACCCGAGGCCGCAGACGATGCAGAGACTTCCCGCGCCGCCCACGGCGAGGAGGCCCAAGGACTGGAGTTCGACGGAATCGGCATGGCTCGGCAGCAGACCGACGAGCAAGCCGGCGCACAGTGCGAAGAGCACCAGCAGGCCCATCACCCGATCCATGGCCAGACTCGCCATGGCGGCCGCCTTCCGCTCTGGAAAGGCGCGCAAAGCATAGACGGCGCGGGCCGCGTCACCGCCGACCCCTCCGAGCAGCAGCGAATTGTAGAAGCCTCCGATCCAGCTCACCGCCTGCGTCCAGCCATGGCTGATTTCGAGGCCTTGCGCACGGAGCAGCAGGTGCCAGCGCAGGCCATGCAAAGGGTAGGCTGCCACTGCAAAAAGTAGCGCCCAAGCGGCGAGATCCCACCGGAGCCGCTGGCGCAATTCGCCGAGCGCGCTCCAGTCAATCAACCCCACGAACAATGCGACGAGTCCGATCGAAAGGCCCGTGCGCAGGATGCGCCCGGTCGGGCTCTGAAGAAACGAGTACAGGGAACGAACCACGGTCGAACGGGGGCGAACGCAGGAAGCATGCAGGCCGTGCGGATGGCCCGGCAATGGTTAATCTTGCCGCCGATACCGGCCGACCTGCATCGTAACGCCGTGCAGACGGATGAATACTTGCGGCTCGCCGAAGTGGAGGATCGCCACTGGTACTTCCGTTCGCTGCATGCGCATGCACGCCGCGAACTCCTGCGCCGTCACGCGGCTAGTGCTGCCACGACGCTGCTGGATGCCGGGTGCGGCACCGGGGGGTTCATGGGTCGCCTGATGCCGGACCTGCCCCAGTGGAACTGGTCGGGTATCGACTTCATGCCGCTGGCCTGTCGCCTGGCCAAGGCTCGGCTACCGGCGGCGGGCATCCGCGAGGGATCGATCACTCAGCTTCCCTTTCCTGACGCGGCCTTTGATGCGGTGACGGCGCTAGATGTCATTTCGCAGGTGTCGTATCCGGAGGAGGTGAAGCGCGCTTTTTCCGAATGTCATCGCGTGCTTCGTTCCGGGGGGACGCTGGTGCTGAACGTGGCGGCCTATCGCTGGCTTTGGTCGTACCATGACGAGGCGTGTCAGACGCGCCACCGTTTCGCCGCGAACGAGCTTCGCCGGTTGGCGGAGGGGGCGGGCTTTGCCGTGCAACGCCTCACGCATTGGAATGCCCTGACCTTTCCGCTCGTTGTCGCACGGCGTAAGGTGTTCCCACGATTCGCGGGCAGTGACGTCCAAGCGACCTCCTCCCTTGTGGATCGAGCGATGGGCGGGCTGATGAACCTTGAGCATGCTTGGCTGGAGCGGGGCGGGCGCTGGGCTTGGGGCTCGTCGCTGCTGTTGGTGGCCGAGCGCCGTTGATGTGACGGCATCGGAACTTTCCGCTTTCATCGCGGCGGAAGCTGCGGCACGTTCTGGACCGACCCCTCCATGGCTTTCTTCGTGGCCGCCTTCGCGCTCGTGGGCAGCGTGCTCCTCTGGGGCTTCGGTCTCGCCTGGCTGGCGACGCCGCGGCGGTGGCGGATGCTTTGGCCCCTGTTCATCGCCCCCTGCGGTCTCGCGCTCCAGGCGGCGGTGGTGTGGGCCGGAGCGCACACTGACCTAGCGGGCACGGATGTCTATGGTCGGTTTGCCCTGATCCTGCCGCTGGCCCTGCTGGGGCTCGCGTGCTGGCGACGTGGCGTTCCCGACTGGCGCGCCTTGGTGCGATTACGCGGCGTCGGCTTGGTGATGCTCGCGGTCCTGTTGGTCGTGGCTGGATCGATGTCGTCCGCCTCGCGTCGCCTGACCTCGTTTTCCCTGGGGAGCTGTGATGCCGCGGATTATGCGGCGGGCGCGCGGGTGTTTCGTGAGTTCGCCGCCGGCGATCGGGAGGGCTTCATGGGGCTGACCGAGGTCGTACGAATCCTGTCGGTCGACAACTTCCACGACTATTGGGTTCGCCTGAATCACTTCACGCCGTCCGCCATTGCCGCCCTCAATGCCACGCTTCTCGGACGGGAGCCGTTTGAGCTGATTTCGCTGCTGGGAGGGGTTTTCCTCGCCCTGGGGGTCCCGGTGGCGTTCCTGCTGGCGCGTTCCGCTCTGCGGATCGGCTCCGTCGGCGCCGTGGCCGTCGCGGCCGTGTACGGGTTTTCGCCGCTGCTGTGGTACGCGGTCGCGCACGTCGCCCTGAGTCAGTTGGTGGCGGCGGTCGCGTTGGGCCTACTGACGTGGAGTGGCGTGGTGCTGTGGCGGACCGGGGCGACGTTGCGGCGCGGCTTCGAGCTCGGGATTCTGTTGGTCGTGGCGTACACCCTCCTCCTCGGGGCGTACAATTTCATGATTCTGTTATGTCTGCTTCCTGCGGCCGCGTTTGCCGTGGGTTGGTCGATGTGGGCTGGGACCTATGCGCGCCTCGGGCGCTGGTGGGCCGGAATGCTGGCACCGCTTGCTGTATCCACCTTTCTGATGCCGGAACGGGTTGCCGGGCTGGCCGAGCGGTTCTTGTTGCTTCGTCAGTACAACTTCGGCTGGAAGATCCCCGCGCTGTCGCCGGAGGGATGGGTCGGCATCGTGGGAGGCGTCCTGCTGCAGGGCTACGACACTCGGGTTCGCTGGGTGCTGTCGGCCGTGGTGATGGCGGCGTTCCTCATTGCGTTAGCCGTGGCGCTGCGGAGGCGTCGTTCACTGGCGTTCCTCGCTCTCTGCCTGACGGTGCCGATCTTGTCGGGGTATGCGATCCTGCTGATCCAGGCCCGTGCGCAGGGCACGAATGGCAGCTACGATGCCTACAAGCTGCTGGCAGCATTCTATCCCGGAGTTTTGGCGGGGCTCTGCTTCTGGCTTGTGCATCTGCGTTCCCGCCGCCGTCTCGTTGTCGCTCTGACCGGGGCCGGCGCCATCGCGCTTGTCGGTGCCAACCTGCTCGGGTCGCTCCGCTTCGCCGAGCGGCTGCGGAATCCGCCCTACTTGGTAGACCGTGGGCTGGTCTCGTTGCAGGCCATCGAGAGAGCACCTGAGGTCACCTCGATCAATCTCCGCGTGGCGGATTTCTGGTCGCGACTTTGGGCCAATTCGTTCCTCCTCCGCAAGGCGCACTACTTCCCGACGCACACCTATGAGGGTCGCCTGAACACGCCGTTGCGCGGGGAGTGGGATCTGCTTGACGGCGTGATCTCGGTCGTCCCCCCAGAGCCCTCGGCGCCCGTCAAGTTGGAGCGCCCCTATTCGCTCGTGTGGACCCGCAGCCCTCACTTCATCAGCGCGCAGTTCGGCGAAGGCTGGTACGAGCGCGAACAGATCCCACGGGCGAATGCCCGATGGCACTGGACCAGGGGCGATGCCGAGATCGTGATCGAGAACCCGCAGTCGGGGCCCCTGGATGTGGCGTTCCGCTTCCAGGCGCGCAGCGTGGAGCCGCGGAACCTCGAGATCTGGATCAACGGTCGCCGGCGTCGAACCGTATCGATTGGCACCGAGCTGGAGTGGGTGAGGGTGCCCTCGATCCGCATCTCGCCGGGCACGACCTCGGTGCAGTTGCGGTCGCCGACGCCTCCCACCCTGGTTGGCCCCAACGATCGGCGCCCACTTGGGTTCGCTGCATATGGAATTGAAGTGAAGGTCCTGAACGCGCCTGATCGGGGGGACGAATGAAAGCCGAGACTAAGCCCCAGCATCTCGACGAACGGCAACTGGCCCGCGCGTATCGGGGCCGCCGCGCCTTGATCACGGGTGGCTTGGGTTTCATCGGATCGAATCTCGCGCGCCGTCTCGCTTCCTATGGAGCCCGCGTGACCGTGGTGGATTCGCTGATCCCGGAGTACGGCGGAAATCTGCGGAACCTCGCCGGACTCGAAGGCGTGATCCAAGTGAACATCTCGGATGTGCGGGATCGGCACTCGCTTCCAGTGTTCGTGCGCGGGCAGGACTACCTCTTCAACCTTGCCGGTCAGACCAGCCACATGGATTCGATGGTCGATCCCGAGACCGACCTGGAAATCAACGCCCGCGCGCAGCTCTCGATCTTGGAGGCGTGTCGGCGCCACGCGCCGGAGATCCGCGTCGTTTTTGCGAGCACCCGTCAACTCTACGGGCGGCCCGACCATCTGCCGGTGGGCGAAGACCATCCCCTGCGGCCGGTGGACGTGAACGGCATCAACAAGCTCGCGGGCGAACAGTACCACCTTCTCTACCACCAGGTTCACGGCGTGCGAAGCACGGTTCTTCGACTGACCAATACCATCGGGCCGCGGATGCGGATCAAGGATGCGCGCCAAACCTTCGTTGGGGTCTGGATCCGGGCGCTCCTTGAAGATCGGAGTTTCGAGGTCTGGGGCGGCGAGCAACTGCGTGACTTCACGTATGTCGATGATTGCGTTCACGCCCTCCTCCTGGCCGGCGCAACGGAGGCGGCGGCGGGCGAGGTGTTCAATCTGGGCGGCCCTCCGCCGGTGACCCTTAAAGAGCTCGCGGAGATCCTCGTCGAAATCAACGGCCGCGGGACGTTCCAGGTGCGCGCGTTCCCAGCGGACCGGAAGAAAATCGACATCGGTGGCTTCTACGCCGACTGGTCGCGGATCGAGCAAGCCCTCGGCTGGCGGCCACGGACCGGCTTGCGCGCCGCGTTGCGACGCACGCTTGCCTTCTATCGGCGCGAGCGCGGACACTACGTGTGACGCTGCCATGACCGACTGCGCCCTCAGTTTCGTGATCCCGCTGTACAACAGCGCCGACACCATCGGTTCGCTGGTGCGGGAGATCGCCGCGCTCGATGTTCCCGGCGGGCACGAAATCGTCCTTGTGAACGACGGCAGCCGGGACGGCACGTCGTCGGTGTGCCGAGGATTGCTCAAGGAGATTGCGATCCCCGTTCTCCTCGTGGAGCACGCGCGCAACTACGGCGAGCACAACGCCGTGCTGACGGGCTGGAGGCACGCGCGTGGCGCCTACATCGTGAATTTGGACGATGACGGCCAGAATCCGCCTGCGGAGGCGCTGCGCCTGTGGACGAAGGCGCGGACCGAAGAACTCGATGTGGTGTTCGGCGACTATGACGTCAAGCGCCACGCGGCGTGGCGCAACTGGGGCAGTACGCTCACCAACCGACTGACGGACTGGGCTCTGGACAAGCCGCGTGGCCTGTACCTCTCGAGTTTCCGCTGCGTCAGCGCATTTGCGGCGCGTTCCGTGGCGGCGAACAACGGACCTTTTCCGTACTTGGATGGGCTACTTCTGCAGGTCACGCAGCGCATCGGTGCGCTCCCTGTCCAGCATCGTGCCCGGCAGTTCGGCCGGAGCGGGTACACCCTGCGCAAGCTGCTCCGGTTATGGCTGAGCACGCTGGTGAACTTCTCGGTTCTCCCGCTCCGCGTCGCGACCCTTCTGGGCCTGGTGCTGGCTGCGGCCGGCTTCCTGGCCTTGGCGGTGGTGCTCTACTGGTGGTGGCGCGGCACGGGCCCCGCGTTTGGCTGGGGCTCGCTCATGGCGGCCCTGCTCGTTTTCTCCGGCGTCCAGATGGTGATGCTCGGGGTGATGGGCGAGTACCTTGGCCGCATGTTCATCACCGTGAACCAGCGCCCTCAGGCCTTGGTGCGCGACGTCCTGCGCGGTGGCGGAGATCCGCGCTGAGGTACCTTCGTCGACTAGGTGAGCTTCTTCGGCTCGATCAAGCCGATCTCCAAGGCGTACCGGGTGAGGCTGGCGACGTCGTGGAGATTGAGCTTCCGCATCAGGTTGGTGCGGTGATTGTCCACCGTCTTGACGCTGATGTTCAGCTTGGCGGCGATCTCTTTGGTGCTGTGGCTCTCGGCCACCAGTTGGAGGATCTCGCGCTCCCGGTCGGTGAGAAAGTCGCTGGAGGCGCTCGCGGAGGGATTTGCGACCACGTTGCGCAGGAGTGCCGCGACCGCCGGTCCGAAGTAAGTACCGCCAGTCGCCACCGTTTCGAGACCCTTCTTGAACTCAAGCAAACCGGCGGTCTTCTCAACGAATCCGTGCGCGCCTGCCTCCAGCATCTCGCGCACGAGCATCGGGTTTTCGTGGCCAGAAAACACGAGGACGCGAAGGTTGCGCAGCTGCTTGGTCAGCCGGCGCAGGAGATCCACGCCATTGAGCCCTGGCAGCTTCGCATCCAGCACAATCACATCGGGCTGTTTCTCGACACACAGTGTATACGCGGCCTGTCCGTCACCGCTCTCACCGACCAACTGGTAGTTGGGATCGGTCCGCAGAATCTCCACCAGCATCTCGCGGATGGCGGTTTGATCCTCAACGATGACGAGCCGTTTCATGGTTTCCAAAAGAGCGAGAGAATTCCACCGGGATGAGCTACCTTGCAAGTACCTAGAAGAGGTAAACGGATGGAACCAGACCAACATCTCGGATTTTACAAAGCTTTTACGAAGCTAGTGCCCTTTGTACACAATACAATCCGCGCAGGGGGATGGAGGGATCGGGAATCCATGCGAACAGTTCGAATCGGGGATCACTGAGGCTCGGCTCACTGATTTGTAATTGAAACCCCGAGCGAGCGCGTGGCTGCGGGGGCGAGGTGGTGGGCTGACTGGGATTCGAACCCAGAACCAACGACTTAAAAGGACGCTGCTCTACCATTGAGCTATCAGCCCGGAAGTCCCGGGGGAGGCCGGAAAAGGAACACCCGGCGCGACGGAGTACGGCTGCAGGCCGCGAAGGAAGGAAAGAACGATTCTCCGGTCCACCGACTCGGATACCCAGAGGGAAGGGGACTGTCGCGCGGGCGAATCCGACGGGCAAGCAGAAATCCGATCCCGGCGACGCAGGCACTTTTGGCTGGCCCGGGGGCGCTTCGGGGGTCCATATGCGCGGTGCGGTCCCGGCACCCTTCGTGCCCCAACGCGTATTTCTGTGGGAACAATCGGCGACGAAACACGTCAGAACGCCTCTGAGCGTATGACCAGCAAAGCGCAGGATGTTGCCCTTGATCGCGATTTGATCGTCCGGTTCAAGTCGGGGGATCAGTCGGCGTTCGACGAAATGGTCCGCCGCCATTGGGACCGGATTTACGCGATGGTGCTGCAGTTGCTTCGCAATCCTCAGGATGCGGAAGAGGTGACTCAGGATGCGTTCATTCGGGCCCATCGCGGGCTGGCCAACTTCCGGGGAGATTCGGCTTTTTCCACCTGGCTTTACCAGATTGCGACCAATCTTGCTCGGAACCGCTACTGGTATTGGTGGCGCCGGAAGCGGGATCAGACGATCTCGTTCGACCAACCGGTGGGGGAGGACGGAGCGACGCCACTCTCCGAAGTTTTCGCCAGCGAACAGGAGTCGCCCGATGATCTCACGGTCACTCAGGAGCTCGTGGATCGGATCGCGGTGGGAATGGAGAAGCTCTCGTCCAAGCACCGTGAGATCTTGGTCCTTCGGAACGTGAAGAATCTGTCGTACGAGGAGATCTCTTCGATTCTCGGAATTTCAGTGGGAACAGTGAAAAGCCGCATCGCGCGGGCGCGGGAAAGTCTCCGCGAGAAAATTGGAGAAAAGTCGAAATGAAGGAGTCGCGATTCGTCGAATTGCTGAACCTCTACGTGGACCACGAGCTCACGCAGGGCGAAGCGGCAGAGTTGGATGCGGAGCTGCAACGCAACCCCGCGCGTCGAGAGACGCTGCGGGAGTACCGTGCCCTCCAGCGCGGATGTGAGCGCCTCTTGGAGGCGGATCGTGCGTTGGCTCCGCGCACCGCCGAGGCGGTTCGGACCTTGCGTGGGCTTCGCTCCGACGATGCACGGCCGGATCGATCGTGGTGGGCCGGGTGGTCCTGGGTTGCCGGAGCCGGCGCCGCGGCCGGGCTCGCCGTCATGGTGGCAATGAGCTTGGATCGATCCGTTCCCTCTGGCACGCCTCAGGCGTCGGCATCGGTCGCCTCCGCCGCTACTTCGACGCCCGCGACGGTGGCTCGCGGGGGCGATGCGTCCGCCTTGGAGATGTGGGATGTCACGGTGCCTGCTCCGGCCGAACCGCGCGGCCTGCGGATGCGCTCCCTGTGGATGCCGGCATCGGCGGAGCGCGAGGCCGGATCTGCGCTCGTCGCAGTGGCTTCGGCGGATCTTTCGTGGCTCGATGAGGTGCGCTTGCCCGCCGTGCGCGCGCCCCGGCCCGAGGAACTGCGATTTGGCGATCGCGCCACGTCAGTGCGCGCCGTCGAGCCGGTGTCGCCGAGTCAGCGCCCGCTTGGCGCGACGCTGGAGATGACGGCCTTTCAGTTTCAGCGCTAGGCTCTGCTCGGGATCCGTCCCGATCACGGGAGGCTAGGCCAAGGCCCGCTTGATCAATTGCTCCGTCGTCGCGTCAGCACCGAGGCCAAGCGCGGCGTGACGGACCGCTTCATCGGCGTCCGACGCCTTGTAGCCGAGGGCGATCAAGGCCTTTACGGCATCGGCGCTCCGGGTCGAGGCCTTGCCTCCGCTCGAAGCGGACGGTGTGGTCGAGGCCTCGGCGGATGAGACGGTACCTCCCGCTGTGCCGCTCCCCGGGCCGAGCTTGCCGCGCAATTCGACGATCAGGCGCTCGGCCGTCTTTTTGCCGATGCCGGGGCTCTTCGCGAGCAACGCGAGATCTCCAGCGCGGATCGCGGATTCCAGCGAGGCGACGGACAGCTTGCTCATGATCGACGTGGCCAACTTGGGACCGACGCCGGTCACATGATCGATGAGCAGTCGGAAGAAATCGCGGTCCTCCGCGGTGGCAAAGCCGTACAGCGTCTGGGCGTCCTCGCGATAGATGACGTGGGTGTAGAGCTTGACCGTGGAGCCGACGCCCGGAAGGCGTTCCGCCGTGGTCACCGGGATATGCACCTCGTAGCCGAGCCCATTGAGCTCGATGATCGCGGACAGGGGTGTCGCCGCAGCGAGGACGCCCTGGATCGACGTAATCATGACGAACGCAGCCCGAGCACGTCTTGCATGTCGTGCAGGCCGCTCGGCCGGGCGATGACCCACTCCGCAGCGCGGATGGCGCCGCGGGCGAAGATGCTGCGATCAGACGCCTTGTGCGTCAGTTCGAGACGCTCACCCAGCGCGGCGAACATCACCGTGTGATCACCCACGACATCCCCGCCGCGCAGCGCATGGATGCCAACCTCGGAGGATGTGCGCTCACCGACGATGCCCTCGCGGCCATGGCGGAGTGCGGACTCGCTCAGCTTGCGTTCCTGCAGAATGATCTCGAGCAGACGGGCGGCCGTTCCGGACGGAGCATCCTTCTTGAACCGGTGATGCATCTCGACGACCTCGCAATCGTAGTCGGTTCCCAGCACCGCCGCGGCGCGCTGCGTCAGGGCAAACAAGAGATTTACGCCCACGGAGTAGTTTCCGGCCCACACGCAGGGGATGCGCTGCGCGAGGTCAGCGAGCTCGCGCTTCTCGGCGGTCGCGTGCCCGGTCGTACCGATTACCAATGGCCGCTGGTGAGCCACCGCCAGTTCGAGCACGGCACGGGTCGTCTGGTGAAAGGAAAAATCAACGACGACATCGCCCGTCGTGAACGCATCGACGAGGGCGTCGCCCGTATCGACCCGCGCGGCGATTCGGTGGCCCGCTGCCTCGGCCGCGGCGGCGATGGCTTGGCCCATGCGTCCCTTGGCGCCGACAATGCTGATGGAGAGGGCCATGGCCTCAGGCTCGCAGGTCCGACAGGGCCTGGGCGAGCACCTTTTGGGAGGCGGGCAGGAGCGGACTGAGGGGGGCACGGACCTCGGCGGAGGAAATGCGGCCAGCGGCGGCCAGAGCGGCCTTCACGGGAACCGGATTGGGCTCGATGAAAAGGGCCTTGAAGACCGGGAAGAGGCGCCGGTGCAGCTTCCCGGCGCTGGCGAAGTCGTTGCCCAGTGCCAAACGGGTCAGACGGGTGACCTCACGTGGCAGGAGATTCGAGGCGACGCTGATGACACCCTCGGCGCCAACGGCCATGAAAGGAACGGTCAGGCCATCGTCGCCACTCAGGACGGTGAGGTCCTTGCCCATCGCTTGCTTCAGAAGGTCGACGCGCTCCACTGAACCGCCCGCCTCCTTGATCCAGCGGACGTGACGATAGCGGCGCGCGAGGCGCTCGACCACGCCAACGCTGATCTCGATGCCGCAACGGCCGGGAATAGAGTAGAGGATGATCGGCCGATCGGTCGCGTCAGCGACCGCACAGAAGTGTTGGAAAAGGCCTTCCTGGCTTGGCTTGTTGTAGTAGGGAGCGACCACCAGCATGGCATCGGCTCCGGCGGCATGGGAGAGGGCGGTGAGATCAACGGCCTCCCGAGTGGAGTTGGAGCCCGTGCCGGCGATCACCGGTACACGGCCGCGGGCGGTGGCGATCACGGCCCGAATGACATCAAGGTGCTCCTCGTGGTCGAGCGTGGGCGACTCCCCAGTGGTTCCCACGGGGACGAGACCGTCGATTCCGGACTTAATCTGGTACTCCACGAGCCGTTTAAGGTCTTCATGGCAGACCTCTTGATCCTTGAACGGCGTGATGAGCGCGGTGATCGCGCCAGTGAGGGGGCGGAGCTTCATGGAGTAAAAACCTGCGGAGCAAACCAGACCACCCCCATGGGATCGCAACGTTTTTTTCTCTCCCGGCCCCTATGAGCGCACAATCCGAGCTGATCGAGGACCTCCTCCGACTGGCGGTTGAAAGCGGTGCGAGCGACATCGTGATCAAGGCTGGCAAGCCTGGTTTCGTCCGGCTTTCCGGGCGATTGAAGCCGGTGGAGATGGACATCATCGCTGAAGAGGAAGTACGCGCCTTCGTCGACCAGGTCATTCCGCCTTCCTTCCGTCGCGGATGGGAGCAGGACGGGCAGGTCGACTTCTCGTACGTCGCGGAGGATGTCGGGCGTTTTCGCGTGAATGCCTTCCGGCAGCGTGGCCAGGTCAGCGTTGTTTTTCGGCACATCAAGAATCGCGTCCCGACGATCGAGGAACTGAATCTGCAGCCAGAGCCGCTGCTCCGCCTTGCCCGGGCCGTGGACGGCATTGTGCTCGTCTGCGGCTCAACGGGGTCGGGCAAGAGTTCGACGATGGCGGCACTCCTGAACTGGATTAACCGAAACCAGGACCGTCACATCATCACGATCGAGGATCCGATTGAGTACACCTTCCAGGATGACAAGTCGGTGTTCCAGCAGCGCGAAGTGGGGCTGGATGTGCCGGACTTCAGCCAGGCGGTCCGGTCGGTCCTCCGTCAGAATCCTGACGTGATCCTCATCGGCGAAATGCGCGATCGGGAGACGTTCGAGACGGCAATGAGCGCCGCCGAGACGGGGCACCTGGTCTTCTCGACCCTGCATGCGGGCTCTACCTCGCAGGCCTTGACGCGTCTGTTTGAGTTCTTCCCTCCGGATCAGCAGTTGCAGGCCCGGCGGCAGATTGCGGGATCGATGCGGGGCTTCATTTGCCAGAAGCTCATCCCCGCGCTCGAAGGCGGAGGGCGGCTGCCTGCCAACGAGGTCCTGCACGCAGACGCGACCGTGCGGAATCTTCTCCTCGAGGGGCAGTTCGAGCGTATTCAAGGGCTTCTGGATAGCGGCAACGAGTCGGGAACTTTCGCCTTCAACCGCGATTTGCTCCGCCTGGTGCGCGCCGGAAAGATCTCCAAGGGCGATGCGCTGCGGTTCTCGCCGAACCCGCAGCAGCTCGACATGAATTTGAAGGGCATCTTCATCAAGGTGTGATGGCCTGATATTGCAGGCCTTCGGCGGGAAACGGTCGCGCTGTTCGCCGCAGCGGATTCTCGCCTTTGGCGGGCGGATTGCTTGGATGCCCCGCATTCGCCATGCCTGAAGACTCCGCCAAGCGTCCTACGATTCTGGTCATCGATGATGACGCCGAGATCCGCTACTCGCTCGCGCGAGTCCTCTCGTCGCGTGGCTGGCAAGTGAGCGAAGCGGCAAGCGGCGAGTTAGGTATCGTCGCCGTCAAGAAGTCGCCCCCGGACGTCGTTTTCTTGGATATTCGGATGGGGGGCATGAGCGGTCTCGAGGCGCTGCAGCACATCCGCTCCGCGAATCCGCGCCAGCTCGTGATTCTGATGACGGCGTTTGGCACTGCGCAGACGGCGATCGAGGCCATGAAGTATGGGGCCTTTGATTACATCATGAAGCCCTTCGATCCACAGAAGGTGCTGACCTTGGTCGATAACGCCCTGAAAGCGGGAGCGGACATGCGGGCGGCGGTCGACTACAAGCCGAGCCTCAACAGCGAGGATTACAAGGAGGGGATCGTGGGCGCTTCTCCGGTCATGCAGGATGTGTTCAAGGTCATCGGTCAGGTGACGGCCAGTGACGTGACCGTGATGATTACGGGCGAGAGCGGCACCGGAAAGGAATTGGTCGCGCGGTCCATCTGGAAGCACAGCCATCGCTCCTCCAAGCCGTTCATCGCGGTGAATTGCGCCGCGATCCCCGAGAACCTGATCGAGAGCGAACTTTTCGGTCACGAGAAGGGCTCCTTCACCGGTGCGACTGGCCAGAGGCTGGGGAAGTTTGAGCTGTGCGACGGGGGCACGATCTTCCTCGACGAGATCGGCGACATGGCGCTCGCCACTCAGACGAAGATCCTGCGCGTATTGCAGCAGGGTGAAATTCAGCGCGTCGGTGGCACTGAGACCCTTCGCGTGGACGTGCGCATCCTCGCCGCGACCAACAAGGACCTCGAGGCAATGGTGCGAGCCAAGTCGTTCCGCGAGGATCTCTACTATCGTCTGAACGTGGTCCGCATCCGCATGCCGGCGCTGCGCGAACGTGACGGCGACATTCCGCAGATCGTCGATTTCTGCCTCCAGAATCTCGTCAAGCAGCGGAAGGTCCGTGCCAGCAAGGTGTCGCCGGAAGCCATGAGCGTATTGGTGCGATACAGTTGGCCCGGAAACGTGCGCGAGCTGGAAAACGTGATCTATCGCAGCGCGGTGATCGCGCAGGGTGATACGATTCTGCTCAAGGATCTGCCCGTGGAAATCCGCGACTCGGTGGGGGCGGTGTTGCCGGCGGAGAGCGGCGCCGTCGCGCCGGCATCCGAAGCAGCCGCCGGGACTAGTGGTGCCCAAGCCCTGACGCTGACGGAGGCACTCGACTGGGTGCACCGAGAGCTGTCGGCCGGATCGGAACCGATTCTCGAGCGCCTGGAGCGCGAGATGGCGCTGCGAGTCCTCAAGGCCGAATCCGGCAATCAACTCCGCGCGGCCGAGAAACTGGGCATCACCCGGGCCACGTTGCGCAAGCGGATCGACGAATGGGGCCTCAAGATTCCGTGACCGGCCGGCGGTATCGGCGGTTCAACGCCGGAACCCGGTCGGATTTCGGGTGTGCCACTGCCACGCCGACTCGACGATCGAATCGATGTGATTGAAGCGAGGCGTCCAACCCAATTCCTTCTGCGCTAGAGATGAGTCGGCGTACAGCGACGGAGGGTCTCCCTCCCGTCGGGTAGCCAGGGTCCGGGGAACGGGCCGACCCGCGAGCCGGCCGACCACGTCCAACACCTCGAAGACCGAAGTGGGCCGGCCCGTGCCGAGATTGTAGAACAGCCCCGTGCCCGCGCGATCGAGGAGCGGCAAGGCGGCAAGGTGTGCGCGGCACAGATCGTCGACGTGGACGTAGTCGCGGAGGCAGGTGCCGTCCCGCGTGGGATAATCGGTGCCGAACACCTGCAACGGCGGGTTGCGTCCGAGTGCGGCGCCGATCGCCAAAGGGATCAGGTGTGTCTCTGGCGTGTGATCCTCGCCCAGGCTTCCATCGTCCGCCGCACCCGCGGCGTTGAAATAGCGGAAGCACGCGAACCGAAGACCGTGTGACGCCTGCAACGAGCGCAGCGTACTTTCGACGTCGAATTTCGTCCGACCGTAAGGGTTGATCGGCCTCTGCGGCGTGGTCTCGAGAATCGGGACCACCTCGGGGATTCCGTAAGTCGCGCAGGTGCTTGAAAATACGATTCGGTTCACCCCGGTTGCGACCATGGCGCGCAGTAGATGCAATGTGGCGACTACATTGTTGAAGTAGTACTTCAAGGGATCGCTCACCGATTCACCGACGTACGCGAATGCGGCGAAGTGCATGACCGCGTCGATGCGTTCCGTTTGCAGAATCGTGCGCACGGTCGCCTCGTCCGCCAAGTCCGCTTGATGGAAGCGAATATCTGGCGCAAGTGCCTCGCGGTGCCCGAAGACCAACGAATCGATGACGATCGGTCGATGCCCGGCGGCGCTCAGCTGGCGAACGCAGTGGCTGCCGATGTACCCGGCACCGCCGGCGACGAGAACGTTCATGGATATTTCGAAACCAACTGGCGAGGCTTGTGTTGCGCTCAAGGGACGGTTGGCTAGCCGTTTTACGTACCGTCCGATGAGTCTTCCTCGTATCGTCATTACTGGCGTCGGCTTAACTGCGCCGAACGGCAACAGTCTTGCGGAGTACCGCGGCAACCTCCTTTCCGGGGTGGCGCGAATTTCGCGGACTGAGATCCGTTACATGGGACCGCTGCTGGCGGGCGTATGTAACTTCGACCCACTGCGGTACCAAAAGAAGAAGGAGTTGCGCGTGGGAACGCGGGCGGGGTCGATCGGCATCTACTGCGCCCGCGAGGCTCTCGCGGATGCCGGACTCTCGGCGGAGCAGCTGGTCAAGGACCGCACCGGAGTGTTCGTGGGCATTACCGAGCACGGCAACGTCGAGACGGAGAATGAGATCTACGCGATTTCGAAGTTTGGCTACGACACCAAGTTCTGGTCGCACTACCACAATCCGCGAACCGTGGCCAACAACCCGGCGGGAGAGATTTCGCTGGGCCTAGGGACGACGGGTCCGGCGTACACGATCGGGGCAGCCTGCGCGGCCGGCAACATGGGGCTGATCCATGCCGCTCAGCTCCTGCGCCTGGGAGAGGTCGATTTCGCGGTGTGCGGCGGGGTGAGCGAGAGCATCCATACGTTCGGCATCTACGCTGGTTTCAAGTCGCAAAACGCCCTGGCTCACCACGAGGACCCCAATCGCGCATCGCGACCTTTCGACAAGGCCCGCAACGGCATCGTGATCTCCGAGGGTGGCGCCCTTTACACGCTGGAGCGGCTCGACGACGCCCTCCGGCGCGGCGCAAAGATCTACGCCGAGATCGCGGGGTATTGCGTCAACAGCGATGCGTCCGACTACGTTCTGCCCAATCCCACGCGCCAAGCCGAGTGCGTCCGCTCCGCGCTCAGTCGTTCCGGCCTGAAGGCTCAGGATATCCATATTGTCAGTACCCACGCCACCGCCACTCCGATGGGCGACATTCAGGAGTGCGAGGCGATTCGTTCCGTCTTCGGCGAGGGGTGTCCCGAGACGTGGATCAACAACACCAAGAGCTTCATCGGCCACGCCATGGGCGCGGCCGGCGCACTCGAACTCGCGGGCAACCTGCCTTCGTTCAACGATCTCATCGTCCACCCAACCATCAATGTGGAGGAGCTGGATCCGCAGTGCGCGTTGCCGGGGCTCGTGATCAACCAGCCGCGGAAGGTCGAACGGGTGGACACCATTCTCAATAATTCCTTCGGAATGCTGGGGATCAATTCCACGTTGATTGTGCGCCGGTTCCTCGGCTAACCTACCTAATTCTACGACTATGACCCACGACGAAGTTAAGAAGGTGGTCCTCGACATCATTGCGGACATCGCGCCTGACGAGGATCTCTCGCAGCTGAAGTCCGATGTGCGTCTTCGCGATCAGATGCAGCTCGACTCCATGGACTTCCTTGATATTGTCATGGAATTGCGTAAGCGTCACGGGATCGAGGTGCCCGAGGCGGACTACTTGAAGCTGGCGACGTTGGACAGTTGCGGCGAGTACCTCGCGCCCAAGTTTGCGGCGCTTGGCTCGAAGAGTTGACCTTCAGCGTCTCCGCCGATTTCGGGCCGGGATCATCCCGGCCCTTTTCATTGGCGGAGCCGGGGCCTGATCCGATCCGTCCATGAACCGTTCCTCGGACTACGATGTAGTTATCATCGGCGCCGGCATGGCGGGCCTTGCTGCGGGCATTCGGCTGGCGCACTTCGGTCGCCGCGTCTGCATTTTTGAGCGCCACAATGCCACAGGCGGACTGAACGGCTTCTACAGTCTTGACGGCCGGAAGTACGACGTGGGACTGCATGCGGTCACGAATTTCGTGCGTCCCGAGGTAAAGGGTACGCCGCTTGGAAAGCTCCTTCGCCAACTCCGGATCGATCGCGCGGAGTTCGCCCTGTGCGAGCAGCTTCGGTCCGCCGTGCGTTTCGGAGGGGAGGGCGGCGCCGAGCTTCTGTTCAATAACGATCCGGCGTTGCTGGAGTCCACGGTAGCCACCCAGTTTCCCCGGGAGATTGACGGCTTTCGTGGGTTGGTCAGTCGCGTTCGGCAGCACGACGACGTCGCCCTCGATTCCGGCTTCCGGTCGGCGCGGAGCGTGGTCCGCGAGTTCATCCGCGACCCGTTGCTCGAGGACATGCTGTTCTGTCCGGTGATGTACTATGGGAGCGCCACACCGGAGGACATGGACTTCAGTCAGTTCGTGATCATGTTCAAGGCCCTCTTCCTGGAGGGCTTCGCTCGGCCGCGCGACGGGGTTCGCGTGATCCTGCGCGTGCTGTTGGAGAAGTACCGCCAGGCTGGGGGAGAGCGCCGCATGAAGTGTGGTGTGCGGCGGATCATCGTCCGGGACGGACGCGCGGTCGGCGTCGAGTTGGACTCGGGGGAGGAGATCACGGCCGCGCATGTGTTGAGCTCGATCGGTTCGGAGGAAACCTCACGGCTGATCGGCCCAGCAACGAAGGCGGAGCCTACGGAGGCAGCGCGGTCGCCGCGGCATCCGCGGCTGTCCTTCGCGGAGACCATCACGATCCTGGAGCATCAGCCTGCCGAGCTCGGTTGGGGCGACGACACCATCATCTTCTTCAACGACGGGCCGCGTTT